>NZ_KB900617.1:245546-586215 GCF_000379025.1 Orenia marismortui DSM 5156
AAATATTTGAAGATAAATTAAAACAAATTCTTTATGACTAAATAACCAAATTATTACAGTTTGAAAATGTTCAATTTATTATTGCAATTTAAGAATTACAAACGGTTTCAAAAAAGATTAAATAATATGGCTCCTGTAGAATACAGAAGCCATATGACCACAGGTGTAGCTTTTTAAAGAAATGTCTACTTATTGGGGGTAAAACCATTTAGCCTGTGGCTATTAAATCTATACTATAATTGCCATAATTATAGCATCTTATATATAGTTGAGATTTTATCTTTCACCTCTAAATCTCTAGCTTCATATCTTTTATTCTCCATATAATCAATAATCTCATAAAGCTCTCGAAGTAAATCAATATCATCAATTTTATTTGAAATTTCATGCTTAGAATTTGCCTTCAGACTAATATTAAATCTGTATTTTATCATTTGATTTAATAAGTTATAAATTTCATCCTCATTATCTTCTTTTTTTATCTTTTCATAAATCTTAGCCAAATTATTATTTTTTTTCAGTTTATTTCTTCTAAGAATAATGATAATAATCAATAAAAATACCGTTACAGTTAATATTATAACAGCAATTTTAAGATAGGATTTTTTAATTCTAAAGCTATAATACTCTTCATTATTGTCAGTATTTGACTGGTCATTAATCTGAGTTATTTTAATAACCTCTTTGTTATTAGATTGAGAATCATCTATTAAATTCTGATCATTATCACCTTTACCTTCTCCACCACTAACTTCTATTGTAGATTTTTTTATCTTGGCATATTCATACTTTTGACTTTGAGGATTAAAGTATGCTATCTTAATTCCAGGAATTCCTAACTTACCTTTCTTATTAGGAACTAAGATAATATCAAAATCTTTTTCCGTATAATATTCCATTCCTCTAACTTCTTCTTTGTTATCCTTTTCTGTTTGATAAACTTCAAAGCCATTGATCTTATCTCCAAAAATATTGTCTAAACTATCTAAATTAACATTACCAGAAAGCTTAACATTTAAGGTTGTAGAGTCACCATATTCAACTTTCTGCTTAGATAAATTGCTTTTAATATCCAAGGATCCAACTATCCCTGTAAAGCCTTTAGGTTTTTTAGTTTGAGGTAAGGGCAATACTTTGATATCCTTTGCATCTGTACTAAGATAGATTGCTTTAGATGAAAAACTTCCCGTACTAACATTAGTTTGAAGATTATATGATGGTATCTTTACTTCTCCTGTCTTTGTAGGAGTTAATATTAGCTGGGCAACTTCATACTTTATATATTTCTTTCCATCTAGATAAACATAACTAGCCTTTAATTGATTATTTCCTAGACTCTGACTTATAAAATTATTAAATTTTAATTCCTCTGCAAATTGATATCCTCTTAAATTATACCTAGTAAAGAGATCATACTTTAATACGACCTTCTCGCCAAAATATATCCTGTCTTTTGAAAGAGTTGTTCTAAGAAAGATATTAGTATTTTCTCTCTTTTGGTTTTGGCCACGCTTACTAACTGTCAAATTTAATTCATTCGTCTTATAAAGCTTTCCTTTATACTTTACTATCCCCTGCAAAGTAAATTTCCCTGTCTTTTCAACTAAAATATTATAGTGGTACTTCTTAATATAACTCTTCTTAAAATTTATAATATTAGTTTGACTACTAGTACCTTTAGATAAGATCTTAAATTTATCTATACCCTTAATCTTTTCTACTTCAGCTCCCTGAGCATTCTTTAATGATAACGTTAAATTGCTACTAACTCCTTCCACTAAATTAAGACTATCTATATCTAATCTAAATTCTGCTTCTGCTGCAAAAGTTAATGTTGAAGAAGATAGAATTATTAACAATAAGATTAATAATATCTTTGATGACTTATTCACTCTTTCACCCCACTTTACCAATCATATTTCTCATTCTGATTATCTCCATTCTTTACTTTTTGATTATTCTTCAAACTATCCTTCTCTTCCTGCTCTAAAGCCTTTAATATTCTTAATGCTTCTTCTAATTTTTCTTGACTCTGACTATCTTCTTTAGCTGAATTACCCTGTTGAGAATTACTTGCCTTCTGAGATTCTTCTTGTGATTTATTAGCTTTTTTGTCCTGCTGCTTTTGATCTTTCTGCTCTTTATTTTTTTGATTAGCTTTATTTGCATCTCCCTGTTGACTGTTATCTCTTTTTTTATTATTTTCTTCTCGATCTTCTTTTTGACCTTTAGGATCTTGTCTTTTGTTACTTTTACTCTTTTGCTTCTTTTCCTGCTGATTCTTCTGTGACTTATCTTTATTTTTTTCTTGGTTTTTATCTTGTGAATTTTGATTATTCTTTTGCTTTTCTTGCTGTTCTTTTAACTGCTTTAATAATTGATCAACATATTCATAATTAAACTTCAACTTTTTATTATGACTATCTAACTTAATTCCAGCTTTATAATTATCTAAAGCCTGCTCATAACTTTTAATTTTATCTGTTAATTTTCTTCTCTGATCTCCAATCCTCTTATAGGTAGCACCCAAATTTGGTACTACACTTTTATCTTTACTTAGCTTATTATAATAACTTAAAGCATCTTCATATTTCTGCAATCTATAATATGTATTGGCAAGATTATAATTTAATATATCATTCTTACTATTCTTCTTAAGAGCAGATTGATAGACCTCCAAAGCCTCTGAATATTTTTCTTGATTATAAAGTCTATTAGCTTTTTCAATTCTTTTTCTAATATTACCTTGAGTACATCCTGATAGTAAAAAGATCAAAATAACGCTAAATAATAAATAACTACATATCTTCTTCAAGAATGATCACTCCGTTCCTTGAGAAAGTACCCTATTAAAAAAATTAATATCCCAGTTCCTAAGAAGTACTGATATATCTTAGTAAACTTCTTTATCTTATCCTTTCTATACTCTTGCCGCTTCAACTTCAAAATATTATCAATAAGGTGGTCAATCTCATCTCCCTTTAAAGTAGAGAGATAGAATTTACCTGCTCCAACTTTAGCAATCTCTTGCAAAGAGTTTATATTTAATTTTGAATTAACATAGTTACCTACTTGATCCTTCTTATACCCTATCTTCTGTCCTGAATCACTATATTCAGGAATTAATGCTCCTTCTTTAGTTCCTAATCCTATTGTATAAATTTTCTCATTTTCTATCTCTTTAGCTACTCTTACTGCTCCTTGATTATGTTCTTCTCCATCGCTAAAGATCAATATAACTTTATCTCCCTTAGCAGATTTATCAAAAGACTCTTGAGCTAAATCTAATCCCGCTGCAATATTTGTTCCACCACCAGCAATCATATCGGTATCGATAACCTCTAGAAACATCTTTGCCAAATCATAGTCATCGGTTAATGGCATTTGAATATAAGCATCAGAAGCAAAGGGAATGAAGCCAACCCTATCCCCCTGCAAAGAATTAAGTACCTTCTCTATACTCTTCTTCATCCGAAATAGACGGTTAGGCTTAATATCTTCAGCCAACATACTTTTAGAGGTATCAAGCAATATATAGATATCTAAACCTTTTTTCTCTACTTCTTTATATCCCCGAAAAATTTGTGGGTCCAGTAATGAAAAGGCTATCAAGATAATACCTAAGACTATTAATATGGTTTTAGCTATTTTAAATCTATAAATCGCTTTAAAATTAAAGTATTTAATAATGTTATCTCGTTTTCTATAACCTAAAATTAAGATAATCAGAGCTAAAAAAGGAATAATTAAATAAACTATATTATCCAACTTACTAAATTCCATATCTATTCTCACCTCTTAATCAATAAAACCTGCTGCACTAATAATACCTTTTAAGGTATTTTTATATAAAAATATCTCTCCAAAAATATTCCAAGCAAAATTAATATTAGTCCTCCTTTAATAAAATTAAAGGCTAATTCCTTATATTCTAAATAATTATTTATATCAAATTTTGATTTCTCTAATTGATCAATCTTCTTAAATATATTAGTCAAAACCTTAGGATCTTTAGCTCTAAAATATTCTCCTCCTGTTTGCTTGGCTATCTTCTGCAATAACCTTTCATCTAATCCACCTTCATAACTTTGATATCTCATCTGACCAAAAAAGTCTCTTCCTATAGGAATCTTAGTAATATCACTGCCTACTCCTATAGTATAAACTTTAATTCCTATCTGACTAGCAATTTGTATAGCAGTCTCAGGACTGACCTTACCAGCATTATTCTCTCCATCAGTTACTAAGATAATTATCTTGGACTTAGCATTACTCTTTTTCAAACGATTGATCCCGACTGAAAGTCCCATCCCAATAGCTGTTCCATCCTTATTCACATCTTCAGAACTTGTCTTTTCTAACATCTCTCTTAAGATATTATGATCTAAAGTCAAAGGTACTTTAGTATAGGCTGTTCCTGAGAAAACTGCTAAAGACAACCTATCATTCTTTCTACCCTTTATAAACTTATCGATTGTTTTTTTAGCAACTTCTAATCTACTTGGATCAAAATCTACTGACTTCATACTTCCTGAAAGATCTAAGGCTAAGACAATATCTATTCCTTCTTTTTTTATATTATTCACTTCTTTTCCTGATTGTGGACGGGCTAAGGCGATTATAAGTAAGATAACTCCCAAAAGTATTGTATATCTCCCTATCTTATGCTTAATTGTAGCTTTAACTCCAGAATCCTTGATTAACTTTATACTTGAAAATTTAATCGCCCTACTGCTATTGTCTTTAAAAAAAAGATAGATAAACAGTGGGATTAAAAATAATAAGTACCAATGTAGAAACCTGAACATAAGTCTACACCTCTTTATTTGCTTCTATTAAGTCAACTATTTTGATTAATTCATCATACTGATCTTTCTTCTCTTCTTCACTGGCTTCTTTAGATGTATATTTGCATAAATCAGAAAAACTTAACCACTCTTCTATTCTATTTAAATAGTCTTCTAGCATTGATATAGGTCTAATCTCCTCCATTATCTCAGCTGAAGTTTTTCCAATGATTTTTCGTTGAAAACTAAGCTCCAAATAATCCTTAAAAGCCAAAGTTAATAATACAAAATAATTCTCATTATCTAGTTTTAGATCCTCAACTCTTGTTCTAAATTGTCCATAAATACTTAAGTTCTGATTACCTCTATTCATAAATCCCCTTCTGAAACGAATTAATAGCAGAATAAAAATCACAATAATTAAGCTTATTAAAAGTCTCTGTAAAGGTAATACTTTCTGAGCTTTCTTAGGAGATAACTTAGCTTCATAAATATCATCTCTTTTTACCTCATTTAAAGTAGATTTAACTTTAATCTTTAAGTTCTTATCACCTAAATCCACTATTTTTTCTCCAGCTTCAAAACTTCTAATAGCTATTTTGTATCCATTATCGGTCTCCTCTATTTTTTGAATATCAAAATCTTTGAATTTCTCCCTTAATTCACTCTTAGTTAAGGTAATATTATCAATCTTAAGCTTAACTAAATCTCCTATATAGATCTCTCTTTCTGCTGCAAATCCTAATGTAGAAGAGAGAATAATAGATAAAACTAATAATAATACTATCTGATATAAAATCTTCTTCATTACCTCATTCTCCTTTTAAAGAATAGCATTAATGGTTTAATAAAATCTTCATTAGTATAGATATTTATTAAATTTCTAGTAGGTAATTCAACCTTTAGATTTAAGCGTTTCTCTTGCTTTAAATTATCTACTACAATATTTTCCCCAGTCTCCAAATCTTCAAATTCAAAAATAGCCCCTTTAGGTATTTTCTCTTCATTAGGATCAATAACTCTTATCAACACTAAATCATGCTTTTGATTAGTTATCTTCAATTCCCTCTCATAATTTTGATCAATAAAATCAGAGATAAGAAATACTATGCTTCTTCTCTTCTGAATCTTATTCAAGTATTGTAGGGCTTTCTTAATATCTGTACCTTTATTATTCACTTGAAATCGCAGTATATCTTCAATAATAGAAAGTACATGTTTCTTTCCTTGCCTAGAGGGAATCATCTTCTCTATTTTATCGGTAAATAAGATACTACCTACCTTGTCATTATTCTTAACAGCTGAAAAAGCAAGTGTAGCACCAATCTCTGCTATTAAGTCTTTCTTTTTAGCAAAGCTATTAGAATTAGACATGTCAATTAACAAGAACATATTGAGTTCTCTCTCTTCATGAAATTTCTTTATGTAAGCCTTATTCTGTCTAGCCGTTACATTCCAATCTATATTTCTAATATCATCACCAGGATAATATTCTCTAATTTCATCAAATTCCATCCCTTTACCTTGAAAGGCAGAACGGTATTCTCCTGAAAATATCTCTTCAACAATTCTATTTGATTTAATCTCTATCTTCCGTATCTTCTTGATTAACTCTGTAGAAACCATCACAACCCCTCCTACTACTTAGTAAGCAGCAACTAGTAGTTCTATGCTTATGGCAACTTTACATTCTCCAAAATCTCAGCAATAATATCCTCTTCACTAATTTCCTCTGCTTCCGCCTCATAACTTAATAAGATTCTATGCCTTAAAACATCATAAACTATAGCTTTAATATCATCTGGTAATACATAAGCACGCCCTTCTAAAAAAGCACGTCCTTTGGCTGCTAAAATCAAATTAATCGAAGCTCTAGGTGAGGCACCAGAAGATATATACTCAGAATGCTCTCTAGTTTTAAAAACAATATCTAAGACATAATCCTTTAAATTATCATCTACATAGATATCCTTTACTATATTTCTAATTTCAAATATAGTCTCTTTATTCAATAGATCTTTTATCTCAATATCTTCTAAATCATTTTTTGAAGCAATTAAGTTGATAATCTTCTTCTCCTCTTCTTTACTTGGATAGTCAACTTTAAGCTTCATCATAAATCTATCTTGTTGTGCCTCTGGTAAAGGATAAGTCCCTTGTTGCTCTAATGGATTCTGTGTTGCTAAGACTAGAAATGGTCTTTCTAAAGAATAGCTCTTATCGCCAATAGTAATCTGCTTTTCCTGCATAGCTTCCAACAGAGCCGATTGCACCTTGGCTGGAGCACGATTGATCTCATCTGCTAAGACCATATTAGAAAATATTGGCCCTTTTTTGGTAATAAACTCTCCTGTATTTTGCTTATAAATCTCTGTCCCTAAAATATCTGCTGGTAATAAATCAGGAGTAAATTGAATTCTTTTAAAATCTGTTCCCAATACTTTAGAACAGGTGTTTACAGTTAATGATTTTGCAAGGCCAGGAACACCTTCTAATAAAATATGTCCACCAGTAAAGACTCCTATTAATATTCTATCAATCATATACTCCTGCCCTACTACTACTTTAGATATCTCCTTTTTAACTGAAGATATAAGCTCCTTTTTTTCTTCAACTATAGTTTTTAACTCTTCTACTTCCATATTGATTCAACCTCCTATACAAATATATTCTCCAGTAAATTATTAGATTAATTTTGTAAATAATAGTGATATTATTATTATAAAATTTATTTTTTACGAAATTATGACAAAAGTAGAATTTTATATTGTATAATTCCTTATTTTATACCATTCATACCTTCTATAAATGAAAAGACTCCAGGGCCACACTCAGAATAGATAATATGAGACTTTAATATTAATTTATAATTTATACTTGATAAAGTACAATTAAAAGGCTAAAACCTTAAATTCTCTAATCAATTTAAAAATTGATGAAAAATTTATAACTTATTATCTGATTTTTGGGGTTTAGATGGTCTTAATTATCAATTAGCAATTATACATTGTAAATTATTAAAGCATCGCTTGATTCTTATCTATTATATTATTTCTGCTAGTAAAATTCAATTTTCCCAAATAGCCAAAAACCTATAATTAGCAAAAATAGCATAAGAAGAATAGAATAACTTAAGGTTCTATTAATTCTTGTCGAATTAAATAATTACTGATATAATGAATTTACAAATAAATTTTAATAAGGAGCAAATTCATGTTAGAAAAAAATAAGCTCTCATCTTTCTTTAATAGTTTTTTACAGAAAAAAAATAAATCTTATATTGACTTACATATCCACACTAATGCTTCTGATGGAATAATTGACCTTCAATTTTTGAAAAATTTTCTAAGTAATACTCCACATTTGATATCTATCACTGATCATAATGAAATAAGAAGCAATGTCAAACTTTATGAAGCAGGATTTAATACTATTCCTGCTATAGAAGTTGGATGCCAAGATGGATTTGAGTTTTTAATTTACTTTAATAAATTAGAAGAGTTAGAAAAATTCTATACCAATAGTGTAGAGCCTTTTAAGAATAAAAATAAGATTACCCGAACCAATAAAGATCATACTTTCTACTTACACGAAGCTAGAAAATACAACTCTTTCATTTCTATCCCACATATTGCAGGATTAGCACAAAAAAATTATTTGAAGAATAAAAGTTATATTCATAATATCACCACACAAGTAGATGCAATTGAAACTTATAATCACACTCTATCTAAAAAGAGAAATGCTATTGCCAGAAAAGTAAGGAAAACTAAGAATAAATATGCTACTTTTGGTAGTGATGCTCATATTAAAAGAGAAATAACCTCATTTTATAATTATCAAAATAGTAAATTCACTAAAGCCCTTTATCTGAAGAAAAACTTTTATAATCTATGCTCTATTATCGCTCTATTTGGAAAACATCTACATCACTTTTTAGATTTACATTAATTTTTAGTTTAAAATAAATTTATAACTTAAATAAGTTATAAAAAAAGACCATGGTATTGTGTACACAATACCATGGTCTTTTTAACTTTAAAATTTAAAAGTTCCAGAAAGACTGACATAATCATCAGTATCTGCCGCTATATTCATATCTATAAAAGGAAGATTTATTCCTAAGCCTCCTGTATAAATTCTATCTTCACCACTTTGTTCATAAGCACCTAATCTTAAAGAGATTAAATTAGCAATAATTCTCTTTTCTAATCCTAGATGATAGATATAATCATCAGCACCTTCAGGCATTTCCACATCTGCTGCTACTGTTGCAGCAATTGGATATGGTAGCTTAGCAGCTGCTCCTAAAGTAACTATTCTCTCTAATTCATCTTCTAATCCATAATCATCTTCCCAATCTAGCTCTGAAACAACATTTCTTACACTTAAACCTATGTTCACCATATCAGTTACTTTAATCAATGCCCCAGCATCTAATCCATAACCAGTAGCATCAGTATTAATTTCTTCCTCTGTAAAAGTAGTACTACCATCATAAGTATAACTAACTCTATCATAACGACCATATAAATATTTAGCATTCATTCCTAAAGCTATAGAACCAATATTTAATGGAGGCTCTACTATATTAGTTCCCAAGGAAATAATACCTTCTCCAATCACTTTATTAGAAGCTCCTCTACTAAATGAAGAATTTTCTGATACATCTCCTTGAGCAGAAGTTTCAAAATGACTATTAGAAATCATTCCTAAGCCTAAGCTATTTAGATTAAGAGTTAGCATTCCATCAAGATCTAGCTTAGTATCCTTTGGAAAATCTAAATTTTTAACAGCTTGAATCTTTTCTAAATCAGTTCCTGCATTTTCTACAGTATCAATACTATCAATAAAGTCTTGGATTTCCTCTAAATCATCACCATTAAATTTTGCCCCAAGATTGGCTTGTAAACCAAAGAGACCACTTTGAGTTAGCCCAGCTGGATTCCAATAAATTGCACTAGAATCATCTGCTACTGCTGTAAATGCGCCTCCCATACCATAAGCCTTTGCGCCAAATTTGTTAGCTGCATCAGCTGGATTAATAACTACTGTTAATAATAAAAGTACGATTACTAAAGTATAAATTTTCTTCATTTTTATCCCTACCTTTCATACTATTTTAAAATTAGCTACTTAATTGATATAATTCTTGACCTAGTATTTAAATCCTCTTTTTAAATTATTTATATGATGTAGTAAATCATTAATAATTTTATTCTAACATAACTTCAATTAATCTTATGTGTCTTTTCATACCTTTTCAAAACATAGATTATTTTTCTTTAATAGATCAAAAATACTCTTAATCTAATTATAAAGTAGTAGTAAAAGGTAAATTGTCAAAGTTAACAATTTAAGTTATTTGTTTCTTGCTAAAATTCCAATTAAAAAAGAATAAGCGTTAGATTAATCTAACGCTTATTCTACGATAAACATAATTTAATTATCTAACACTTAAAAATCGTCCAGTCAAAGCATCTACAGGAATATCATAACTACCTGAACCTATTATCTCTTCACCTGTTAATAGATCTACTAACTTACTTCCTCCAACATTAGATACTGAGATTGTAGTTTCACTTGTACCTGCATTCAATACATATACTATCCTATCTCCTGTATCAGGATCAACTTTAAGATCTGCATATTTAGTTGTACCTGCTATCAGATTAGTTCTTTCTCCATTCCATAATGCAGGATTATTATCCCTCATCTTCATCAGTCTACTAAGATAATTTTTCAAATCTTTCTCTTGAGGAGTAAAACCAGCAACCTTAGCTGAATCTCTAGCAGCATGGTCATCATAGATTTTTTCTCCATCAACAATATCTTGTTCATTGATAAACCCTTCTACCTCTCTACCAATCTCATCTCCATAATAAATAGTAATTGGTCCTGTATATGATGCCATAAAACTAAAAGCTGCTTTATGTCGTTTCCAATAATCAGGATGTTCTTTGCCATAGCCTAAATGTGGTGCCCTTTGAATTAAGTCACCAAAACGAACTACATCATGGGTCGTTAACATAAGATTTGGTTGAGCATCATCAGGATATTGCTCGTGATTACCATATCCATAAGCTCCATTTAATTTAGATACAGGTTGATTATATCCATAAGATACAGATGTATCTTCTTGACTGGCCAACACTTGAACTAAGGAATATCTCAATGGAAAATTAAAAATTGATTTCAAGCCATCTTGACTATAACCGATACTGTTTATCTCTTTTCCAGAACCATCCCATATCTCACCAACTAAGTAGCCCAATGTTCCCCATTCTTCTCCACGGGCTTTTCTTTCTTCACAAACTTCTTCTACTGCTTTTCTTATATCATACAAATAGTTAGTTCCACCTTGATTCATTTGAAAGGCCTGATCCAATCTCCAACCATCAATTTCATACTCTTCAATCCAATAAGTAGCTACATCTTTGAAATACTCTAAACTCTCTGGGTATTTCACCTTATTACCATACCATTGGCTATCATAATCAACTACACCTTCTATAGGATCTGATCCATGATGTCCAAAGACTCCATCCATGAATACATATAACCCTAATTCATGAGCTTTATCTACTAACTCTCTTAAATCCTCATTAGTTCCAAATTTAGGGTCAACATTATAAAAATCATCAGGAAAATAACCTGTCGCTTGTCCTTTTACTAGACCAGTTTTTGAATCAAATATTGGAGTCATCCAAATAGCATTAACTCCAAGCCCCTTAATATACTCTAAAGAATTAATAATACCTCTCAAATCACCATTATGATGACTTGGCCCATAACCTGTTCCATATCCACCTGGCTCTCCATCTCGAAAGGCTTCTACCATAATTTCATATATTCTCAAATTATTGAAATCACTTCTCTTTTCTATCTTTGAAAAGTTATCTGCTCCTACAGTAATACTAGTTGAGTCTATAATAGTAGCAGAAGCAATGTAAAGATCTTTTTCTTTTGAGCTTTCTGCCTTAGCAATTACATTATAAGTATTTCCCTTTAGATCTGAAAAAGGAAAAGATAACAAGCCATTCTCATCTATATCACTTACTGCTTCAGTTTTAGAAGCTATATATTCTTCCATATCTGTATTCCTAAGTGAAACTGTAATTTTTTCTATAGCACTATCACTAGGCACTTTAACATTTACCATCACATTTTTTATTGCTTCTACTGCTATATCTTCACTAGTATTCTCTTTATCACATCCTACAAATAAGCCTAGACTTAATATCAGTATAGATAATAAAATAATCTTTTTACTGTTTATCATTTTTCTCATAAGTATTTACCTCCATTAATTTATTTAAGTTAATCTAATTACTAATAAAATTGATTTAATAGATAGATAAAGCGACAGTTTCGGCGATAGGAGATAGGTGATAGGTATTAGGAAAAACTAACTGCCAACTCCTAGCACCTAAAGCCAAAAAGTGTCACTTTATACCCACCAACTGTCACTAGCTATATTCAATCTTAATCAGTATAAATCATTACCCATAATACTTATCATATTCTACCTCAATCAAATCTTCATTTAATTTTTCATAAGCCAGTTCATAAGATGTGATACATAAGCCAGCTACAATCGTTCCTATTCTTAAAGATCTTTCTATACAGTATCCCTTTGAAAATCCATATAAAAAGCCAGCAAAAAAGCTATCCCCTGCTCCATTGCTATCAAGCATTTCATAATCAGCAATAATTGGAACCTCTATCCACTCACCATCTTTAGTTAAAGCAGTTGCTCCGTCTTTCCCATGGGTACAGACAACTAACTTTTTCCCTTTATTAATCATCTTCTCCATAAATTCTTTATAATTATCTAAACTGTCAGAACTCATAAATAGATAATCAGCAGATTCGATAAAGTCTTGATGATATTCATTTTCTCCATCATAATCATGAATATCACACCAAATTTCTTTATTACATTTTTTCGCTACAGGTATTAACTCTCTAGCATAGTTAATAATATTCAAGATAAGATAATCACTATCTTTTACTTTCTCTTCTAACTTACTATAATCAATTACTGGTTCAAAAGTAGCATAAGAAGTATAGATACTAATTCTACTACCATCTTTATCTATAATATTAGTATGCCTTTCTGTACCCTTAGGATCAATATCATAGATAAAATCAATCTTTTTATCTGCAAATGACTCTTTAACCTTTTCCCCATAAATATCTTTACCTATCATAGCATGAAAGACTGTACTAAAACCTAATCTCCCTAAATTCAATGCCTTTCCAACCCCAGTTGAGCCGACAGTTTCATTAAAATCTCTACTAAAAAATGTTCCACTTCCCTCAGGCAAATCATCTATATAAATAATCGAATCATAAGATGCTCCTCCAACTACTAATAACTTTTTCATAGTGCTCATCTCCTTATTTATACTGATTAAATTTCTAGCTATCCAATCCTAAAGTAAAATAAAATGGGTATAAAGAGACACTTTTAGGTGCTAGGTGATAGGTCATAGGAGTTAGTAAGATCTTTCTATGTCCTAGCTCCTAACGCCTAACTCCGAAACTGTCGCTTTATCTTTCTATGACGTCAAATTCAAATTACTGGTACCCAAACACTCCATCCAGTATTCTCATCATTTCTAACCTTAAATTCACCATATCCCTCTCCATCAGTAACTACTCTTCCCTCAATATTACCAGTAATATCATAAAATTCAGTATTACTCTTACCTGAATCTATTCTCTTAGTAGTCAAATCACCAGAAGTACCCTGAGATATCATCATAACTAGACCAGTACTTGGAATATTTTTTAATCCTTCTCTAACATAAGAATAGGTATCTCTATCATTATTCTCCACTTCCCGACCAGGTCCATAGGCATAATGAGTCCTAGCCTCAAGTAATTTATCAAGTCCAGATTTCATATTATCCTGATAATAATCTTTCCAATAAACCATAGGAAGCCCTGTTTCTCTAAGTAAAATATAAGTGTAGGCTTGATATTTCCTTTTAGTTATTGGGTAGGTATATTCCTTATGGTCACGCCCTGTATCATGATTATCTACAAAAGTAACAGCTTTATTGGAGGACCTTCTGTTATTTACTAAACCAGCTCTAGATAAAGCTGCCATATTCAAACTACCATCTCTCATCTTTTCAAAATAATTTTTTCTTAAAGGAAAGTCAAAAACTGTTAAATCTGGATGGTTAACATCATATAAGAAGAAGTTCAATCCCATAGTATTTCTAATCCAAGCTTCCCCTACAAAAAAAGTTTTCTTTTCTGTATTTTGCTGTACATAAGAAAGCCACTGCTTCATATATTCAGACTCTGTATGTTGGATCGTATCAATTCTAAAACCATCAAACCCTATTTGATTTATGATCCATGCTCCCCATTCTTTAAGTTCATGACGAACATTTTCATTCTCATAATCAACATCTAAAGCCATTAAATAATCTTTAGCATAACTATTATCCCAGCTCTTACCTAAAAATAAATTACCCTTTAATGATTCTTTTCCCACAAGATGATCAACACCATCAAAGGCTCTCCAATCCCATTGCCATTCTTGAGCTCTACTATAATATTTCTCTCTCCCTTTTAAAGGAGAAAGCTTAGTATATGCCTTTGCCTTTTCTCCAGTTGCTAGTGGAACTACTTCTAAATTCTGATTGCCTGCTGCTATCCGATGGTTAAAGACTACATCATAATAAGCTTTAATGCCAACTTGATGCAAACTATCTATAGCTTCTTCTAATTCTTCTTTAGTACCATATTTAGTTCTAATAGACCCAGCTTGATCAAACTCCCCCAAATCCCATAAATCATAAGTTCCATATCCTTCATCAATGGGCTCATGAACCTTATTAGCTGGAGGAAACCATAATTCACTAATTCCTACACTAGCCAACTCTTCAGAGCGCTGACCTAATAGCTGCCAAAAATTATGTTCTTCAGGATATTTTTTAGCATACTCACCTTTATCCAGCTCCCAATAGAAGGCTTGCATTAAAGTTGGATTACTAGCTAATAACTCTTTTTTAAGATTCAAACTGTTACCTTGTTTATCGCTTACTTTTAAAAATATTTGATAGACTGAACCTGCTTCTAAGCTTAGATTAGAAATACTAATCTTATTTCCTTCATTAGATAAATCAAAGTCTTTAATTTCAACTTGCTTTTCTTTAATTATAGCCTCAATCTGCTTAATTTCATGATTAAATTCAACCTTAACTGTACTTAAAGAAGATAAAATAACTTTATCATCAAGTATATTAGAATCAACTACCATTAGTTTGTCTTGCTTACAACCTGTTAATAAGAGTAATATTATAGTAAAAACCACTATTAATAAATTCATCTGTTTTCTTATTATTTTTACCTTCATTTTTAGATAACCTCCCTTTAATTACCTCAAATAAGAACTAGATATAATATTTTTAATTATTATAGACTCAATTTAAATAAACTCCCATGTTCTGTTAATTCTCTTCTTTATTTAATACAATTTCTCCATTATGTACAACCATATATGTCTCTTCTAAAGTCTCAATATCTTTTAATGGATTCCCAGAAACAATTAATATATCTGCAATCTTCCCTTCTTCTAGAGTTCCAAGATCCTCTTCTCTATCAGATACGAAAGCTCCATTTTTGGTTCCAGCAACAATGATATCCATATTAGACATACCTGCTTTTTTCATTAATTTGACTTCCGTAATTGGAAAACCACTATCAAAAGTACATTCATAACCTCCAAAGTCAGTTCCTAAAGCAACTTTTCCTCCTGCTTTATAAAACTTGGCAAGATTCATTCTAGTTATAAAATTATAATTCAAATGATATATTCTACCTACACGATTCCATACTTCCAAAGTTGGAAGCAAATAAATGTTTTTATCAACAATCTGCTTAATGATTTTATCATTTAAAGGGGTCAGAACCATGTGAGCAATATCATCAACACCTAGTTTAACTACCCATTGCAGATATTCAGTATTAGTAATATGAACTGATGTCTTTATTCCTCTAGCATGTGCAGTATCTACAATAGCCTTCACCTGCTCAAAGGTCGGCATTTCCCAGCTACGATTCTGGTCAAAATCTGTAATTGCAAATTTTATAATATCAATATTATCATCTATATAGCCATTAACCATCTCCTTAGCCTCTGCTAAAGAATGGAAAGTAGCATTACCATAACCTCCTGGCACCCCTAATATAGGTGATGCCGATATCACTCTAGCCAAGTCTGTTCTTTGATTGAATTTATCTCTTCTAGCAATAGCCTCTCTAGCATCTATTTGTGGTGATAAATCTCTAACTGTAGTAACTCCTGCATTTAGCCAGTTTTTTAAATTATCTTCTGTATAAGCATGATGAACATGGGCATTTATAAAACCTGGCAAAAGAGTTTTGCCCTTTAAATTAATCTTTGTAGCACCTTTAGGAATTTTAATTTGATTACTTTTCCCAAGCTTCTTTATTCTTTCACCTTCAACCAAAACAACACCATCTTCTATTGGTTTTGCACCTGTACCATCGATAATGGTAGCATTATAAAAGGCTAATAATCTTTGATTAGAATTATCTAGATTACTTCCTCTAGTATTGATATCTTTAGTATTTAAACTATATAAACTTAGTAATAGAAGACAAAGAATAATTAATAAACTGAGAAAATGAAACTTTCTTTCAGACAAGATATCTCCTCCAATTTTGATAAATTAAAATAAATTTTTATCAAAAACCTTTAATTATCTTCTACATCTTTGGAGATGAATTATAAATTTAATTATCAGCCTTCAATTCAGTTGCTAAATTAATAATCACTTGCTTCATGGCTTGATTAATCTCAAAATTATCGTCCATAAACTCAACAATTGCTATAGCTGACTCAGGACATCTATCATAGCCTTGTACCATATCAGACAATTCTTTTGCAATCTCAGGATAACGCTTTTCATACCTGCGTTCATTCTGGTATTTATCCTTATAATAATCTACTTCATCAGTAATGAAATTAGAGAGAGATAACATATTATCTAATGCATAACTCTGTATAAATCTAGTTGCTGATAGTTTTTCTCCTCTAGCAAATCTAGTTAAGCCTACATAAAGGCAAGTTAAAGCCTCACCAATAGCCCAATCTTTAGATTGAGGCTTCCATCTTATATCTTTATCCTGAGGAGAACAGATACTTTCATCAAAACCCTCCTCCTTCCAAACTATTCTACCTTCTGCAAAATCAATCTCTGCTAACTCTTTCTCTTCAAATACAGCAAATTCACAATAGATCCCATCCTTATACAGTAACTTATAACCGTCATCAGTATTCTGAAAATGATATGCTACTGGTGAAATTGAGGTAAGCCAATCTAAATCATCAATAAATCTCATCTTACTACCCTCTTTAGCTATAACAAAAAAGTCTAGATCTGAATACTCATCTAACCTATCTAACTCCTTTCCTACAGAACCAAGCCCCAATAATGCCAATGCCTCACCAGTACTTTCAAGGGATTTTCCAATCTGATTCAATCTCCTAAGTAATAATTCTTTTTTACTCATAATTATTTTCCTCCTTGTAAACGTTTTCAAATTAACTTAAATAAAAACTTATCGATAGTGATCACTTTTAATCTCTGTTAATCCTTATTTAAAGACTTTACACTATCTCTAATTACTAATTCCTGTTCTATTATTAATTTCTTAGTCTTCAAATCTTTATTATCAATATACTCAAATAACAATTTAATAGCTTCACCACCCATATGATATAACTCCTGCTTAACTGTAGTTAGCTTAGGTATAAAGTGCTGTGCCATCTCTATATCATCTATGCCCATTACAGAAATATCCTCTGGAACCTCTATTCCCTTTTCTTTCAAGCAGTTTATTGCTCCAATAGCAGTTCCATCATTAGAAGCTAATACAGCTGTTGGTGATTCCTTTGACTGACTTAAAATATTCTCCATCGCCTCATATCCTGATTCAATGGAATAATCACTTCCTTGCACATAACCCTCTTTAATCTCCAAATTATTTCTTCCCATTATATCCTTATAGGCCTGATATCTTTTTTCTCCTTCTAAATCATAATAAGGAGCTTTTATAAAGGCTATCTTTTGATGCCCACAATTTACAAGATACTTCATTGCCTTTACTGCCCCACCATAATTATCAGGTAAGACACTTGAAATACTTAATTCTTCAATAGCTTGATCTAATAATACTATAGGAATTTCTCTATTTATCTTCTTAATATTCTCTTTCTTATCTTCTGTCATCTTTCCTACAAAATAAATTATACCCTCTACTTGACTCTTATAAAGCATATTAAGGTTCTCTAACTCTCCTTCAAATCTACCTACAGAACTTGTAATCATAACTCTATACCCCTTTTGATTACAATGATTAATGATAGCATCAACTTGTTCTGTATAATAATCCGTAAATTTGGGTAAAAGTAACCCTATAATATTAGACTTCTTACTAGATAACCCACGAGCAATTAAGTTAGGCTTATATTCATGCTCTTTGATAATCTTTTTAACCTTTTTCCTAACTTCATCCCTTACCCCAGGCTTATCATTTACTACCCTAGATACTGTAGCAATTGAAACACCTGCGATTTTAGCTATATCTTTAATCTTCATTACAAAATTCACTTCCTTATAATCTTCATACTATAATAATATCCCTATTTTTCCATTATGTCAAGACTTTTTTGTAAGCGTTTTCATATCTTTTTTCAGATTATTATTTCAAATTACCCTTTGCTTTTATTCTTATTCATAGCTAAACCTTTAATACATAAGTTTGATTTTAATTAAATTTAATATCTTAGAGCTATAAAAATAACTGATAGAATTCGTGAATATAAAAAATAGAGGCATAGTTAACTATGCCTCTATCAAAATAAGAATTATAATATTTTAAAATTCCTCAACTAACCCTTCAAAATAACCCCTTGATCTGTAGGATTAAGAACTAAATATTTAGCTTTTATATTATTTTGTGAAAAGATATCTACCATTTTTTCACCAATCTTTTCCTCTTCCTCTAAACTAAAAGCTACTACTGTAGGTCCAGAACCACTAATTGTGACCCCCAAACAATCTTCTTTTACTTCTTCTAAGATGGTCTTCAATCCTGGAACCAGTTCCTGTCTATAGGGTTGATGTAATTTATCATCTAAAGCATGTTTGATCAACTTATAATCCTCTGTAATTAGTCCAGTTATAAGTAAACCGGTATGACTAAGATTAAAGATAGCATCTTCAAACTCAACCTCTGTAGGTAGAGATTCTCTAGCCTCTACAGTGGATAATTGATAATCAGGAATACAAACAACTATATTCAACTTAGGCACTGATAGCTTCTTATAAACTACTTGTCCATCTTTAATAGTTGAGATAACAACTCCGCCCAACAATGCTGGTGCCACATTATCAGGGTGACCCTCTATCTCTGTAGCTAAATTTAATAACTCATCTCTACTTAGTTTATCTCCAGATAATTTATTAGCAGCTACCAAACCTCCTACTATAGCTGTAGCACTACTACCTAGCCCTCTAGCCAAAGGAATCTGATTATTTAGTTTGATTTTTAATCCTTGAGGATGATAATCTACTATTTCAAAAACTCTTTTCATTGATTGATAGATCAAATTATTCTCATCTAGATCTAACTCTTCACTACCATAACCAACTACTTCAAACTCTAAACCAGATTCAACTTCGCTAACTTCTAATTCATTATAAAGCTCCAAGCTCATTCCTAAAGTATCAAAACCAGGACCTAAATTAGCTGTAGTAGCAGGTACCTTGACCTTAATCATTTTCCATTCCTAATTTATCCAACTCAAATTTACTATGTATAGCTTGAACTGCTTGTTCTGCTTTATCTCTAGCAATTAAACAGGATACCTTAATCTCTGAAGTACTAATCATTCCAATATTAATATCTTCTTCTGCTAAAGCTTCAAACATTCTAGCAGCAACTCCAGGGTTAGTCACCATCCCAGCACCAACAATAGATACCTTAGCTACATCTGTATCAAAACTTAATTCTCTATATTCTAATTCATCCTTCATAGATTCTAAAACTTCTTTTGTCTGTTTGAAATCATCTTCATCTACAGTAAAAGTTATATCATTAACTCCATCATATGTGACATTTTGGATAATCATATCAACATTAATAGACTCTTCAGCTAATTTAATAAATACTTTTGAAGCAATACCTGGTTGATCTGGTACTCCTAAAACTGACAACTTAACCTCACCTTTATTACATGCAACACCACTTACAACTATATTATTCTCCAATTCTTCTACCTCCTTAATATATGTACCTGGATTACAGCAAAAACTAGACTTAACAGCCAATTTAATATTATACTCTTTAGCAATCTCTACTGAACGTGGATGTAATACATTAGCACCTAAACTAGCCAATTCTAACATCTCTTCATAGGATATTTCGGGTAATTTTTTAGCCTCTTCTACAACTCGAGGATCCGTTGTATAAACACCATCTACATCAGTATAAATCTCACATAGATCTGCATTTATCGCAGTTGCTACTGCTACTGCAGTTGTATCTGAACCTCCACGTCCTAAAGTAGTAATATCATTATTAATCGTTACTCCTTGAAATCCAGCTACAATAACAATTTTATCTTCTTCTAATTCTTTTTCTAATCTTTCTGATTTAATTTCAAGAATTTTGGCCTTACTGTGAATGTCATCAGTAATAATTCCAACCTGTGGCCCAGTTAATGAGATCACATCTTCACCAAGTTCATGAATTGCCATAGCTAATAGTGATACAGATACTTGCTCACCAGTAGAAATTAACATATCGTATTCTCTTCTAGGAGGATTATCAGTAATTTCCCCTACTAATTCTATTAATTCATCGGTAGTATCACCCATAGCAGACACTACAGCAACAACTTGATTCCCTGCTCTCTTTCTTTTAACAATTCGATTTGCTACCCTTTTAATTCTCTCGGCATTTCCTACTGATGTTCCTCCATATTTTTGTACAATTAAACCCATAATCTTCTCCTCCCTTGTCTAACAGCTAATTGCCTTAATAATTAATATACAATCAACTATTAATGCTACAGTATCCTATTAATTTTATTCTTCTACTCTAATTAAACTTGCGATTTCTTTAACATCTTCTAAAGACTTAATTTTTTCTAAAGCCTTCTGCAGATTACCTTCTTTTATTTGGTGAGTAACTAAGACCAATGGTACAGTACTATTATCACTTCTACCATGTTGAATTACAGATTCAATACTTACTTGGTTATTACCTAATAATCCCGTAACTTCTCCTAAAACACCTGGTTTATCTATAACATCTAATCTAATGTAGAAACTACTTTCTACTTCCTCTCTATTCTTTACTTCCTTTTGATCAAAGCATGTACATGCTATTCTACCCTGAGCACCATAATTAATATTACGTGCTGCAGCGATTACATCTCCTACAATTGCACTACCTGTTGGCATCTGTCCAGCACCAGGACCATAGAACATTGCTTCACCAATTGCATCACCTTCTATAAAGATAGCATTAAAGACATCATCTACCTTAGCCAAAGGATGTTCTTTGGGTAAGAAAGTAGGATGTACTCTAAGTTCTATTCCCTCATTCTGCTTTCCAATAGCTAATAATTTAAGCTTATAACCCAATTCACGAGCATAAGTAATATCTTCTTTTGTTATCTTAGTTATACCTTCCATATAGACATCATCAATATTAACTCTAGATTCAAAAGCAATGGAAGCCAAAATTGCTAATTTATATGCTGCATCATAGCCTTCAATATCAGAAGTTGGATCTGCTTCTGCATACCCCAATTCTTGAGCTTTCTTTAATACAGTATCAAACTCTGCCCCTTCTTGGTCCATCTTAGTTAAGATATAATTTGTTGTTCCATTAACTATTCCCATTACTTTCGTAATCTTATTACCAGCCAAATCTTCCTTTAAAGGGCTAATTATTGGAATCCCGCCCCCCACACTTGCTTCAAAGTAGAAATCTACTTCATTTTCTTCTGCAGCAGCTAATAATTCTTCTCCATGTTTAGCTATTAGCTCTTTATTTGCACTGATTACACTGCGACCACTTTTTAACGATCTTAAGACAAAATCTCTAGCAGGATTTACTCCCCCGATTACCTCTACAACAATTTCTATCTCTGAATCATTTAATATATCTTCAAAGTTTTCAGTTAATAAGTCTTTATTAACATCAACTACTAAAGGTTCAGTCTTATCTTTGACTAAAATTTTATTAACCACCAACTTAGCACCTGACTTTTTACTAATACTATCAGCATTACCTTCTAATATCTTATAAACACCAGAACCAACAGTACCACAACCTAAAAGACCTATCTTTATCTCTTTATTATCCAATCTTCTCTCCTCCTTATTATTCATAAGTAGCTCTAATATATCAAATAATGATGAAAACTACTTACTTTTAAAACTTTTACTAATCAATTCTACTCTTCTAATCCCTACTATATCCTTTATCTTAGCTAATAATTCTTCTAAAGAAATTGATAATTTCTCAACCTTGATTGTCATGGTTATGTGGGCAACTTCTGCTAATGGAATATCCTGATTTATAGTTAATACACTCGCATGATATTCAGCAATTTTAGATATAATTTCTGATAAAATACCTTCTTGATCAACTACCAATAATGACAAGGTTACTAATTCCTCTTCTTCTTCTGAAACAAAAGGAAAAATATAATCCTTATATTTATAATAGGCACTTCTGCTTAAGCCTACTTTCTTAACTGCCTCTTTTATCTGAAATTCTTCACCAGTCTTTAATAATTCTTTGACTCTAACTGTCTTCTTCATCGCATCAGATAAAATTTTCTCATTAACTATATAAAATTTGTCTTCCACCTTCTACCCCCAATCTAAATCTTAGTCTAATTTCATTTATATCGCAGATATGATGAATCTATAATTTTTTGTTTACTCATTTTACACTTGTGTTTTTGTTGTGTGTACATTTTCTAAAATTATAACATTATTAATCTTAACTTGCAAGGATTTTTATAGTATTTTTTAAAAAACACAACCTATTGAAATAGGTTGTGTTTTAGCAAAAGCTATTTACTATAGATTGGAGCACCCGTAGTTTCTGCTTTCTTTCTAAACTCTTTAATTAATTTTTTAGTATAGTCGCCAGGAGTTCCCTCTCCTATCACTCTACCATCTACTTTAATTACTGGAATAACCTCAGCAGCAGTACCACTTAAAAAACACTCATCTGCTACAAAGATATCATGTCTAGTAAATACCTCTTCTTTAACCTCTAAACCTAATTCCTCAGCTACCTCTAATACAACTCCCCGTTTAATTCCTTTTAAAGCTCCTATATATGTAGGAGGAGTCATTAATACCCCATCTTTTACGATAAAAATATTATCTCCTGTACATTCCGCTACATAACCCTCATTGTTTAACATAATTGCTTCTAAAACACCAGCTTGATTAGCTTCAATTTTGGCAAGAATATTATTTAAATAATTAAGGGATTTAATTCTTGGATTTAAGGCTTCTGGAATATTTCTTCTTGTCGGAACAGTAACTACCTCTAACCCATTTTGATAAAATTCTTCAGGATATAAAGTAATGTCACTAGCAATAATAATTACCGTTGCTTTATCACATTTATTAGGGTCTAATCCTAAATCTCCTACTCCTCTAGATACTACTAACCTAATATAAGCATCTTCTAATTCATTTGCTTTAATTGTTTCAATTACTGCTTCTTTCATCTCTTCTGGAGTCATTGGTATATCTAACATAATTGCTTTAGCTGATTCATATAAACGTTTAATATGTTCTTCAAATCTGAAGATTCTTCCATTATAAGCACGAATACCTTCAAAAATACCATCACCATATAAGAATCCATGGTCAAATACTGAAATTTTAGCTTCTGACTTCTCTACTAATTCATCATTTAAAAATATCTTTTGACTACTCAAAATTCTCACCCTTTCCATAAAGTATTATCTATTATTATAATTAATCTTAAACCTATTTGCAACTAAAAAAGGAGTAGAATGCTTATTTTAGCTTCTACTCCTTCAATAACATCTTTCACTCTTATTTATTTAAATATTTCAATGGATTAACAGGTTTATTATCAATTAAAATTCTAAAATCAACATGTGGTCCAGTACTTCTTCCTGTACTACCTGACTTAGCAATAATCTGCCCTTGATTTACTCTTTGTCCTTGTTTTACTAATAATCTAGAGTTATGAGCATACAAAGTTACAACTCCATTCCCATGATCAATTGTAACAGTCTTACCAAAACCACTAACCCATCCACTACCTAATACTACTCCAGACTTAGCTGCTTTTACTGAAGTTCCTCTTTTCACAGCTATATCAAGCCCTCCATGGAAATGCTTCTTATTTAAGATTGGATGTACTCTCCAACCATAGCCTGAACTTATCCTTCCACGAACTGGCCAAATAAAATCCTTTTTTACACTAGTTGTGTTTCTAGAAGTATTTGAAAGGTCAATTACTAATTTAGGAATTTTAATAATTTCTCCCTCTCTAATATGAACTGTCTTTAAATTGTTAACTTTTTTTATGGTTCTAATAGTGGTATGAAATCTACTTGCTAATTTATCTAATGTATCTCTTCTTTGAACCTTATAAGATACAATCTCATAAAAATCTGTATCAATAGGCCCACCTAAAGCAGTTTTAGGAATAATCAACTCTTGATCTATCTTAATAGTATCAGAACTTAATTTATTAGCTTCCTTAATCACCGTTACTGGTACATCATATGTATGTGCCAGAGCAGATAATGTATCACCACTTCTTACCTTATATTTATCAAAACTAATAGCTTCTTTTAGACTCTCCCAGGTAGATTGTCCAACAATACCATCACTAGGTAGTTTAGATTTATTTTGAAATTGAATAACTGCTCTTTTAGTAGCTGGTCCAAATTTACCATCAATGATTATTCTATGACCTAACATAACTAAATTTTCTTGGAGCTCCCTAACATCTCTTCCCTCCATACCTTGCTGTAATACTCTATAATTAGCCTCAGCCATTACTATAGAAGAAGATACTAATATAGTAATTAAAATAGCAATAATGATATGATTACATTTCACTTGTCAAGCCTCCCTATAATTATTATTAAAATTCAAATAATCTTTCAAAAAGAATATATTATATCTATTAATTCTACATTTTCTCTATAATTCCTTTAAGAATTCGACTTTAAAATATAAATTATTATAAAATAATTTACCTTTAAATTTAAATATAAACAGTTATTAATAATATTTTTCTTCTAAGTATTTTTAGATTACCCAGAATCATATAATTTATAATCGACTCAAAGCTCATAAAGTTTAACTTTATTATAGCACCTCCAAAGTAACAATAAATTATATTAAGCTTATAATTTTTATAGTCTTATGTAATATATATTTATTATATCAATTTATAATAAAATTATATCAACTTATAATCTAGCTAACAATGGTAATTATTAAAATATATAAAGGTTAGGAGTTAGGGTATAGGTCATAGGATATAGGATATAGGGTATAGGTCATAGGATATAGGATATAGGGTATAGGTCATAGGATATAGGATATAGGATATAGGGTTTTCCATCTAGCAACTGATACCCATAAGTTACTAGTTATAACTTCTTTTTGCCAGAATTAATATTTAACAACTCAAATCTAAATTAATACAGCTAGAATAAAGAAAAAACTGCTGACAATTTTGTCAACAGTTTTCATATATTTATTCCATTAAGGTAGCCATTATAGCTTTTTGTACATGTAAGCGATTTTCTGCTTGATCAAATACTATAGATTGACCTCCATCAATTACTTCTGCAGTTACCTCTTCTCCACGATGAGCTGGTAAACAATGTAAGAAAATAGCATCTTTCTTCGCTACTGACATCACTTCTGAATTGACCTGATAGTTAGCAAAAGCTGCTTGTCGTTCTTCAACCTCATCTTCATCACCCATACTTGCCCATACATCAGTATATAATACATCGGCATCTTTAGCCGCTATTAATATATCATTAGTTATCTCAATCTTGCTTTCAGTACTTTGAGCAATTTCTTTAGCAACAGATACTACATCTTCTTGAGGTTTATAAGCCTTAGGAGAAGCAATAGATATATCCATCCCTACCTTAGCTGCTGCTAATAATAAGGAATTAACCATATTATTACCATCACCAATATAAGTCATTTTTAAGCCTTTTAGCTCACCCTTATTTTCTTTAATTGTAAATAAATCTGTTAAAGCTTGGCATGGATGATACGAATCTGTCAAGCCATTAATTACAGGTATATCAGCATACTTTGCTAATTCTTCTACATCACTATGAGCAAAAGTTCTAATCATAATACCATCAACATAACGAGACAATACCTTGGCCGTATCTTCAATTGTCTCTCCTCGTCCCAATTGAATATCATTTGAACTCAAAAAGATTCCTTGCCCACCTAATTGATAAATCCCAACCTCAAAAGATACTCGCGTTCTAGTTGAAGATTTGGCAAAGATCATCCCTAGAGTCTTATTTAATAAAATTTTATGTTCAATACCTTCCTGTTTTTCTTTCTTTAGTTTAGCTGACAAATCAAAGATTTGCTTTATCCCTTCTAAGCTTAAGTCCTTAATAGTCAATAAATCCTTCATTCTCCCTACTCCCTTCTCTTCTTTTTTTATAATTATACATTATAAAGTATAATTATTCAACATCTCTTTTACTTTTTTATTTTTAAAATAAATATATAAGCATCTCAAAATACATTTATGTAAATAGAATAGTGAAAGAATAGATAAAGATTGCGACACTTTCGGAGTTAGGCGTTAGGAAATGGGAGGTAGGAAGACCTTACTATCCCCTATAACCTAACTCCTATCACCTAAAAATGTCACTTTATACCCATTAAGTTTCAGCTATATATTATAGTAATAATTATACTAAAATAAAAAATCCTCACCTTTACTTATCCAATACATTATAAACTATTCTCCCTGCTATTATAGTCATTAGCACATTAAAATCCTGATCAAATACTACCAAATCAGCATCTTTTCCTATACTAATACTTCCTTTGCTATCAGCAATACCCAATAATTTTGCAGGATTAAGAGTTAAGGGTTTAATTCCTTCTACTAAATTTAATCCTGTAATATCAATCAAATTTTTTAGAGCATCATTCAAATCCAAGGTACTTCCAGCTAAATTTCCAGCAGAAAGCCTAGCTACACCATCTTTAATAACTGCCTCTAATCCTCCCAAATCATAGCTACCATCTGGCATACCGGTAGCTCTCATAGAGTCACTAACCAAAATAATCTTTTCGAAACTCTTCATCTTAATGACAAGCTTAACTATAGCAGGATGAAGGTGGTGATTATCAACAATTAATTCTACTGCTATTCTGTCATCCTCTAAACAAGCCCCAACTACACCTGGTTTACGATGGTGTAATCCTCTCATCCCATTAAATAGATGGGTAGCACTACGTACTCCACAGTTAAATCCTCTTTTGATCTCATCATAACTTCCATTACTATGACCAACAGATACAACTATCCCCTGTTTATAGGCATAAGGAATTAATTTGCTAGCCCCCTCTATCTCTGGTGCTAATGTAATTAATTTAAGCTTGTTACCTAATATATTTATTATCTCATCTAATTCATAGGTATTAGCTACTCTAATATTCTTGGCATTTTGAGCCCCCTTCTTATCTATATTGATGTATGGTCCCTCAAGATGTATACCAAGAATATTACCTAAAGAATCTTCTCTATGAAGATATCTATTTAGCAGCTTCGCTACATCTAATATTTTTTCTTGACTAGCAGTTAGAGTAGTTAATAAGAAAGAGGTTGTACCTTTGCTGGCTTTGTATTTAGCAATAACTTCAAAAACATTATAATCACAATCCATAGTATCCTTTCCCACAGCACCATGAGTATGAATATCAATAAATCCTGGTGCTAAATATAAGCCTTTTAGATCTATAATCTGAGTTGAGCTATCAAAATTATCTATATCATCAATTTGAGTTATTATTCCATCTTCTATTTTTAGATTTCCACCTCTTATAATCTGATCTTCGCTTATAATATTAGCATTTTTTAATAGAATACTATCCATTATATCCTCCTTATCGAAATAAAAAACAACTATAATAATATTTATCTCTAAATTAAATTATACAATTTATTAATACTCCTTCCAATAGATTTTAAATATTTCTAAAATAATCAGATGAGAATCATCATTACAAATTTTCATTTCAAATCAAATAAAAATATCCTTCTTACAAATTTGTAAGAAGGATATTTTTACCTTTAGATAGCCTTTACACCTTTTTCTCCAGTTCTAATCCTAATAGTTTCTTCTATTGGATAGATAAATATCTTACCGTCTCCTACCTCATCAGTTCTTACTGCCTCTAAAATTGCATCTACCAATGGTTCAACTTTATCTTCTTCTACTACAATCTCTACTTTTAATTTCTCTTTTAACTTTACCTCATATTCTACTCCACGATAGATATTAGTAGCACCTTTTTGCTTACCATATCCAGCAATTTGAGTAATATTTAAACCATTTATACCTAACTTCTCAACAGCCACTATTAACTCTTCTATTCGACTAGGCCTAATAATACATTCTACTTTCTTCATCTTCTCAACTCCTTTTTTAAGTTCAGTGACAAGGAATGGAGTAAGCAGTAATGAGTTAAATTATTACTCCTTATTCATAACTGCTAACTCCTTAATCCTAATTACTAATTACTAATTACTAACTCCTAACCACTTACTTCTTGCTAACTTTAACACTCTTCCAGTGTAATGGTACAAAATCTGGATAAGATACTGAACCATGCTCAGTAATATCTAATCCTTCTAACTCTTCCTCTTCAGAAACCCTTAATCCAATAGTTCCAGCAATTACTTTAAATAAAACAAATGCTGTTGTAAAGGTCCAAATTGCTACTGCAACTACACCCTTTAATTGAGTAAGGAATAAAGCAATTCCTCCTCCATAAAACAAGCCACCCTCTGTTGCAAATAATCCTACCATTAATGTTCCAAAAGCTCCACAAACACCATGTACAGCTACTGCTCCAACTGGATCATCTACATGTATTTTATCTATAAACTCTACTGCATAAACAATCAATACTCCAGCTAAAGCCCCAATTGCTACTGCACCAAAATTGTCTACATTAGCAGTTCCAGCTGTAATTCCAACCAATCCAGCTAAAGCACCATTTAAAGTCATACTTACATCTGCTTTACCATACTTGATCCAACTAGTAATCATAGCTAATGCTGCTCCAGCTGCTGCTGCTAGGTTAGTAGTTACTGCAATATCAGCAATACTTAAGTCAGTACCAGCTACTGTACTACCTGGGTTAAATCCAAACCATCCAAACCATAAGATAAATACACCTAATGCTGCCATTAATAAGTTATGGCCTGGCATTGCATTTACAGAACCATCTTCATTAAATTTCCCAATTCTAGGCCCTAAAACCATTGCTCCTGCTAAAGCAGCCCATCCACCTACAGAGTGAACAACTGTGGAACCAGCAAAGTCAACCATATCACTTAACCAGCCACCACCCCAAATCCAATGTCCTACTACAGGATAGATGATTGCAGTAATCACAGCACTATATGCTAAATATCCACTATACTTAGTTCTTTCAGCCATAGCTCCTGATACGATAGTCGCTGCTGTTGCAGCAAATACTGCCTGAAATAACCAGAAAGCACTTAAAGGTATATCTAATCCAAGATGTTCAAAACTACCACTTAAAAAGAACCCTTTACTTCCTATAAAAGCATTCCCTGCCCCAAACATAAAGGCAAATCCACAGATCCAATAAATCAATGAACCTACAGAAAAGTCCATCAAGTTCTTCATAATAATATTTCCAGCATTTTTTGCTCTAGTAAATCCTGCCTCTACCATCGCAAATCCTGCTTGCATAAAAAATACTAAAAATGCTGCTAATAAAGTCCAAATTGTATCAATTGCAATTGCATTACTCTCTGCTGTTGCATCTGCTGCAAAAGCAACTGATGATAAACTAAGCACCCCTAACATTAACAATAAACTTAAACTAACTACTCTTCTCCTCATCACTTACACTCTCCTTATTGTATTATTTATTTATAATTGAGCTTATAAACCTCAAAATTAACTTAACATTAAAACTTTGGAATCGGAGGCAAAGCTAACTTATGATGATTTTTTGCCTCTAAGTTATCAACTATTTCCTTTACTTTAGAACTAGCCTCTCCAGTTAAGATATAATGGTCAATCTCTTCATAAGTAATTCCTAACTCATCCTCATCTGTCTGACCAGCCCACAAACCAGCTGATGGTGCTTTAGTAATAATACTTTCTGGAATCCCTAAAATTTTAGCTACCTCTCTAACCTCACTTTTAACTAAATTACCTAAGGGAGCTAAATCAATTCCTCCATCGCCAAATTTAGTAAAGTAACCTAATTTCAACTCACTTCGATTATCTGTCCCTACAACTAAATAATCATTTAAACTAGCATAATAATATAAAGTAGTCATTCTTAACCTTGGTTTGATATTAGCACGGCTTAACTTCTTACTTTCACAATGATCAAGCAGCTCTAACATAGTATTAAAAACAGATTCTAAGTCAATCTCTTTATAATCTATCTCAAAGTTATCTGCTAATAACTGAGCATCCTCTTTATCTTGAGGCTTACTCCCACAAGGCATAATCAATCCTAAGGTATTATCAGGAAAGGCCTTTTTGCACAATGTGGCTGTCACTGATGAGTCTATCCCACCTGATAAACCAACTACAACACCTTTTCCTCCAGCATCTTTTACCTTATCTTGAATCCAAGCTATTAAACTTTTTATAATTTCTTCATAATTTTTATCCAACAATTTATCACTTCCCTTAAAAACTATTTACTGTCCCACTTTTTAGAACCCAGAGAACTCTTAGCTCTACTTCTAAAACTACTCCACTACTTTGCTTAAAGCAAGAGTTCTCTAAGTCTTTGAAGAGTGAGATTATATATAATTAGTCAACACTTAAAAGCTCCTAATATACTCTTAAGTATTGATCTAATTCCCATTGATGAACTTGAGTTCTGTAGATATCCCATTCAATAATTTTTGCATCTAAGAAGTGTTCTAGGACATGTTCACCTAAAGCACTTTGAATTACTTCATCATTTACTAAATAATCAAGAGCCTCTTTAAGACTACTAGGCAAGCTCTCAATTCCTAAATCTTCTTTCCTGTCAGCATTCATAGTATAGATATTATCTAAAACCTCTGCTGGTGGTTCAATCTGATTCTTAATTCCATCCAAACCAGCTTTTAACATAACAGCAAAAGCTAAATAAGGGTTACATGATGGATCAGGATTTCTCATTTCTAATCTAGTTCCTAATCCACGAGCTGCTGGAATTCTGATTAAAGAGCTCCGATTAGAACTAGACCAAGCTAAATAAACTGGTGCTTCATATCCTGGCACTAATCTTTTATAAGAATTAACCGTCGGATTAGTAATTGCAGCAATTGCTTTAGCATGTTTTAATAAGCCACCAATATAATATTTAGCAACTTGGCTCAAACCTAATTTATCATCTTCATCATAAAAAGCATTCTCACCATCTTTGAATAATGATTGATGGACATGCATTCCTGATCCATTCTCTCCAAAGATTGGCTTTGGCATAAATGTAGCATGTAAGTCATGACTATCAGCAATAGCTTTAACTACAAATTTAAAGGTAGCCACATTATCAGCAGTCCTTAAAGCATGATCATATTTAAAATCAATCTCATGTTGCCCTGGTGCCACCTCATGATGAGAAGCCTCCATCTCAAAGCCCATATTTTCTAAAGCTAAAACTATATCCCTTCTTGGGTCTTGGCCTGCATCCATTGGAGCCAAATCAAAATATCCACCCTGATCATTAGTAATAGTAGTAGCTTCTCCATTCTCATCCTTTTCAAATAAGAAGAATTCTGGTTCAGGACCAACATACATCTCATAGCCCATCTCTTTAGCTTCATCTAAAACTTTCTTCAATACCTGACGTGGGTCACCACCAAAAGAAGTACCATCTGGTTTGTAAACATCACAGATTAATCTAGCTACTGAACCACCCTCCTTTGGTCTCCAAGGAAATACTGTAAAAGTATCATAATCAGGCTTTAAATACATATCTGATTCATTTATTCTAGTAAAACCATCTACTGAAGATCCATCAAACATAATCTTTCCATCTAATGCATCCTCTAATTGATTAACTGTAATTGCCACATTCTTAATTATCCCTAATATATCTGTAAATTGTAATCTGATAAACTTAACATTCAACTCTTTTGCTTTCTTTAATACATCCTCTTTAGTTAAATTATTCATTTCTTTTCCTCCTTTTAAATTAAATCTTTCTTCTGACCTGAAAACCAATTTATAATAGTTTCAGAAACTACATCTGATCCATCTATTTCCTTAACGCCATCCATTTTAATGCATTTGCCAACCTTTACAACATGATTATCCTTGACAACAACATCAGACCTATAACTTCCCTGATCACTAGTTACATTAACATTCTTCATTACAAAACACATTAAAATCACCTCGCTAATTTATTAAATTTGTTTTTGATGTTATCTATATGTTAACTATATGTTAAGTATAATCTTTTTGTGATAATATGTCAAGTTTTTTCTAAAAAAATTAACAAAAACATGACATGAGAAGTTAAAAATAAAAATATCGAACCCTTTAACCCCAAACAATCCAATACACCTAACATCTCATTGATCCTCTAAAACTTTTTTTATTCCTATCGCATTTAAACCCTTGTTTAATAATTCTTTAATTTCGACAAGTCTTTCAACATCATTTTTAGAATATAACCTTTGATTCCCTTTGGTTCTAACCGGATTTATCAATTCTGCTTTTTCATAATAACGAATCTGTCTGGCTGTTAAGTCAGTCATATCTGCAACTACACCAATAGTATAAGCAGGAGTATCTGCGCCTACATCAAGCATAATACCCTCTCCTCAATATAAATAATCCCTCAAACAAAATCTTCATTCAACCACCCCTCGCCAGAAAATAGTCTTATGCAAATATTAACCGCACCTTAATTCTACGCAAGAAAGTATATTGGTCAAGTTCTCATTAAAATTTTATTTATAATTAAAATAATAGCCCCAAACAATATATATCACTAGAGTTATACAGTAATATTAACTTTGCTTTGACGAGACCTTATACTTCTCAAAATTAACTCAGCTTGCTCTTTGCTTATGGAAACACCCAATTCTTTATATCTATGCATAATAGAACTCACTCCTGAAAACTTACCAATTATAAATCTTCTTTCCCTCCCCAAATCGCCTGGAGATAAAAATTCATAAGTTGAAGAATCCTTTAATAAACCATCAACATGTATACCAGACTCATGAGAAAAGACCCCCTCACCTACGATAGGTTTATTGGCAGATACTCTTCTGCCAGAATAATCTTCTATCATCTCTGATAATCCTTTCAACCCCTTAACTTTGAAGTCACTCTCACAACCTTCAATACATTTCAAGGCCATTACCACCTCTTCTAAAGCAGCATTCCCCGCCCTTTCTCCCAAAGCATTAACAGTACAACTTATATATTTGGCTCCAGCTTTAAAAGCACTTAAAGCATTAGCTGTGGCCATCCCAAAATCATTATGCCCATGAAAATCTATTTCGGCATCTATAAAATCTCTTATCTTTTTAATATTATCATATGTGGATATAGGGTCTAATCTCCCTACAGTGTCTGCGTAACGAACCCTGCTAACCCCCGCTTTTTGGGCAATACTGTAGAACTGAACCAAAAATTGGAAATCTGCTCTAGAGGCATCTTCAGCCCCTACTGAAACATTGCAACCTTTTTCAAGGGCATAGTTTACTATCTTCTCCAACTCACTAAGCACCCATCCTCTATCTTTATTTAATTTTCGATAGATATGAATGTCTGATGCTGGGGCTGTAATATGCACATTTTTCGCACCAGCCAATATCGATTTATCAATATCTTCCTTTCTCATTCTATTCCATGTCAATATAGAAGATTTCAGACCCAAACTCATTATTTCCCTAATAGCCTCTATCTCTTCTTTGCCCATAATGGGTATTCCAGCTTCAATAACATCAACACCTATTTCATCCAATTTTCGGGCTACATCTACTTTTTCATTTTTAGAAAAGGCTACTCCGGCAGTTTGCTCTCCATCACGTAAGGTAGTATCCACAATATAGAAATCTTTCATCACCTCACCTCCCGTTTTCTTAGTGTTAATCATTTCAAAAGTCTACTGTCCCCTCATCTTTTACATTATATAATTCCACTCTGTGTAAACTCCAATCTAAATTCATAACATTTCATGTTATGTTTATGTTAATTATACTCTAATGTGAACTATTTATCAACAACCCAACTTACTTTTTTGATAGTTTTAGATTTATTTTGCATATAGTTAACATTATAGTGTGAACTATCCTGTAGTAATTAATCTTTTAGTCTTGCTCCTGAAATGATATGTAATGATCACTTATTTCATCCATTAGTTTTCTTAGGTTATTCCCTTTTATGAATTCCCAGCCAAGCCACTTATATCTCTTAGCTATAAATGAGCAAAAATGATTACATTAATTCACAAATGCTATAATTAGGCTGTTCATTCAGGTTAATATTCTTGCATATTTAAGACATGTATATAAACAACTCTAAAAAGTAAATTAAAACCTTATTTTTACCACGAATGAACACGAATTAGCACTAATAAAAGATTCCAAAAAATCTTTTAGACCTTAAACCTTTATAAATATTTTAAGATTTTATCTTTTTATTGTTCTTATTCGTGTGTATTCACCCCAAGAGTACTTCCTCAGAAAATAAAAATCAATTCTTCGGGTTTGAAAACACAACCCTTCACGGGATTTTAATTTCTAAGGTCCTTCTTCAGGGTGCGTGACCATTTGTGGTTTCAAAGTTTTTAGTTTATTTTTATTTCACTTTAAGGTTGGATATCTACATTAGCAGTATAGCATAATTTAAAATTAATTATTTACATTAATTGGTTTGAAATTTGCTCCTTTATAGCTCTTAGCTTTAAAAATATTAATGTCAATTTTTAGATTGGATATAGGAAAAGTATAGCACCCTCTCTCTATAACATCATATTTCTAGCCTGATAACCAGCTACAACTTATAATCCAATCACTAATTTACCTCTTCTAAAGTTAGCTCATCATTATAAAACAACTACAAAGAAACAGTTTCTATCAACTTATTTAAAGAAGATCCCTATCAAAACAGTTAAAGATAGCCATTGAAACAGAATATACTTGATTATTCCTTAGCCCTTTTAAATTATCACAATTTTTACCCTTCTTTAATAGTACGAAATAATACAGCACTTGCAAGTAGCTTAGTTGTTTCACTATTCTCCTTAATCTCTACTTACTTTAATAAAGCCATGCCCTTCTAATATCTCTCCTCCTTCTTGGGAGTAAAGATAATCTAAAAACTTAGCAGCAGCCTCTTGATGCTCTGAATCAATCCCTTTTATTGGTGAAATTGGATAAGTAGCAATTACATTATATTGATCCTTAATATTAACCACCTTGACCTTATCCTTATCGCTGGCATTAGCATCAGTCTTATAAACTACTCCTGCATCAGCCTCTCCTAACTCTACCTTAGCTAATACACTCTTAACATCCAACTCTTTAGAAACTACACTAGCAAAGAACTTCTCCTTATAATTTGAAGGTAACTGAGGATTGTCATTTTGTTTATTTAGCATCTGGACTGTATACCTACCTACTGGAACAGATTTATCAGCAATTACTAGACTAATCCCATCCTGTAGCAAGTCTTTAATTCCATTAATCTCTGCTTGTGTTTGCTTAGAAACAACGATAACCAGCTTATTACGAGCAAAGATAGTAGGATTAGCTACCATATCAGCTTCATCTAATTGATTCATATACTTGATATTAGCAGAAGCAAAGATATCAGATGTAACTCCAGATGTAATCTGACTATATAGAGCCTGACTTCCTGCATAATTAATCTCTAATTTAATATCATCATATTTCTTCTCAAATTCAGCTTTCAAATCATTAAAGACCTCAGTTAAACTAGCGGCAGCCATAATTCTAATAGTAGTGGGCTCATTACTATTAGCAGTACTTTTACTTCCTTGACAGCCTGCCATTAGCATCATCACTACGATTAAAGCTCCTATTATCAATTTTTTCATCATTAATCATCCTCTCTTTTAATCTTATAGTCTTATAATTCAATATTAAGAAGCAAAAATTAAAAGATAAATTTTTAATTCTCAACTCTCAATTATTTATAGCTAAACAATTCTAAAATGAAACTCAATGGATATATAGCGACATTTTTAGGTGATAGGAGTTAGGTTATAGGGGATAGTAAGGTCTTCCTACCTCCCATTTCCTAACTCCTAAACTGTCGCTTTATCTATCTATAACACCAGATTTAAACATTTGCTCTAATTACCTCCCATAAAAACATAACTGAGGCAACTCTAATAAGCTAGCAACTCCTGAGATTGTATTCCCAAAGATAAAGTAATTCTTTTGATAATCACTAATCATCTTTAAAAGACCATCTATCGAACCATTTATAATAGAAGAACCTGTAAATAAAATTAAATCAGCTTCTTGAATCAACCTCTGATTATATTTACTCCCATCCCAAACTTCAACACCAAAGCTCTTAGTAGCAATCTTCTTCTGATTTAAGTCTGTTATCATAAGCTGCTTTGCGCCAAAAAACTTAGTACAGGCCTCTAAAATAGCAGGTTGATAGCCGATAATCCCTATCTTATCTATATTATTTAAATTATCATAAATCCACTTAGCCATTTCTCTAGCACATAATTCAGGCTCTTCATTCTTACAGTGAATAGTCTTCTCAGCCAAAGCAAGGCTACGCAACACAGCATTAATTGTAGCAAGCAATAATCCTCGCTGATAATTATTCTCTAATGGCAAATCAATAATCTCCTGTAAATCCCCTTGAAAATTACCAGGATGGTCAGTAAACGCCTGACCATAGTTTCCATTAAATTCCGCTTGAATCATTACTTCTTTCCCTGTTAATAAAGGAAAATCATCTCGCTTAGGATTACCAATAGCTTCTTCACTGGATAAACCTCGGGCACTGATCATTATATCTTGGTTTAACAACTTATTTTCCATAATTATCTCTTTAAACTTCTCCTTGGCTCTTGCTAAAACTCCCATCTTATCATCTCCTTTCCCCAACTTGCTCTGCCACCCCTTAAAATTTTATCTCCCAAAAATTCTGCTCCCTCTTGATTATGAGTTACATATATAAAAGGGATCTGCCAGATTTCTTGAATCCTCTTGACCTCTTGCTGTAATCACTTACTCAATTCTTGGTCTAGAGAAGATAAAGGCTCATCTAATAGCAATAAATCGAGTTTACTCATTAAATTCTAGCTAAAGCAATCCGTTCTTTTTCCCCTCCTGATAAAGAACTAGGATAAGCTTCCTGCAGATGAGCAATGTGACACATTTCAATGATTATGAACAAAGCCCTATTCACCTTTTAAGCAAATGACCAAAACAATGTAAAATAAAAATAGCTGTCTGCAAAAGTATTTAAACTCTCTTCAAATCGAAAATATTATCATATCTATCTGCTTTCACTTAGATATAATCACCTTTCAAGAATATAAACTTCTTACAAACACCTATATATTAGTCTTTTAATTTTAACTCTAAAATAAGCAAGGGAATTAAAAATATCAAAATAAGTACTACCGCCAAAGATATAGATTGACCTAAATCCCTTTGGGAAAGAGTATAAATAGCAGTAGATAATGTCTGAGTTTTACCCGATAGATTCCCTGCAAACATCATAGTTGCACCAAATTCTCCAGCTGCACGTAAACAAGCCATTATAAGTCCAGTCACAAAAGCCCTAATACTCAATGGCAAATAAATAAAAAATAATAATTCCTTCTCTCCAGCACCAAAGACCATAGCAGCCTCTTTAATATCCTGATCGATAGTTTCAAAACCACTTCTTAAAGCCTGGGTAAAAAGCGGTAACATCACAAATACCTGAACTATAATTAATGCCACAAAACTGAAAGGAATATCTAAGCCAATAACTCTAATTACATTTGCAAAAGCTCCTCTCCTACCAAAGGCCATTAATAAAGCTAACCCAGCTACAGTAGGAGGCATCACCAAAGGTAAATTTAAAATCATATTTATTATTCTATAAATCTTCCCCTGCTTTTGAGCCATTACATAAGCAAAAGGAACTCCAATAATTATTGTCATAACAGCAGAACAAACTATAGAACTAATTGTTATTTTTATCGCTTTCAAGGTGTTTAAATCCTTAATAACAGTAACGACATCTCCTAGCGAGGACTTAAAAAACAAAGATAAGATAATCAAAGTAATAAATAGAACATTAGAGATCATTATTCCCCAAATTAAAATTTTAGTTAAATCTATCTTATTGCTCTGTTTTAATTGATATATATCTATTCTTTCCTTACACCCCTCCACCTTCTGATAAATCAAACTATTGTCCATATTATCACCTGCTTTCTTTTACCCAATAGCTAACTGCCGCTAAAACTTTTGCTTATATAATCCAAAGTAAAAATTAAGCTGCTATTTTTATTCAGATATCCTTTTACTCCTTGCTTTAAGCGAAGAAATATTATATGTTTTTCCTATAAATTTTTAGAGATATAATCTATAGATTATATCTCTAACCTTTCTACTACCTCTCCATTCTCCAAATGGCTTTCAACTATTTCTTCCACATCATCAGGGCTTACATTTCCATACCATACCCCTTCAGGATAAACAATTACAATCGGCCCTTTATCACAGATTCCTAAACAACCTGTATTAGTAATCATAGTATCAGTCATACCTCTATCTTGCACTTCCATCATAAAATTTTGAATTATCTCTACAGAATCCTTATTGACACAAAAACCTCTTTGCTGACCATTAATTCTAGAGCTAGAACAGACAAAAATATGATATTTAGGTTGATTCACCTTTATTCCACCCTTCTTTTATTTAATTTAAACCTTAAGAAATATAATTACTAACTTAATTTTGATCATCAGCCAACATCCTTTAAACCTAACTCCTTAATTGCATATTCAATTCCATCTTCAATTCCATCATATATTTCCAAAGACTTAATACCACTTTCTAATAGCTTCTTTTTAGGCTCATAACCAATTCTCATAGATAAAACAGCTTCACAGTCAGATAAGAGATCAACTATATTCTTTATCTTAGCTTCTTTATCTTCACATTCTTTGCCAATACAATATCTCTCTATATTCCTCTTATCCACTAATGCTATTCCCTGATCTGTATACCTATATACTAAAAAATTATCTACATGACCAAAATGCTGATCTATCAACCTACCTGTCTTCGAGGCTATAGCAAATAACAGATCTGTACTTTTAATTTCATCAGCCAAGCTTTTATTTTCATCACCTTGATCTGTTTTTCTACCTCTAAATTCAATCGATATATCTTGAGATAATTGACCTATTGCATCAGCTCTACATTGCTTACAATGATACATCTGTTTTAAATCCAAGGAACATCTATCTCGCAATTCATTCAATTCTTTATTACTTACTAAAGGCATCTCTTCAAACTCACTACCCTCTGCTGGAATAAGCGGCATTATATTAGTCATAAATGCTCCATGTTCCTTCACCTTATTAACAACTTCTGGAATATGATGATCATTTAATCCTTTAATCATTACTATATTAACTTTACATAAGACACCTTTGCTGCTCAAAAATTTCAATCCTTCCAATTGATTATCAAGTAATATTTTTGCTCCTTCTTCTCCAGATAATACTTTCCCCTGATAATGAAACCACTTATAGATCAAAGCCCCTATCTTTGGATCAATAGTATTAATAGTAATTGTCACATGTCTTACTCCTAATTCCACTAACTCTTGGGCGTATTCAGGCAACATTAACCCATTAGTAGAGATACAGATAGTAAGCTCGGGGTCATCCTCTTTAATCAATTTAATCGCTTCTTTAGTCTCTTCAAAATTTGCTAATGCATCACCTGGCCCAGCAATACCAATCACCTTTAAATTTGGTAATTTATCTTTAACTAATAGATACTTCTCATAAGCCCCTTCAGGTGTTAGTACTTCACTGGTTACTCCAGGCCTACTCTCATGTAAACAATCATATCTTCTATTACAATAATTACAACTTATATTACACCTAGGAGCAACTGGAATGTGCATCCTTGCATACTCATGGGCACATTCACTATAACAAGGATGCTTAGCAGTCTTTAATATAGTGTCCATCGTTGTCTCTTCTGGAAAATTCAAATTTAAATTAACAGAGCAATTACTCACTTATACCACCTCTTCCCACCCCTTATTGTCTTATTTATAGGAGTATTATGCTTTTAAAAAATAATCGCTTTTTAATAATCAAATATTTAGAACTTAAGAATTCAACTATAATTATTATAATTTTGATATAGCTTCTATAGGATTAAGTGTCTCTTCATCAACTATAGCTTCAATCCCTAAATCACCCAAGCTATTGATCATACCCTCTCCAATCTTTCCAGAGATAACAATATCGCAATCTTTGATATCTTCTATAATATGATTTTGATGATTTCCATCAGTAACTCTAATGTCTAAAAAACAGATTCCTTCTGGTCCCTTCGAATAAATGTAAAAGATCTTAGCTTTACCTAAATGTGAAACAATCTCTTCACTACTATTTACACTAACAGCTATTTTCAAGATAAGCCCTCCTTTTTTATAGTAGCAGTTATCCTATACATCTATGTGCATCACGGTTAAAATATATTTCTAACTCAAGATATTGGAAGCTTTTCTAAGCTATCCAGTAAAATATTCATCATACATATCTTCACGATAAGAACTATACTTATTCTCTAATAAAGTATTAGTGATCTGATCTAAAAGACTAACAGATCCATCATAAGCAACATTAACTTTCCTTTGAGCTCCCATCCTATCATGAATTGGAAAACCTATTCTAACTAAAGGTATCCCATCCTTTTCAGTAATAAATTTACCATCAGAATGACCAATTAAGATGTTAACACCTAATTTATTGACATAATCCCTAATAGTTTCAAAGTCAGTATCATCTATTATTAAAATATCTTCAGCAGCCAACTCAAAGTCTTTCTTTAAAAGTTCTGATAACCTAGATATCTCAACACCTGTAGCTAATAATGCTGGAAAGATACCATTTTCCAAACATAAAGTTGCAATAGCATATACAAGCTCAGGTTGACCAAAGATAGCAGCTCTTCCTTGAGCATTATACTTATGAGAATCGACCATAGCATCTAACATTCTTCCTCGAGCTTTAGTCAATTTAACACTAGGTTTTTTGCCAGTAATTTCAACTAATAAATTAATGAATTTATCTACATTAGCCAAGCCAATAGGTAAAGGAACTCTATATAATGGAACTCCAAATTCATCCTCTAAAAATTGACCAGGAGAAATATTCTCAGCTGCTAAAACTCCTAATTCTATAGTTGCTTTAGACCCTCCCATACTTCTAATCTCTTCAATTGTAGTTCCACCTTCAGGCAACTTATGATAGTCATTGGAATAACCACCATCCAAAGTTTCGGAGATATCAGGTAATAAATTATAATCAACAGAAAAAGACTCTAATATATCCTTAATCCTTCTAATATCACCAGGAGTTAAATTTCCAGCTATAATATTAAGCTTATCATTTGAACCTTCTGTCGCAAATCGCTCTACCATCTTTCTTAATGATAGATAATATCCTTCAAACTCTGTTCCTCCATAACCTGGTGTTGCTACTGGAACAAAACTTATCTCACCAACCTCTTCTTGCTCCACAAATTCATTTACCAATCTTTCAATATCTTCGCCAATAGTCTCTGCTAAACAGGTAGTTACAACTCCGATTACTTTGGGGTTATAAAGCTCAATTGTATTCTTTAAACCTTTCTTTAAATTATCCTCTCCTCCATAAACCGTCCCTCGTTCAGTTAGCGAAGAAGAAGCAATATCTACTGGCTCATTATAGTGGGTAGCCATATGACGTCTCATATAAGTACTACAGCCTTGAGAACCATGCATCATCAAAATAGCTTTTTCAATACCTTTAAAAGCAATTGCTGCCCCCATAGGCATACACATTTTACAGGGATTAACATTTAAATTCACAAAATTACGCGCCATAATTATTCACCCCCACTTTGATTAGCGATAATCTTCCACACTGGACTATTTAAAGTAGAATCAAGCTCTTTGGCAAAATTAACAGCTCCTACAAAACCAGTTAAAGGATGCTTTCTTTCATGATTATGATCACAAAAAGCTACTCCTAACTTATAGGCTAAAGGCCTTTCTTTAACACCACCTACCAATATATCTGCTCCTCGCTTCTTCATAAATTTCTCAAGTTCAGTAGGATTAGCATCATCTAAGATAATAGTGCCTTCATCGGTTAACTCCCTAATCTGGTCATACTCTTCCTTCTTACCAGTTTGAGTACCAACCATAACCGGATTAATTCCTAAATCTTTAAATTGCTTAATTAAAGAGATTGCTTTAAATCCACCACCAACATAAATAGCTGCACTATAACCTTTTAATCTTTGACGATATAATTCTATTTTAGCTTCTACTTTAGACTTTTCTTCCTTAATCAGCTTTTCTACATTATCAACAACCTCTTCATCTCCTAATAATTCAGCAATCTTTCTTAAGGAAGAAATTGTATCCTCAATTCCAACAAAACTAATCTTAACAAAAGGAATATTATACTTATGCTTCATCCGTTTAGCCAATGATGTCATCGAACCAGCACATTGAACTATATTTAACTCTGCCTGAGGTGCTTTCATTATCTCCTGACAGCTTGAATCCCCAGTAAACTTAGCATTGACCTCAATTCCAACTCTATTAAGATAATCCTTTAAAATCCACATTTCACCAGCCAAATTAAAATCACCTAAAATATTAATTCCACTTCTTTTAATTGAGGCTAGATTGCTATCCATTAAAGCCAACATTGCACTGCAAGCAGCTTTATAGCCACTAGATTTATTACCTGCAAAGCCTGGAGCTTGCACTGGAATTACTCTAATTCCATATCTATCCTCTGCTTTTCTACAGACTGCATCTAAATCATCACCAATTACCCCCACTACACAGGTTGAATAAATAAAGATAACCTCGGGATTATAGCTTTCCATTATCTCCTCAATGGCAGCAGTCAACTTTTCTTCTCCACCAAAGACAATATCCTGCTCCCTTAAATCTGTAGAGAAACTATTTCTAAATATCTCTGAACCACTGCTTAAACTACCTCTAATATCCCAAGTATAACTAGCACAGCCAATTGGTCCATGAACAATATGAAAAGCATCAGTAATTGGATTAAGAACAACTCTGGCTCCACAATATACACAAGCCCTTTGACTTACAGCTCCTGCCACACTATCTTGCTCACACTTTAAGCCTTTAGATTTATCCTTTGAATTACATAAAATAAAGTCCTTTCTTTCATCTAACATTCCCAATTCTAAAACTTGACTCATCTGACTCACCACCTTATAATATATAATGGTGGTATATTGATAGAGTAGGTGGATTTTAATAAGATTGGTTAATTTGATAAAGTTTTATTATCAAATTGAATTAGTATTATAATTCAGTATGGCGAATCTACTACATTCGCCATACCGCTTATAAATTACATTACCAATTCCAATTCTTCTTCACTTGTATCCCTATCTGCTCTATCTAATAAAACACCACTAATTTTTTCTATTAGCCTCATTGCCCCTCTATAACCTACGATCGGCAAATAACTTTGCACACTTCTATCTAAGATTGGAAAACCAAATCTAACCAATGGAATATCCTCTTCTTTAGCAATATATTTCCCATAGGTATTTCCTAAAATTAGATCTACTGGATCATTTTTGATCCATTGATGTAATTCTAATAAATCCCCTGCACTTTTTACCTTTACATCTTCTATTTCAGCATCTTCTAATATAGCATCAATATCTTGGTTAAATTCTTTCCCTGGAGTACCAGTCACAATATAACTAGGTTCCATTCCTAGACTTAAAACAAATTCTGTCATAGCAATTACTAGATCAGGATCTCCAAAAATAGCTACCTTTTTACCATGGAAATGGAAATGAGTATCTGTCATAATATCAACTAACTGACCTCTTTCCTCCTCTAAAGCATAAGGAACCTCTTCTCCAGTAATCTTAACTAATTGCATAATCAATTCATCAGTTGCTTTAACTCCAATTGGAGTCTTTAAAACATAAGGTTTTACATCACATTGTCGCTCTAATTCAAAAGCACCTTCTTTAGAAGCAAAGCTCCCTAACGCTATTGTTGCTTTAGCATTTCCAGTAGCCTTTATCTCTTCAACAGTAGTTCCTCCTTTTGGATACATCTCATACTTTCCTGTAATTGGAGAATCAACAACTCCACTAGTATCTGGTAACATCGTAAAAGGAATTCCCATCAAATTGCTTATCCTCTTAATCTCTCTTATATCTCCAGGATCTATAAATCCAGGGATAATATTGATCTTTTCACTACTGGAATCTTCATCTTTTTGAGCTAATTGTTTAATCATTGCTTGCACCATATTCGAATAACCAGTAATGTGAGAACCAACATAACTTGGAGTACTAGCATGGATAATTGTCTTACCTTCTGGAATATCCATTGCTGCTACCATAGATCCTACATCATCACCAATTGTTTCAGATAAACAGGTTGTATTAATTGCAACAACATCTGGATCATAAACTTTAAATACATTCTTCATTGCAGTATTTAGATTTGATCGTCCTCCAAATACCGAAGCTCCTTCAGTAAAGGAACTGGTTGAAGCTACAATTGGATCTCTAAAATGTCTAGTCAAATGCATCCGATGATAGGAACAACAACCTTGAGAACCATGACTATGAGGTAAACATTTATTAATTCCCAAAGCTGCATACATAGCTCCAATCGGTTGACATGTTTTGGCTGGGTTTACTACCAACGCCTTTCTTTCGCTAAGCTCTCTTGGTGTTTCTGACATTAACTTGCACCCCCTAATTCAGCTTCTATTTCTGGTTCATTCTTCCATGGAGCTGTGATATAATTCCAAGTAGGAGTATTAATTCCAGCTGAAATATCCCTAGCAAAATTAACAGCTCCCTTAAAGCCAGCATAAGGTCCACTATAGTCATAACTGTGTAACTGTTTTGAGAATACACCCATCTTTTGGGCTACATATTTATCCTTAATTCCAGAACCAAAAACAGCTGGTTTTAAAGCTTTAAGCAAAACTTCAGTTTCATAATGGTTTAAATCATCTATAATAATCTTTCCATCTTCCATATCTGCAATCAAACCTTCATACTCAGCTAATGGCATCTCTTCTTTTAATTTTTCATATCTCTCTTTAGATAATCTTAATCTATAACGAGCCTCATCTTTGCTAACTTCTAAATCAGGAATATTCCGATCATCAGCAGTCTTCTCAATTTCTGGAATAATTTCTCTTCCTTCAAAGTCATCACGATGAGCAAATTCATAAGCTGCTAATACAGGTTCAATACCAATCTCTTTAAATAAATTTTGATAATGATGAGCTCTTGAACCACCAACAAATAAAAAGGCAGTATTTCCTTGACATAACTTTCTATACCTAGCCAATGGCTCTTCAATCTCTGCCAATTCTTCAGCAATAACCTCTTCTGTCCTTTGAATTAACTCTTCATCATCAAAGTACTTGGCCATATTTCTTAAAGTTTTCACCATAGCTTTAGGACCAATAAAGTTAACCTTTAACCACGGAATACCATATTTCTCCTCAAACATTTCAGCAATATAGTTAATTGATCGATGGCACATTACAAGATTCAAATTAGCTCCATGAGCAGCTTGAATATCTTTAAAACTACCATCACCAGTCATAGTAGAAACTATCTCATAACCAATCTTTTCAAAGATTCTATCTATCTCCCAAGCATCTCCACCAATATTATACTCACCTAAAATATTAACGGAATATTTCTTAACTTCTCGCTCTCTATTACCTATTAACTCTGACATAAACTTATTATTAGCAATATGATGTCCTGCAGATTGACTTACACCTTTATAACCTTCACAACTGAAAGCTAATACTGGTATGCCATACTCTTTTTGAGCTTCTTTAGCCACAGCATTGATATCATCACCAATTAATCCTACTGGACAGGTAGCACTAATACTAATTGCCTCAGGATCAAAGATCTCTACTGCTTCTTTAATCGCTTGTTTTAGCTTCTTTTCTCCCCCAAACACAATATCAGGATCCTGCATATCAGTAGAAAAAGAATAGTTGATAAAGTTCTTAGCACCTTTATCTACTCTAGCCTTATTTCTTCTTGTTCCCCAAGCATAATAAGAACAACCAATTGGCCCATGAACAATATGGATCATATCCTTAATCGGTCCTACAACCACACCTTTACATCCAGCGTAAGCACAACCTCTATTAGTCATAATACCTGGTATTGTTCTAGTATTAGCTTTAATCTGTTGCTTCTCCTGACTAGAATCTTTTATCATCATATGTTCTTTCCTGTTCTTCATCGACTTACCTGGATAAACATCCAATAGATTATCTAATAAATTCTTATCTATCATCTTACTTCACCTCCAAAAATCAAATTTATATAGCCTCTTCTCCCATCTCTGATGTTCTTACTCTTATTGCATTACTTACAGGGATAAGAAATATCTTGCCATCACCTGCATTAGCACTTTTATTAACACTAATAATAGTATTAATAACCTTCTCTGCTTCATCATCATTAACTATTAAAGTTAATAATCTTTTTGGCACCAAACGATGTCCTTCAGATACTGCTTCTGCTACTTCTGGAGACTCTATCTGCCCCCCAGATAATAATGAATTAATTAATTCATAATCAACCTTCTTCTTACCTCTACCATAAACTTTACGGCAAGTCATTGAATCAAAACCTGCTGCCGAAAGAGCTTTTTTGGTCTTATTAATCATGTTCATCCGAACAATAGCCATAACTTCTTTCATCACAAGACCTCCTTTTATAAACCTTTTTTACCAGTACTAATTGTATAAGCTTCTTCAACTTCACTTATAAATATCTTTCCATCCCCAAAGTTACCTTCTCCTGTTTTAGCAGTCTTGATAATAATCTTAACTAAATCATCCACATCTTCATCTCTTGCAACTGTAAGTAACATCTCTTTAGGTAATTCATCATAATGGATATCACCAACTTTAACCCCTCGTTGTTTACCTCTACCAGCTACATCTATCTTAGTAACAGCTGGAAACCCTGCATCACTTAATTCTGCTAAAATTTCATCAACCTTCTCAGGTCTTACAATTGATCTTACCATCTTCATAATCTTCCTACCTCCCTCAATTTAATAATCAAAAATAATAGAGTCAGTTAATATATCCTAACACTTCATCAATATCTTTCACCTCTTGGCCTTTAGCAAACTACCATATAATATTAACTGACTTCAATTAGTAATCAATAATTGAATAGCAGCACATTTTTTATTATAACTCTAAAATACCATGTTCCATCATAAGGTCTTCTAAATCTTCTTGTTCCATTGGTGTTGGAATTACAAATAATTCATTATCATCTATAGCCTTGGCTAATGTTCTATACTCATCAGCTTGATTAGATTCTGGATCATAAGCAATAACTACTTTTCTATTAATCTCTGCTCTTTGTACAATATTATCTCTTGGTACAAAGTGAATTAATTGGCTTCCTAGTCTTTCAGCAAAAGCTTCTAATAATTCAAGTTCTCCATCTACCTTACGACTATTACAGATAATTCCTCCCAACCTTACTCCACCAGATTCAGCATACTTCTTAATACCTTTACAGATATTATTAGCTGCATACATTGCCATTAACTCTCCACTTGCTACGATATAAATTTCTTGGGCCTTACCTTCACGAATCGGCATTGCAAATCCACCACAAACAACATCTCCTAATACATCATAAAATACATAATCTAAATCATCGGTATAAGCCCCTAAGCTTTCTAACATATTAATTGAAGTAATTATACCACGTCCAGCACATCCAACACCTGGTTCTGGTCCCCCTGATTCTACACAGCGTATATTACTAAAATCAGTACCTTTTCTCATGATATCTTCTAGCTCAATATCTTGACCTTCTTCTCTTAAAGTATCTAAAACTGTCTTCTGATCCATCCCACCTAATAACATTCGTGTTGAATCAGCTTTTGGATCACATCCTACCACCATAACTTCTTTACCCATCTCTGCTAAAGATGATGTTAAGTTCTGAGTTGTAGTTGACTTCCCAATACCACCTTTTCCATAAATAGCTACCTGTCTCACAAAAATTCCTCCTCTTCTTATCTTCTTATATTTATTTAAAGACAATCAAAATGTCTTCAAACCACAAATAATTAACATGTGATGTGAACTCTATCACATACCTAACATCTAAAAGTAATATTATTTTCATTTCTATGTTAAGTATATGTTAATTATAGCCTTGTTTACATCTTATGTCAAGAAAAAAATAGATTTTTGTGGTAAACTTTACATAAAGATAACGTATAACTAACCAATAGTTAACATTACTATGTTTTTATCCTTTAAGCGATCAACCCGAAATGTCCCACTCTAAAATTACACCAATCTACAAAAAAGAAAACGCCACCGCCAAAGCGGTGACCTTTTATAAGTACATTATACAGTTATCCATTTTAAAGATTAAAAATTTCAAATATCAAAACCGTCTATAGAAAGTTTTAACTTTTCTGCCAAGGAAATTAATTCTCGAGAGGATAATTTAAGCTCTTGAGACATAGCAGCAATATCATTAGAACCTTCTTTAACCTCTTGACTTTTTATAGCTAAAGTTTGAGCATCACCAGAAGATGATTGGATATTATCAGCTGCACCAACAATACAGTTCTCTATATCTTTAAAAACACTTCCCGCATTTTCAATAACACCTTTACCAGTTAGAGCCTTCTCTTCGACATCAGTTATAGCCTCTAAACTCTCCCTAGAAGTAATCTGAGTTTCATTTATCAACTTTCTAATCTTTCCGGTCGCTTGGCTAGTATTATGGGATAAGACCCTAATTTCTTCTGCAACCACCGCAAAACCACGCCCTTTTTCACCAGCACGAGCAGCCTCTATAGCCGCATTTAGAGCCAACAGGTTAGTTTGTGCAGCAATATCATTAATCAGCTCCACAATATCTTCTATCTGATTTGAGTTACCCACCAGTTGATCAATAGCCTCAACCCCAACTTTTACAGAATCATTTATCTCTTCCATCTTTAAAACAGCATCTTCTAGACAGTTACTACCAACTTCCGTCTTAGAAGATGCTTCTTGAGCAAAAGCACTGGCTTCTTGACTACCAGCAGAAATCTGATCAATACCAAAAATCATGTCATCGATATTAGATACAGCATTTTTAGCTATGAGATCACCCTTCTTAACAGTAGAAGATAACTTTGAGCTAGAAGAAGTTAATGCACTAATCATCTTAGACATATCAGCAATTAATGCTTTAACCTTCCTTGTTGTACCGTTAAAAACATTCAATAGCCTCGCTTCACTATCATTCAATCCATCTAAAGCCAATTGTATGCTAAAATCACCCTTAGCCATCTTATCCAATCCCAACAAGACTTGTTCTATAACCTTCCCACTCAATGAACCAAAGTCAGGATAAGAACTAGATCCATGTTCAGAAATATCTAAACCTTTCATCTCCTCTTCAGCAGAAACCCTCAATCCAATAAGCAAATCAGCCAACTTAAAAAGAATAAAGGCTGTCGGGAAAACCCAAAGAGCTACACCGATTACACCTTTCAACTGAAGCAACAACAGATTTGTTCCTCCACCATATAAAAGTCCACCTTCTCTAGAAAACACACCCACCATCAAAGTTCCCAAGATACCACATACACCATGAACCGAAATAGCACCAACTGGATCATCTATATGTAAACTTTCTATAACTTCCATAGCAAAAACCACAACTACTCCTGCTATAACTCCTATAGCCACAGCCCCAAAGTCATTAACTGTCGCTGTCCCAGCTGTAATCCCTACCAAACCTGCCAAAGCCCCATTTAGGGTCATAGCAACATCAGCAGTTCCATATTTGAACCAACTGGTCACCAAAGCCAATACAGCTCCAGATGCAGCTGCTAAATTGGTTGTCATTGCTATAGAAGCAATATTTAAATCACTTCCAGATATGGTACTTCCAGCATTAAATCCAAACCAACCAAACCATAAAATAAAAACACCCAAAGCAGCCATCAATAAATTGTGTCCTGCTATCTTATTAGCTGAACCGTCTTCATTATATTTTCCAATTCTAGGTCCTAAAACCATAGCTCCTGCCAAAGCAGCCCAACCACCTACAGAGTGCACAACAGTAGATCCAGCAAAATCAACTACATTACTCAACCAGCCACCACCCCAAATCCAATATCCAACTACAGGATAAATAAAACCACTAATCACTACACTACATATCAGATATGCACTAAATTTGGTTCTACCTGCTATAGCACCAGACACAATAGTTGCTGCCGTTCCAGCAAAAACAACCTGGAATAACCAAAAAGCAGATAATGGAATCTCCAGCCCCAAATGAGCAAAATCACCACCCAAAAAGAAACCATTAAAAGATATAAATTTATTACCTACACCAAACATGATACTAAATCCTAGACACCAATAAATTAATGACCCCACAGAAAAATCCATCAAATTCTTCATAATAATGTTCCCAGAATTTTTCGCTTGAGTAAAACCAGCTTCAACCATCGCAAAACCAGCTTGCATAAAAAAGACTAAGAAAGCAGACAATAATGTCCACATTGTATCAATAGCAACCACTTCTTTCCTATCGATGTTTTCTGCACCAAATACAGCACAGGTGTATAATAGAATTATTAAGATTATTAAAAAAATTTCAATTTTTTTCACTGTAACCACCCCTTAATATAAAATGTTATGTTAGGTTTTTGTTATGTTTGTGTTAATTATAAGCTAATCTTTCGATTATATCAAGGGATTTATTTATTTTCTTGAATATTTTTCATATTTAACTAAAATAATTTAAAATTTGATTTGTGCCTATTATTTCTAATAGTCTTTTTAAAATAACGGCAGTGATCTGTTAAATAAACATGGCATCCTAATTTCTTACAATAAAACCTCTTATAAATAAAATGGATACATTGTTGGCAAGCCACAATACCCCCTCCTTTTTTATCTGTTACCACTATATAAATACCCCTCTACTCTAATCAAATACTTTCAGACAAGTACAACTGATATCATTAGAATCAAGGTTTACGTTAACTTGATGTTAAGTATAAGTATAACTCTAAGAATATATTTCTGTCAAGGGAGCTTCTTTAATGATTTTAATTTCAATAAAATAAAAGATTCAGTGTGATTTTCACACTGAATCTTTTATCAATTAAGGCTAAGTAAAACTATATGATCTTAACTCCATACTCATCTAACCAGAGGTTAACTTGAATTAAGTATGCAAATAGTTGGGGTAATCTCATCAACTGTCCAAACCAAGGTATATCAAAATCACCATCACTTTCTGTAAGCTTTCTGATATAAGTAACATCAAGCACATCAATAATTGGTGAATTAGAATTGTTCAAGATTTCTAATAACCAATCTCTAGTAGCATCAAAATAAGCTGGATCAAAGGTTTTAGGATAAGGATTCTTAGGTCTTAATCTAACATCTTCAGGTAAAACCCCCTTTAGAGCTTCTCGTAATATCCCTTTTCTTTTTCCTCCTACATTCTTCATCTCCCAGGGAATATTCCAAACATACTCCACAAGTCTATGATCACAGAAAGGAACTCGAACTTCTAAACCTGTATACATACTCATTCTGTCTTTACGATCTAATAAAGTTGGCATCCAGCGAGTTAAATTCAAATAGAATATCTCTCTCATTCTCGCATCTTCATCATTTTCACCTTTTAACGTAGGAACTTCAGCTAAAGCCTGGAGATACCTCTCTTCCATATATTCTTGAGGATTGATTCTATTGATTAAATCCCCCGATAGAATCTTAACTCTTTCTTCTAATTTACGAGACCATGGGAAGGTATTGGCTTTTAAAGCTTCTTGACTATGATACCAAGGATATCCACCAAAAATCTCATCAGCACATTCTCCAGAAACCCCCACTGTAAAATTCTTTTTAATCTCTTTACAAAAGAGATATAATGATACATCTATATCTGCCATTCCTGGTAGATCTCGAGCATAAACTCCTTCTCTTAAACTTTCTACTAATTTATCATTCTTTAATCTAATATAATGGTGATTAGTATCAGCATAATCTGACATCTTCTTTATCCACAAATCATCAGGGGCAGGTTGAAATTCATTGGCTTCAAAATAATCTTCATTGCCTTCATAATCTACTGAATAAGTATCTATTCTACCTTTTCCTTCTCTCATAAAAGCCCGACTTGCTATCGAAGTAATTGCACTAGAATCAAGCCCACCAGATAGCAAAGTACAAATTGGAACATCAGAGACCAACTGTCGTTCTACAGTATCTACAAACAAATCTCTAACCCTAGTTATAGTTGTTTCTAAGTCATCCTGATGAGATTTACTTTCTAACTCCCAATATTGCTCCTCCTTAATCCCATAACGATTGACAACCATTGAATAACCTGGCTTTAACTCCTTAACACCTTTAATAACACCATGGCCTGGAGTTCTTCCAGGACCAACAGCAAAAATCTCTGCTAATCCTTCTTCATCGATCTCAGCCTCTACCTCAGGATGAACTAATAATCCTTTCAACTCAGATGCAAATAAAAATCCATTACCTTGTTGAGTATAAAAGAGAGGTTTCACACCTATCCTATCTCTAGCTAAGAAAAGTCTTTCTAGAGTACTATCCCAAATAGCAAAAGCATAAATACCATTTAATTTTTTAACACATTCTGAACCCCATGCTATATAAGCCGTTAATAAGACTTCTGTATCAGAGTGACCTTCAAAAGAATGTCCTTCCTGCTTTAATTCCTTCCTTAAATCTTCTGTATTATATAACTCACCATTATAGACCATAACATATCGATTGGACTGATATCTCTTTTCCATTGGTTGTTTTCCTCCCGTAGGATCAATAACAACCAATCTTCTATGGGCTAATGCTATATGCTCACTATACCATTCTCCCCTTTCATCAGGGCCACGCCTATGCTGAGAATCAGCCATCTTTCCAGCTATATCTTGCTCTTTTCTTAAATCACGTTCCCAATTTAACCATCCTGCAATTCCACACATAAAGATATTCTCCTCCTCACAACTTCTTTATCAACCTAATGTTAATATTATGTTATGTAAACCAACAAAATTACTCTTCACACAAATACTTAACGCTAAATTAACATACATCAATATTCATTTTGCTTTTTACAATATATCTTATGTATGAAATTGATTTTCGTTCTCGTTTTATCCTATAAATAAAAACACTCTACTCACCCAGTCGGCCTTCTAGTGTTTTTATTTATAATTTATATGTTGTAAGAATTTCAACTTCACATCATCTCTAATATAGAAAATATCTCTATTTTATCTTTAATTACTCTCTTTTTATAATTATCCAATAATTCAACTATTCTATAGTCTTATAAGAAAAATTGACCCCACTCATATCTCTATTAGAAAAGTTTCTAATTTTATCAAAAGACCCTCTTGCTACTTCTGTTGTCTCTGTTTTTTCCGACTCTAATTTTTCTGCTAAATAATCAAATCCACTCCAAGGATCTACCTCTCCACCACAAGTAAATAGATCAACTGCTGCATAATTATACTCTGGCCAAGTATGAATTGTTAAATGTGATTCTGATATAATTACTGCACCACTAACCCCCCATGGATTAAAGTGATGGAAGACACTTTCAACAATAGTAGCTTTTGCTTCAAGAGCAGCTTGCTTCATATATTCTTCTATCTGCTTATGATCTCTTAATATCTCACTATTACAATTATAAAATTCTACCAAAATATGTCTTCCTAATTCTTCCGATTTCATCCTTTGTCACCTTCTATTAGATATTTCTGTATCATAAAATCCTCCCTTAAGGAATTGACCATTTCTGATATTGCTACTGCTATACTTCTATAATTAAGTTGATTTTCCCTTCCCTAGTTGTGACTTATATAGATCTCTAAGTCTAAAATTAAATTTAATGGGTATAAAGAGACACTTTTAGGTGCTAGGTGATAGGTCATAGGAGTTAGTAAGATCTTTCTATGTCCTAGCTCCTAACGCCTAACTCCGAAACTGTCGCTTTATCATTCTATAACGACATATTCAAATTTCATTCTAAAATCCGATATCTATATTATAGTCATTAAGTAATATCTAATCTATCTTATAAAGCACTTATTATAGTAAAATTAACTAAAAAATAGAATTTTTAAATAAAAAACCACCTTATATTTAACAAGGCGGTAAAATCAAATAGTAACTCTTTTCTTATTTAATTATAACTTTAGTTCTAAGAGGAATTAAATTATATAAATCTACTATATCCTCTTCTTTCATCCTGATACAGCCCTTAGAATTCTGTTTAGTAATAACTACTTGTGGAGTGGTAGTTGCATGAATTCCATATCCACCACCTTTAGTCCAAAGATCAATACCTACCCAATATTCCCCATATCTTTCTTTATCCTCTTTAGATAACCTAGCTTTATTTTTGACCCTAAACTCACCGCTTGGCGTTGGATTACTAACTGAACCAATTCCAATGGGATAACTCTTGATTTTATTATCACCTTGAACTAGATATAACCTCTTCTTTGCTCTAACGATCAAAATCCGATATGGAATAAAATTTATCTCTTGGCTATAATCATCTTTAATATTAGCCCTTAGACTTTCTTTAACTATCTGTTCCAGCTCAATATCAGTTGGATTATAATACCAACCTCCTGTTAAATCTAGTTCACTATTCACTTGATTAGTATTTGATATAACCTCAACAGGCAACTCTACTAAATATTCACCTAGCAATTCTTCTAATTCTGATGGTAAACGATGATGATCTTCAATATAAAGTAATAATGCCATCCTTAATCTATATAAATTATTTAGAGTATCAATTAATTTAATACTTTTATGATATTCTTCCTTTTCATCTGCTTTTAGGTACTTATTTATATCATTATATAAGCTATAATCTATTACAGGAGCAATATCAATCTGCTTTTCATGATTAGAATAACTATTAGCCAAAACAAACATTAAAATCAACATGATAATTATCAATATGATCAGTATAGTAATCAATACTTTATCGGAGGTAGACTTCAACATCGTTACTCCTCCTTTCTCAAATATTGATCTTCTATTAAGAACTTCTTTTGATCTCAAACAAAATACCTTAGCTTAAAGCTATCATAAATCTACTAACCTTATCTTCCTATGAAATAATACAATAGGAGTATAAAGAGACAGTAACGAGTGACTAGTAACAGGTGACTAGTTAAATTATTTACTAGTTACTAGTTGCTCGTCACTTGTTACTAAAATATGGTGATTTTTATCTTATAAGAGAATCCTAGCTATCAAAGCAAATAAACCTCCATAGATATGGAGGTTTATTTCACTATAATTCTATTTTAAATATCCCTTAATATCTGCCCAATCTAAGATTTCATTGAATGCATCTACTCTTCTTTCTTCTATTGCCTCAAAGTCCATTGCTTCTATATAAAACTCTTCTAAGTTATCATGTAAAGCTTTGGCCTGTTGAATACTTGCTAAGGCATTATCCATTACAACATTATATCTTGCTTTAACTTGATCTATTTGAGGAGTATTTTTTTCAACTATTTCTGAATCAACACATTCTAGCATATCAACTACTTTATCTCCAACTCTAACTGGATCTACTACATGTGGTGCAGTACCATCAATTAATGCTACACTTAATTCTTCGATAACTATCATGTCAATACTAGCCGGATCAAAAGAACAATGGAAATAAGCAACTTCAAAACCTCTTTCTCTAGCCGACTCTGCTACCTTCTTCATCAAAGTAGACTTTCCAGTACCTGGTCGACCTTTAATAATATATCTGGTCTCAATATCTTCAGTTATATTATCAAAATAATCTACTGCGCCATTAGGAGTAAAGGCACTGCCAAAAAGATGGCGGTCTTTTCCCAATTCATCAGCCAATTTTTCACCATCTAGTATCTCTTCTATTAAATCCTTAGTTATCTTATTTGCTGCTTGAAAATCCATACCTTCCAAATAACATTCTTCCCATTCATCATGAATCAATTTAGCTTCAGCTAGATAAGCATAAGCCCGATTAAAACAATTCCAAATACTCTTACTTAAACCCACTATCTTCTCTTTTCCTTCTTCTATTAATTCTCGGTCCCAATAACGTCCCAAGTTAATAATCTCATCAATTGCACCTGGATATTTCGGATCAACCATATGAGGTGCAGTCCCATCTAATAGGGCTACCTTTAAATCTGGTATAAGCAATCCATCTAAAGATTCATTATCTGAAGAGCACCAATGTAATTCAATATCATATCCTTTATCTACCATATCATAAGCTATTTTTTTCATAAAAGTAGACTTTCCTGTACCAGGTCCACCCTTAATCACAAATATTCTCTCAGCTCCATAAGGTAGGTACTCATAAAATGAATAAAATCCTTTACTAGTATTACCGCCTGGATAATAATTTTTTATCTTTCCTCTAGACATAAACAACCTCCTTTATAGCTTTCATAATAATGTTTATGTCTCAAAGCTTATTTTTATATCTGGTATAATTTGTTTGAGTACTATTAGAAATAATAAAAAGACTAATACCTCTGCTCAATTTTATCACCTATAAGTTTACAGCCCTTTAATCTTTTTAATCTCCTCTTTGGAATAGCCTTCTTCCTGTAGTCGATCTCTAAATTCAACTATATCTTTTATATATGATCTTATCAACTTAGCTTGACCTTTGATTTTATAACTTCCTAAACTTGCAGGTAATAATACTGTCTCACCTTCTTTTATCTTCATAGCTCCTTGATCATAATAAAGTGTAGCTTCTCCGTCTAACCCCATTAAAATATAAAATCGTTCATTATCAGTATTACTAACATAGCATTCTTCTATCTCTAAAAGCTCTGTAATGAAATAAGGTGAGGCTACAAGAATATTCTTACTATAGCCTTCTTCTTTAATCTCTAATCCAGTTACTTTAGCTATAGGCTCTACACCAAAATCAATTACATCTAGTGCAGATTCAATATGTAGTTTACGAGGGGTTCCATCTTGTCCTAATCGATTCCAATCATAAACCCTATAGGTAGTATCAGAATTCTGTTGAATTTCAGCAATTAATACTCCTTCTTCAATTGCATGAACAGTTCCAGTGGGAATATAAAGAATATCGCCTGTTTTAACAGAGATTTCAATTAAAGCATCTTCTAGCCTTCCCTCTTTAATTAAAGTAGCAAACTCTTCTTTACTAATCTCTGGCTTTACACCATAAATTAACTTAGCATCTTTTTTAGCATCTATTACATACCACATTTCAGTCTTTCCTAACTCTCCATCTTCATATTCATTGGCATAATAATCATCTGGATGCACCTGTACTGATAACTTATCATTAGCATCTAAAATTTTGATCAATAAAGGAAATTTCTTATAATAATCATCTTTAGCCTCACTACCTAGTATCTTCTCTCCCTTTTCTGCAATTACTTCCATCAAGGTCTTACCTGCCAACTTACCATTACTAATTTTGCTGACTCCATTCTTATGAGCTGCTAACTCCCAACTTTCTCCTATTAACCCTTTAGGAAGAACCCTAGAAAATTTATCTTCTAAACTTCTACCACCCCAAATTTTCTTTTTATAAATTGCTTCAAATTTTAATGGATACATCATTAACCACATCCTTTATTAGCATTTTGTACTTAAATAAAAACTGCCCCAGCACCTGGGACAGCCTTTATTTGCTACTTATCTTCTTTATTAATCGAAAAATAATCTTAGCTAATAACTTAATTCAGTATTCTATGCTTAAAAATTTAAAACTGCTAATTAATCTAAGTCAAACTCTAATTCTAAATCATCTACCTCTTCTTCTACCTCAGGCACTTCTTCTACAACCTCTTTTTTCAGCATATTTACCATAAAAGCACTTACTAACACACCTATCACAACTGCAACGATAAACATTAACCTATTATCAACTACTGGTAGAACTATTGGACCACCATGAGGAGCATGGTCTCCTACTCCACTAACAGCAGCAATTGCACCGCCGATAGCAGAACCAGTCACAATAGAAGGAATAACTTTAACAGGATCTGCTGCTGCAAAAGGTATAGCACCTTCTGTTATTCCTATTAGCCCCATAAAGAATGCGCCCTTTCCAGCTTGACGTTCTTGAGATGTATATTTATTTGGTGCTAAAGTTGTTGCTAATGCCATTGCTAATGGAGGAATACAAATCGCAACAGCAATTGGACCCATAACCGTATAAACTCCTTGCTCAATTAATCCTGCTCCAAACAAAAAGGCTGTCTTATTAATTGGTCCACCCATATCAAAAGCAATCATAGCTCCCAAAATAATTCCAAATACTATTTGACTTCCACCACTCATAGCTTTTAGCCAGCTTGTTAATCCAGCCATAAAGTTACTAATAGGAACCCCAACTACATATTGCAATAAACTACCAACAATAATTGTGGATAATAGAGGAATAACAAATATAGGCATGATAGGTTTTAAAACCTCAGGTACAGACCAACCTTTAATCCAATTTGCTACAAAACCTGCAATAATACCAGCAATAATACCTCCTAAAAATCCTGCTCCAACCTCTCCAGCTAAATAACCTCCAATCATACCTGGAGCTAATCCTGGTCGGTCAGCAATTGAATAGGCTATATAACCTGCTAAGACTGGAACCATCATCGTAAATCCTGCTACACCTAAACTTAATAAATTTTCTAAAATTGGATTAGTTACATCTGCTCCTGAACCAGCTTTAATACCACTTAACATAATTGAAAAAGCAATTAAAACTCCACCAGCAACAACAAAAGGAATCATGTGAGATACACCAGTCATCAAATGTTGTCTAATTTCATTCAATTTTTTCTTCATTATTACACCTCTTTTATTTATATTTAGGCTATTGAATAAATTAAGCATGTCTTAATTTTACAACAGAATAAATATAAAATAATTAATTCACCTTATAACCTTATGACCATAGTGATCTCTCTTATCTAGATTAAGTATTTTCTAATTTACTCAATAACCTATATCGACAATTATAGAAAAAATTCTATTATAAAAATTAAAGAATATTACTCTCCAAATTTCTCAATTATCTTATCAATAATTTGGTCTGAATGTTTAATAGCTTTTTGGACATCAAGATTTAGCTTAGGCTTACCTTTAAAGCGTTCAGGTTTAGATATGTTAACATCAGCTGCTATTATTACTGCTACTGCTTCTTTTATATCTTCCTCAGTAATTTCATTTTCTATACCAATAGAGCCTTGAGTTTCTACCTTAATTTCAACACCTTTTTTCTTAGCACTCTTTTCTAAAGATTCAGCTGCTAAATAAGTATGAGCAACCCCTGTAGGACATGCTGTTACTGCTAAAATTTTCATTCTTATCACTCCTTCTTTAAATAATTTATTTATTGAAACATCTTAGTTAAGATTTGATTAATCTCTTCTTTATTTTGAGCAGACATTAAACTATCCTTAAACTCTTCATTAAGTAAATTCCTAGATAATGTAGATAAAATCTTTAAATGTTCCTTGGAATCATTCTTATCTGGAACAGCCAATAAAAAGACCAATTCTACTGCTTTATCATCAAAAGATTTCCACTCCACTCCTTCTTTAAGCCTAGCAAAGGCTATTGCTGGCTTATCAACCCCTATAGATTTACCATGAGGAATAGCTATTCCATTTCCGACTCCAGTACTAGACTTATCTTCTCTCTCAAATACAGTTTGAATATATTTATCTATAGAATTTAAATTGCCGTTATAATTGATTAATTCACTTAATGCTTTAATTACACTATCCCTATTCTCCCATTTCATATCAAGAACTATTAAATTTTCATTTATCAAAGAATCCATCTCCATCACACCCTTTAGAATAATAATTTTCTGATCTCCTCTTTTGTATTGGCTCTTTTGATCTCCTCTAATATCTTCTTATCATCAAGAATTCGATGAAAATATTTAAAGAAATTCTTCGACCTTTCCCTTTCAAGGGCCAATAATAGAACAATACTTACCTCTTCATTTTCCCATTTTATAGGATTATTTAGGGTAGCTATAGCTATCTTAGACTCTAGAACATAACTATCTCTACCATGAGGAATAGCAACTCCATTACCTACAGCAGTAGATGTAATCTCTTCTCGCTCTAATGCAGAATTTACAAAGCCTTCTTCAACAAATTCTTTATCTACAAGCTCTTTACTTAAATTTTTAATAATCTCTTCTTTTGATTTCAAATCTAAACTTATATAAATCAAATCATCAGCAAATAACTCTTTAATTTCATTAGATACTAATTCTGAGTTGAACTTTTGATCTTCCTTATCCTTAATTAGATAATTAATCTTATTTTTTATTAAGCTAATATCATCTGCTGTTAATAAAGAGCTAACCTTTACTATAGGCTTGGATAAATTACTTATTGGAATAGTACTGATAATCATATCTATATCTTCTAAACTCTTAGTCTTAAGTTCATAAACAGATACTAAATTAACTATCTCTATTCCTGATAATCTCTTTCTCAATCTAGTAGCTATTAGTTGTGATGTACCAACCCCACTACTACAAGCAACAATAACCTTAATTCTATTATTATTTCTTTCTAAAGCAGCTCCTAAGTGTAATGCTAAGTATCCAATCTCTTCTTCATTAACCTTAATTCCCAAATGCTTTTCAAAAACTATACTAGTAGCCCAAGCTGCTCCAAAGATACTAGGATAATTATTCTTGATTTCATCTAAAATTGGATTTCTAAGGCTCATTCCATATTTTAAACGATTAATAGCAGGCCTTAAATGCAACACTAACCCTAATAATAATTGCTCATCATCTCTTAGGTCGACACCTAAAACATCGCCAGCCATAGAAATAATATCTTTAGAAATTTCAATTACCTTCTGATCAGTATTTTCTAGAACATCACTTATATCTTTGCTTATAATATTCTGTTGCACCTTAGAGCCTAAGATATGAAGAGAGATATATCCTACTTCAGCTTCTGGCAATTTAACATCCAATTCTTCTTCAAGGTTTTGAGCCACTACCTTAGCAATCTCAAATTCTTCTGTCTCTTTCAAAGAATCTAATTGCTCTCTTTCCATTTTGATATCTTTGCCTTTCCCTAATCTCTTTAAGCTGATAGCAATATGGATGACTAAACCTACGAAAGCTTCATCAGTAAATAAAAAGTCTAATTTCCTTTCTATCTCTTCTAAAATCATTTCTATCTTTAGAAAATTTACATCTGTAAAAATATCAAGTAACTGCTGATAAGTCTTATTGTCTATTCTACTATCAATTACTATTGGATCACTTACCTCTTCTAACATCTCTTTTAACTCTTGATTACCTTTAAATTGTGCCAATAAGTCAGCTACTGCTCTTCTCCAATTCTTCTCTCTTCCCTGTACTTCAATACCATAATTCTGCTTTTTTTCTAAAACTAAATTATATTTACTAAGCCATTCTTCTACAAATTCTAAATCATTATAGATAGTAGTTCTACTAACATATAGTTCATTAGCTAAATCTTTCATTGTATACTTTTCTTCAGCCTGCAATAAACATTTTAAAATATACTTCTGCCTAGTCTCTGAAGAAAAAGGATCTCTATAACTTTCAGCACTAAACAATTTTTTTCTCAGTTTAGATCTAATTGCAGGATCTACTTCTAGCCAAACTCCAACCCTAGGTTTTTTAATTAACTTAATCCCTTCATCATTTAAAGTTTCTGCTATCTTATTTAAATCACTTCTGATAGTTCGAGCAGATACTTCAAAGTTCTCAGCTAAATCTTTAATAGTAATTGCTTCTTTCTGCTCTAATAGAATTGATAAAACCTTGCTACTTCTTTCATTTGGTAATGCTAGCATATATATCACCTTGTTATTTGTTTTAATCTTCCACTATTTTTTCCGGAAAAATACCATTAATCAGGAAGTTCTTTAACTATTTGTCTTAACTTTAATTTAATTATACTACAAAAACCCTTGTTTTTCTAGGGTTTAAAAGCAATAAACCTTTCCGCTTTAATGCGGAAAGACTTTGCAAATTGCTTGTAATTAGACTTCTAATAAAGTTTAATTTTAATTTGTTTTTGTATAAGTGACTTACCTCACAGAAGCAATAGCAGTAATAGGATATGATTTATATAGAAAAAGAATTAATTTTAATTAATCATAAGGAGGAATAATTTTTTATGTTTGGATTGTTTGGAAACAAAAACAAGAATGAAACTAAAATAGTAAAAGATAATTGTGATATGTTCTGTTATCAATGTGAACAGACACCTACAGGAGGATGTACAAAGTTTGGAGTTTGTGGTAAAAATCCTGATATCGCTAGCTTACAAGATATTATCATCTTTGGACTAAAAGGTGTAGCAGCTTATGCTACTCATGCTAGAGAATTAGGATATAGTGATGATGAAGTAAATAATATTACTCATGAGGCCTTATATACTACATTAACTAACTCTAACTTTAACTTAGAAGAACATATTGCTATGGCTATGAAGGTTGGAGAAGCTACTACTAGAGTTATGGACCTATTAGATCAGGCTCATACAGATAGCTTAGGAGTTCCTAGCCCAGTTGAAGTAAGTCAAAATAAAATTGAAGGACATAGTATTGTCGTAACTGGACATAACCTATATGCACTAGAAGAGCTATTGAAGCAGACTGAAGGAAAGGGAATTAATATTTATACTCATTCTGAAATGCTACCAGCTCACGGTTACCCAGCATTAAATAAATATGATCACTTAAAAGGTAATGTTGGTAAAGCATGGTATGATCAGCGTAAGCTATTTGCTGAATTCCCAGGAGCAATCTTAGGAACAACTAACTGTCTAATGCCAATTAGAGGTGACTATGGAGATAAATTCTTCACTTATGGAACTGCTGGCTTAGAAGGAGCTAAAAAGATTGAAAATGATGACTTTGGACCACTTATTCAAAAAGCATTAGAATTACCTGTAGCTAATATTGAAAGTGATGAAACATTAACAACTGGTTTCCATCACCAAACTGTTTTAGGTATCGCACCTGAAATTATTGAAGCAGTTAAAGAAGGAAAGATCCAAAGATTCTTCGTAATTGCTGGTTGTGATGCTCCAACTAAAGGTAGAGATTACTATCGAGAATTAGCAACTTCCTTACCAAAAGACTGTGTATTAATCACTACTTCTTGTGGTAAGTTTAGATTTAATGATGTAGATTATGGAACTGTACCAGGAACTAATATCCCTAGATATATTGATCTAGGTCAATGTAATAACTCTGGTTCTACAGTTAAGATTGCTCTTGCCTTAGCTGAAGCCTTCGATTGTGAGGTTAATGATTTACCATTAAGTATTGTATTATCTTGGTTTGAGCAAAAAGCTGTAGCTATCTTACTTGGATTATTCAACTTAGGAATCCAAGATATTTATGTAGGACCAAGTGTACCAGAATTCATGAGTGAAAATGTAGTTAAAGTACTACAAGATACATTCAACTTACAAACCATTAGTACTGTTGAAGAAGATCTAAAGAAAATGTTAGGATAATATATATTGAACTCCCTTATTAAATATATATAACAGCTAAAATCCCCTAGTGATCACTAGGGGATTTTTTATGCAATATAAACTTCAACTCTGATACCTGTATCTTCATTATATCTATCTATTATCTTATTATTATCTATAGTTAATTTTTCATCAACAACCTGCTTCATAATCTGTCCAATATCTATGCCATATTTAGCTTTAACATCAGAAAGTTCACCAGAGGTAATAAATTCTTGAAATTGATTAAATAATTCAACAAATTTTAATGGTAGATTAAAGTTAAAAATTTCTATATCTTGTTCACTAATTTTAATTGATAAAAACTTATTATCAACAGCATTACTTTTATTCTCTTCAATCTCTGCCAAATTATTATCTTCTGAATTTTTTTTAGAATCAATATCTTTTCTAATTCTTCTTAATAGCGGGAAGAGACTCCCATGCTTATTCTCCACTTTATCCCTCCTTATCTCATTTCAATAGTAATTTTCTTTATATACTATTCTATTTAGCAGAGAGAAAAGTGTTAATAAAATTATTTTCTCCAAAAACCTGATAACAAAAATACTAAAACGGTATAGATCTCTAACCTTCCTAAAATCATACAGAAACTCAACAACAATTTACAGACCATAGGTAAAGGAACATAGGTATTAAGAGGTCCAATTAACCCTAGTCCTGGACCTATATTACCTAAAGTTGCTGCTACTGCAGAGATAGAACTGATTAAATCGATACCAAAAGAAGTTAAGACTATAGTTGATATAACAAATACAATAATATATAAAAAGAAGAATCCTAAAATACTTGTAGAAACTTCTTCAGAAACAGCCCTATTACCTATCTTTAAAGAGGTTACTGCTCGTGGATGAATCAATTTATATAACTCTTGGAAACCTTTTTTCATCAAAGCATAAATTCTAATTACTTTGATACCTCCTGCAGTAGATCCTGCACAACCACCAATAAACATTAGAATTAATAGTATCCCCCGAGAAAAAGGTGGCCAAATATCATAATCTACTGTAGCAAATCCTGCTGTACTAATAATTGATGTCACCTGAAAAGCTGCATAATTTAATGATTCAAAGATATCTTTATAAACTTGTAACCTTAAATTAATTGTGATCAATATAATTGAAGTTAAAACTATAAATGTATAAAACTTCAACTCTTTATCTTTAAATAAAGCCTTTATATTTCCTGTCAAGAATTGATAATGTAAAGTTAAATTAACACCAGCTAAGAACATAAAAACTGACATGATTATATCAATAATAACACTATCATAAGCCCTAACACTTAAAGTCCGAGAAGAAAATCCTCCTGTTGAAATTGTTCCAAAGGAATGAATTAATGCATCAAATAAAGGCATCTCATTAATAACTAATAATATTATTTGTACAAGGGTAATTACCAAATAAACTCCCCATAAGGTTTTAGCTGTTTCCCTAATTCTAGGCTTCAACCTTTCGTGAACAGGACCTGGAGCTTCTGCCTTAAATAACTGCATTGATCCTGCTAACTCTGGTAAGATAGCAATTGACATTACAAGTATCCCCATCCCCCCAAGCCAATGCATCCAGCTTCGCCAAAATAAAATAGTATGTGATAAACTTTCTAAGGACATAATTACAGTTGCACCAGTAGTAGTAAATCCACTCACACTCTCAAAAAAGGCATCAATAAAATTATTAAAAACTCCTGCTAGCATAAAAGGAATTGCTCCAAAAATTGAGATTGCTATCCAACCTAAGGTTACTACAGCAAAACCTTCTCTATGCCTTAGTTGTTCATTACTTTCAGTTACTCTAACTAGGATTTTTCCAATAATAATAGTAAAGCCCATAGCAACTATAAATGCTATTCCATCTACTTCTTTATAGTATAATGCTACAAAAATAGGAACTAACATACTAACTCCAATAAAGATTAATAATGTTCCTAACATATTAAAAACTATCTTTAGCCTCATTTACGTGCCTCCTGATTAAAATAACCTCTAATGTCACCTTTCACGGTTAAGGATAAAACTAATACCTTATCACCTCTTCTTAATTTACTTGCTCCATTAGGAATAATTACATTGTTGTCTCTTTTAATTAGAGCAATTATAATATCAGATGCTAAGGATAAATCCTTAATTATTGTTGACTTATTAATCTTAATTTCAACTATATTTACCTGTCCTTCAAAGATTGTCTCTCCTTTAACTTGTCCTTGATAAAAATAATCTAGAATTGAATCTACTGTTATAGCAGAAGGACTGATAATATAATCTATATCTAAAAAATCTACTAAGTATGTATAGCTAATATCTGTTACTATAGCAATTGAGTTTTTAACTCCTAAGCTTTTAGCCAGCTTAGCCATTAAAAGATTGCTTTCATCACTAGTAGTAGTCGCTATAAAAGCATCAGCTTTAGCAACTCCTTCTTCTTTTAATAGCTCTATATCTGTTCCCCTTCCCTCTAAGACCAATATATTACTTAAATTATCAGCAATCTCTTCACATTTTTCTCTATCTTCTTCAATAATTGTTACCGTAGAAATTTTAGAAAATTGTTTAGCCAATTGATAATTTATTTCACCTCCTCCTACTAAAACAATCTTCCCATTATCTTCATGATGAGAATTTATCAATTGAGATATCTTCTCTTTAAATCCTTTATGACAAATAATAAATAGATTATCGCCTGGATAAATTTTATCTCTGCCCTTAGGAATAATTACTCTACCTTTTCTTAAAATCGCTAGTATTAATGAATTTTTAGGTAAATTTACTTTATCAATACTATTATAAGCAAAGCTACTTTGATGGGAAACTTTAAATTTAGATATTTGCACCCGCTTATCTAAATAATTATCAAGCTCTAATTCTACTCCAGGCTTAATTATTCCCTTAACTTTTTTTACTACTTTAGAAAAAGGGTTTACAATTAGATTAATATTAAACTCTTGCTGTTGAAGATTATAGTTTAAATTTATTTCCTCTTTAACTTGAATAACTACATTATCTACTCCTAATTGTTTAGCATAAATTCCAGTTAACAAATTCTCATAATCATTGTCAGTAATCGCGATTAATAAGTTAGTATTAGTAGCTCCTGCCTTTCTTAAAGTATTTATATCAGTCCCCTTGCCCTTTATAGTTAGAACATCAATCTTCTCTTCTATATTCTTTCTGGAAATATCATTCTCTTCAATTATTACTATATCCTGATTACTCTTAATTAAACGTTCAGCTAGTTGTATGCTTGCTTCATTTCCTCCTACTATAATTGTTTGCTTTGTGGAAGTAGTAAAGCCAGTAGTTACTTTTTTAATCTTACTTACTACCTCTTTCATAATAATCTATCCTTTCTTAAATCATTACTAATATCAATTTATGCAATCACAAGACTTAAAATAACCAAAATAAAACTCCACCTAAAAATAGGTAGAGTTTTATTAAGGAATAATTGTACAGACTACTTTAAATTTATAATATATAATTTAATTAAATTCCAAATTTCTCATCTCATTACTAAAAATTATTAGCAAGAAAAAAATTAGAGTTGAAGAACTAATATTCCAGCATCTTAAAACAGATTACAGTTATAATTCTTTGTTTAATATCGATGAATTTATATTATTAATATAATTAACCCTTTATTTTAAAAGATAAACTCTGGCTTCATAGGGTCTTAATACTAAGCTTTTAATAGATTCAGAAACTTTAACATCATAATTGCTGATTAATAATTCTTGTTGAGTAAAGTTTATTTTACTTGGTAATTTAAACTCTACTTCCTCTTCAGAGAAATTAAGTATAATTAGTAATTGCTGATTGCCAAAATTTCTAGTATAAGCATAAATCTGTTCATGATCTTCTAATAATAAATCATAACTACCATAAACAATAATTGGGTATTCTTTTCTAAGTTTAATTAATCTTTTGTAATAGTAAAAGATAGAATCAGGATTCTGTAATGCCTTCTTAACATTTATCTCTTTATAATTGGAATTTACATCAATCCAAGGTTCAACATCACTAAAGCCTGCATAACTATTCTCACTCCATTGTACTGGAGTCCGAGCATTATCACGGCTTCTCTTATGAATAGCATCCATCATCTGATCATGAGTTAATATCTGCTCCTCTTCAACAAAGCTATGGTAAGCATTTATAGTTTCAATATCTCTATACTCATCGATCGAAGCAAAAGATACATTTGTCATTCCTATCTCTTCGCCCTGATAAATATAAGGACATCCTTGCATCATATGTAAACAGGTAGCAAGCATTTTCCCAGAGATAATACGATACTTCTCACTATCATTTCCAAAGCGAGAAATTGCCCTTGGCTGATCATGGTTACTCCAATATAAAGAGTTCCAGCCATCTTCTTCTAGTCCCTTTTGCCACTTAGTAAATATCCTCTTTAACTCTGTTAAACTCCACTCTCCTGGATCCCACTTTCCATACTTCCCATCACCTAAGGATACATGTTCAAAGTGAAAGACCATATTTAATTCATGACGATGCTCTCCTGTATAGAGCTTTCCTTCTTCAACATTTACCCCAGGCATCTCTCCTACTGTAATTGTGTCATACTTTGCTAGTACTTCTTTGTTCATTTCCTGTAAATAATTATGAACTTTAGGACCATTTAAATAATAAGGGCTTCCATCACCATATTTGGATCCTTTTTGAACCTTACCATCATGGTAAGCAGGGTCTTTAGAGATAAAGTTAATAACATCCATTCTGAAACCATCTACACCTTTATCTAACCACCAGCTCATCATATCATATATTTCTCGTCTTAAGCGTGGATTTTCCCAATTGAGATCAGGTTGCTTTTTGCTAAATAGATGAAGATAATATTCATCAGTATTTTGATCATACTCCCAAGCAGAACCTCCAAAAGCTGCTCCCCAGTTTGTTGGAGCTTTACCATTATCTTTGCCAGCTTTCCAAATATAATAATCACGCTTAGGATTATCCTGTGAAGAGCGAGATTCTATAAACCAAGCATGTTCATCACTAGAGTGATTTACAACTAAATCCATCATAATTTTAATATTCCTTTGATGAGCCTCTTCTAACATTTTATCAAAGTCTTCCATTGTTCCAAACTCATCCATAATAGCTTGATAATCGCTAATATCATAACCATTATCATCATTTGGAGATTTATAAATTGGGGAGAGCCAAATTACATCAACCCCCAGATCACTTAGATAATCTAACTTTTCTGTAATACCTTTGATATCACCAATACCATCGCCATTAGAATCATTAAAACTTCTTGGATATATCTGATAAATCACTGCTTCTTTCCACCATTTACCTTCCATATTAATTCCTCCTATTTTAATAATTTAACTTGCTTTTTTAATAAAGATATTTTAATAAATTTATAATAGCCCTAGATCATATCAAATAATATCACATAAAAATCTAAGTTCAAAATTTAAAGAACCAAAATTATTAAAATTTTAAATCAGAACTTAATCAGTGAAAATCAGCGTCAAAAAAGTTTTAAGAACTTAAAGATAAAAAAACTTTCTTAAACTAGTATATTACTTCTCTAATCAGAAATATTTATACTAGCTAAGAAAGCCTTTATAATTAGATATTTACTTTAGATTAGAAGATACTAAACAGTCAAATTTCATGAGCACTGTTCACCTATTTCTTCCTCTACTTTTTCCTTAACTGCTTCTAACATCTTTTTACTATTAGCTCTAACCTTTTTCTTCAAAATAGGATTTAAAAGAGGAGCTAACATTGGAATTCCAAACTCAAAATCTACTGTTAAAGTGATCTTAATTCCTTTTGAGCTTCTTTCTAAATTCCACTCTCCATCAAATTTCTTCAAATCTCCACTTATCTGTTTATATATAATCTGATACTCATCATCATTAAAGTAATCTCTTTCTGTCCAGCAGATCTTTCTACCATCAATATTAGTAACCCAATTGGTAATTGTTGTATTTTTATCTCTTTCTATTACTTCAACTCTCAAAACATCTGGCATGAAATTAGGATAGGATTCCATATCCTTAACTAACTTATATACCCTATCTACTTTGCCATTAACTTCTATACTTTCTTCTATATAAGGCATAATACTTCACTCCTTTTATTTTAGATTTCAACAGTTAATTTATTCTTAGTAACTAGCTTGCTAATTCTACAATCTTCTCTAGTGATCTTTCTAAAATATCAATAACTTGATCTAACTCCTCTTTTGTAATAATCAATGGTGGTTCTAATCTAATTACCTTCTGTTGATTGAGAGTATACGCAGCTAAAATTCCTGCATCAGCTAATTCTGAAATCAGCATTCCACCATAGCTTTCATGCTGAAATTGTATTCCTATCATCAACCCTTTACCTCGTACTTGACTGATAATTTGAGAATATCTTTTAGAAGTTTGAGTTAATCTATCAAGCAAATACTTCCCTAAACTTGCAGACCTCTCCACCAACTTCTTTTCTTGTATAGTATTTAATGTAGCAATTGCAGCTCGACAAGCCAATTGATTACCGCCAAAGGTAGATGTATGTATAAAAGGATCTTCATTAAAGACTTCCCAAACTTCAGGAGTTGCTACAAAAGCACCAACTGGCATCACACCTCCACCTAAAGCCTTGGCAGTAGTCAAAATATCTGGTGTTACATTATAATGCTCACAAGCAAACATCTTCCCAGTTCTACCTAATCCAGTTTGAATTTCATCTAAAATTAGTAATGCTCCATACTTATTGCAAATCTCTCTTACTCCAGCTAAATAGTCTTTTGGCGGGACAATAATTCCACCTTCACCTTGAATTGCTTCTAAGATAACTGCTGCAGTATCATGATCTATATTATTAGCTAAGTCAGATAAATCTCCAAAAATAACATGCTTAACATCAGGTAATAGAGGTTTAAAAGGCTTTCTGAATACATCTCTACCTGTTACACTTAAAGAACCTAATGATTTGCCATGAAAAGAATTTACCGCTGCAATAATCTTAGTTTTGCTAGTAGACATCCTAGCTAATTTCAAAGCCCCTTCAACTGCTTCTGTACCACTATTACAGATAAAAGAATATTGTAATCGACCTGGAGTTATCTCTGCTAATTTTTTTGATAATTGCCCTAAAGGTTGATTGAGTAATATTTTTGATGATAAAGGCATTAAATCTAATTGTTCTTTTACTGCTTCAATTACCTCTTGAGGCCGATGACCTAAGGCAAAAGTTCCATACCCTCCCAAACAATCGATATACTCTTTACCATTTATATCCTTAACCCTTGTTCCTTCTGCTTTCCACTCTAAAGTGTCTAAACCTAGAAATTTAAATAATCTTGACATTCCTGAATTAACATGATCTTTATAATTATTAATAGTTTCTTCTACCACTTGATTCATAGTATACCTCCTTTTCCCATTACAGCATATTATGTGATTTTAATTTTTATTTTATACACATATCGAAATATTTTTTATAAGCAATATTGCTAAGGTATATAAATAAACAAAGTAGTAGCATATGCTACTACTTTGTTTATTTATTCTTTAATTTTTTAATAAATTTATCATTTCTAAGAGCTTTTAATAAAGAAAAACAAGCTATCACCATTACTATAGCAAAGGGAAACGCTGCTGCAATAGAAGCTATTTGCAAAGTCTTTAACCCCCCAGCTAACATTAATGATAAAGCAAGTAAAGATTGAATAATCCCCCAAATCACTTTCCGCCTAGTTGTAGGATATAAGACTCCATTGGATGACATCATTCCCAAAACAAAAGTCGCGGAATCAGCTGAGGTTACAAAAAAAGTACATAATAAAATTACTGCTACAAAAGAAATTACATTCCCTAATGGATAATGATTCATTACCACAAAAAAAGCTGTTTCTGTTGTTTCAATTGCTTTTTGTGCAATCTTAGGTCCCAAATCAATACCCAAAGTACCAAAAGTAGCAAACCAAACAAAAGATCCTAAGCTAGGGACTATAGTTACTCCTAATAAGAACTCTTTTATTCTTCTTCCCTGTGAAATTCTAGCTATAAATGTACCAACAAAAGGAGCCCAAGCAATCCACCAAGCCCAGTAAAAGATGGTCCAATCACCTAACCATTGATTGCTTCTATATGGCCTAATCTCTAAACTTTTTTTAATAAATTCATTTAGATAAGCCCCTAACCCACTAGTAAAAGATTTAAAAATCTTAACTGTTGGCCCTAAAATCATTGCTAAAACTAAAAGAACTATAGCTATCATTAAATTTGTATTAGATAATATTTTAATTCCTTTATCTAGACCAGTTACAGCTGATAGCATAAATAAAATTGTAACAGTAGTTATAATAATTATCTGGACTATAGTGGTTGTTGGAAGTCCAAATAAATAATTTAGTCCACTATTAATCTGTAAAGTTCCTAAGCCCAAAGATGTAGCAACTCCTGCTACTGTTGCTACAACAGCTAAAACATCTATAGAATGACCAATAATTCCCTTTGAGGCATTTTTACCTAATAAAGGTATAAAAACACTACTTACTAAGCCAGGTCTATTCTTTCTAAATTGAAAATAAGCCAAAGCCAAAGCCAAAATACTATAATTTGACCAAGGATGTAATCCCCAATGAAAAAAGGAGGTCTTTATAGCAAAATTTGCAGCTACCGGGATTCCTCCCTCTAATCCCTGAGGATTAATAAAGTGGTTTAAAGGCTCTGCTACACCCCAAAAAACTAAACCTATTCCCATTCCTGCGCTAAATAACATTGCAAACCAAGAAATATTACTATACTCTGGTTTGGAATCATCAGATCCAAGTTTTATCCTACCATATTTGCTAAAAGCTATCCCTATCGCAAAAATTACAAAAATAAACATAGACAAAAGATAAAACCATCCAAATTTACTAACTAAAAACTCAAATACACTACTTGTAACATTAGCAAAACCTCCTGGATCAAATATTCCCCATATTACTACTATAAATGTTATTATTAAAGAAATATAAAAAACATTATTATCTTCTTTTCTTATACTCTGTTTCATCTTAATACCTCCTATAACAAATAGAACTAACTATTATATATTTTTATTAAAATTACTCAATATAAAGTAAAATTTTATTAAACTACTTTATCTGTTCACATAAAGTAGTTTACTCAAACTTAGAAAACAATATAAATTTATTTAAGCTAAGAAAAGATTCTTTTAATCTAGTTAGATATACTAATCCAATTTTAGAATAAAATCTAAATACAAATATACCTTTGGGTTGCAAAAGATAGACCCTCCACGTAATTTAGCTTTTAAGATTCTTCGCAAAGATACATGATCTCTTATTATTTTTTGAATTTATATTTTATTTGTGGCTAATAATTCTTCTGTTTTTATTTCACTTTAGACCTAGATATCTATATCACTTGTGAATATTTTATTAAATTTTGTATTTTATGAAAAAAACTAAATTAATCCAATTATGCTCAAAATTAAATTTAATAGTAAAGGCTTAATCCTTGTCTTTAAATCATTTTTTTAGTAAGATATTTATAGATAATAAAATATTATAATACAAGGAAGTGATCTTATTAAATCAAAATTCTATAGTTTATTACTTATATTATTCATGATGTTAATTACAACTTCATGTGGATTATCCTATAACAGTAAAGAAACTGCTTCAAAAGCAATACAACCCAGAAGTTCATTAAGCTATGATACTTCTACAAAAAGCTTTGGGAAAGAAGAAGCTAAAGTATTGAATACTACCAAAACTGAAACTTCTACTATAGAGAGAAAGATAATCAAAAATGCTAATTTACGCTTAGAACTTAAAAATTTATCAAATATTTCAAAGAAAGTTAATCAAATAATAAAATCTCACCAAGGCTTTATCGCTAACTCTCACAAATGGAATGGACATAACAATCAAAAAACATATAACTTTACCTTAAGAATTCCTGAAAATGAATTTGAAACAGCTTTGGTAGAATTATCAAATCTAGGTAAATTAGTTGAAGAAGAACTAAACAGTCGAGATATTACAAAAGAATATATAGACCTTGAAGCAAGATTAAAGAATTTTAAAGCACAAGAAAAAAGATATTTAGATCTATTAAATCAAGCTAAAAATGTTAAAGACATCTTAGAAATAGAACGAGAATTAAATAGAGTGAGAACTAGTATTGAACAGATGGAAGGAACACTCAAATACTATGATAATCAAATCAATTTAGCTACAATTAGATTAAAAGTCAGTCAACCAGAACCTATTATTGACAATAATTCTAATTGGGGGATTTTAAATAGTTTTAAAGAGTCTCTTAGAAACTTCATTCATAATATTAATCTAATTATCATCTTAATAGGTGGACTAATTCCATGGCTATTAATTTTAAGTATAATTAGCTATCTAGTTTATAGAATAATCAAAAAAAGATAATAAAAAGGATGGAGATTAATCTCCATCCTTTTTATTATCTTTAATATAAATTCTTAACCTTATTTATTTTTAGTGATACTTTTGGAGACAATATATTAATAATCTAACCTATCCTTCTTATTCATTTCTTTATCTTTATACATCTTATTGTCTGCTAATTCTATTAACTCTTCCAAAGATAAATCCTTACTTTGACTATACTCCACAAAGCCGTGACTTGCAGCAAGTTTATATGGCGTATCTAACTCATTATTTGTCTTTCTAAATTCAGATTCAATTCTTGACCAAATATTAATAGATTGCCTCAAATTACATTGTGGGAAAATAAGCAAAAATTCATCTCCACCCATTCTACAGATGATATCTTTCTCCCGTAAATTCTCTTTTAAGATATCACTAACTAAAGTTATTAGTCTATCCCCTTCTTTGTGACCATATTTATCATTTACCGTCTTTAATCCATCTATATCTATAAAACAAATACTTAATTTATAATTATTCTCTTTACAAAAATTATATTGCTCTTCTAAGAGTTTAAGCCCCGTCCTTCTATTAAATACACCTGTTAATGAGTCAAAAGTAGCGAACTTATGTAACTTTTCTTCCTGTTTATATAATTTTTTATAAATTACAATAGCAATTAGCGTCACGATTAAAACAGCAAATCCACCAAAGCTAAATACTATTAAGCCTATTTTATGAGCCCCTTTATAAATAATCCCCTTTTCTGCTTCTAGTACAACTATCCAACCTAAGGAAGCAACCTTACTATAGTTGAAAATATACTCTTTATCATCTTTTACATATTCTCCATATCCACTAGTTGCTACCTTAGCTAACATTCCCCTTATATCCTTTTCATTTTCCCGATGCATTATCTTATTTCTCTTATCTGCTAAAATTCTTTTGAAATATTCCTTTTTAGAATAATCTTTCCCTTCTTCTTTACTATTACTATGCAAGATAACTTCTCCATTGCTATCTGTTAAATATATGCTCCCCTTAAAATTTAAAGGAAGAAAGACATCTTTTTCTGTATAATTTAATATTGTTTGAAATTTATCAAGATTACGCAATAAGATAGTTGTTTCATCAAGCTTATCTATTCTTTCATTCTCTATAGAACTTATCGCCACATCATAGATTTTTACAGTTGCTTCTCTAGAAATGATATTTAATTGTTTATTAGAAACATCTAGTAATCTTCCTTTAAATATTGAATAAGAAAAGATCCCAATTAAGGATATAGTGATAATTGTTGATATAACCATTATTATCAACAATTTACTAAAAACACTGTTAGTCTCATAACTATTACTTCTATTAGTAGAATTAAATGATGAATTTTTTAAAGCGTTAACTATAATCCCCTCCTCTTTATATTATTAAAATCACTTCTACTTATGTATATTTATAATCTTATGCGAAGGTCTACATTATTAATCAACAAATTAAAATAATATTTAAGTTAACAAATATATTAATTCTATACTTACACAAAAAAGTCCTTTTTTAATCTTCTTGTTTTATTTTTTAACCTAGTTACTTTTCTATGATTTAATTATAATTTAAAATAAATTCAACTTATTTAGTTAATCTTCTTATAAAATGATAGAAGTTATAATACTTAAAAAAACAAAAGAGGTCAACTTTAAAGTTGACCTCTTTTAATATATAGTTATTTTTTTATATTATAATTTGTTAATAATCTCTTTTGCAACCTTTTTAGCAGTAAATCCAAATTTATCAGCAACTTCTGCACCTGGACCACTTGCTCCAAAAGTATCTATACTTACTAAATGATCACCTTCACGCAAGAATTGGTACCAACCTTGTCCTACACCAATCTCCATTGCTACTCTTAAAGAATCTTTAGAACCTAAAACTTCATTAATATAATCTTGACCTTGAGCAGTAAATAATCTTCTTTCAGGTACAGATACTATTCTTACACTCTTATCTTCTTGTCCTAACAATTCTGCTGTCTCTACTGCTAAAGAAAGCTCACTACCACTTGCAATCAATACTACATCAGCATCTTGAGGACCTTTAACTACATAACCACCTTTATAGATATCAGCAGCATTATTCTTCTCAATATGAGGAAGATTTTGACGAGTTAAGATTAGAACTGTTGGTCCATCAGTTCTTTCCATAGCTTGAACCCAAGCAGCTTTAGTCTCTTCTTCATCAGCAGGTCTAAGTACAGTTAAGTTAGGAATTAACCTTAAAGACTCAGTATGTTCAACTGGTTGATGAGTTGGACCATCTTCTCCAACATATACCGAATCATGAGTTAAAACATAAACAACTGGTTGATTCATCAATGCAGACATTCTAATAGCATTTCTCATATAATCAGAGAATACTAAGAAAGTAGCTACATATGGTCTTAATCCACCATGTAAAGAGATTCCATTAGCAATAGCTGCCATAGCATGCTCTCTTACTCCAAAACGGAAATTACGTCCTGAAAATTCTCCCTTTTGGATTTCTCCATATTTATCTTGATATGTTTTGTTAGATGGAGCTAAATCAGCAGAACCTCCAACTAAATAATCTACTTCATCAACAATCTTAGTTAAAGCAGCTCCAGAGGAACTTCTACTTGCAATTGGAGCATCTATCTCTAACTCTTCGATCATTTTTCTAAAGTTACTAGGAAGCTCTAGACTATCTGCCTGATCCCAAGACTTCTTCAATTCTGGATTAGCTTCTGCCCATTTATTAAACTTGTCTTCCCAGGCTTTTCTCTCTTTTTTAAGCTCAGATCTTCTTTGAGCAAAGAATTCTTTTACTTCATCAGATACATAGAATTTCTCATCAACAGGTAGTCCTAATTTCTCTTTCATACCTTTAATCTCTTCTTCTCCTAAAGGAGATCCATGAGCAGCACTTAAACCTTCCATCGTTGGAGCACCAAAACCAATAGCAGTCTTAGCAACAATTAAAGTTGGTTTATCTGTTGTCTGCTTACCCTCGTCAATAGCAGCTTTAATAGATTCAAAATCATGACCATCTACTCCATCAACAACATGCCATCCCTGAGCTCTAAAACGAGCAGGTACATCTTCTGTAAAGGTAATATCAGTACTACCACCAATAGAAATATCATTATCATCATAAATAGCAATTAATTTGCCCAATCCTAAGTGTCCAGCTAAAGAGGCAGCTTCATATACGATACCTTCCATCATACCTCCATCACCAGTTAATGTATATGTATAGTGATCAACAATCTTATCTTCTTCAGTATTATATCTTTCTGCCATCATTTTTTCAGCAATTGCCATCCCAACAGCATTTGCAAAACCTTGTCCCAATGGACCAGTAGTTGTTTCTACACCTTCTGTATGACCATATTCAGGGTGTCCAGGAGTTTTAGAATCTAATTGTCTAAAGTTTCTTAAATCCTCTAAACTTAGATCATATCCTGATAAATGTAATAATGAATAAACTAACATAGAACCATGACCTGCTGATAAAACAAAACGGTCACGATCAGCCCACTTAGGTGCCTCAGGGTCATATTTCATAACCTCACCATAAAGAACAGCACCAATATCAGCACATCCTAATGGTAATCCTGGATGACCAGAATTAGCTTCTTGTACACCATCTGCTGATAAACCTCTAATTACATCAGCAACCTTCTTCAACATAAGTTAAATCCCCCTCTATTATTTTAAATTTAGCTAGTAATAAATAACTTAATTTGAACAAAAAACCAACATACTTATTTTTACTAATAAATCTAAATTATTTTATGAAAATATTGAATTTAAGCTAAGTCTTATTATAACATAGTTTCTCCAAATTGTACTAATTTATTTCAATTTAATAAAAGTCATTATATCTATATAAATTGAACTAATTATTTGCATAAAAAGATATAGATCAAAATTTTTTTACCACAGATATAAACTGAATTCACACGAAGAATAATCAGCTACTAGCCAGTGATTGATTCACCCCAAGAGTACTTCCTCAGAAAACAAAAATCACTTCTTCGGGTTTGAAAACACAACCCTTCGCGGGATTTTAATTTCTAAGGTCCTTCTTCAGGGCGCGTGACCATTCGTGGTTTCAAAGTTTTTGATTTATTTTACTTTACAATTGGATATCTATATAAGAAAGAAGATCTAAATAATTATTACGGTTATTTTGATAAGTAATCTATTAAATCTCCTTTAGTAGTTAAATTAATCTTACCAGATTCTAATTTCCAATACTGAATATTATTACCCTTCTCAGCTATATATTGTATCAAAAGTGGATGACAAGTCAAGATAAATATTTGCTTATTCACTGATAATTCAGTTAATAACTCAACTGTTTTAGACAAATGATAAGTATCAAAATTAACAAAAGCATCATCAATAATTATTGGTAAAGAGGAGTTAATATCTTTTATCCTACTCAATCTTGCAGCTAAGAATACCTGTTCTTTAGTAGCACGACTCAAAATAGAGGTTGAGCTTTGAGAGCCACCATTCTTTAACTCTAATTTAAAATCATTCTTACTTATTTTATCTTGGGGAAGCATCCTCGTATATTCTTCAGAAGTTAATTCCCTTAATACTTGACTAGAGGATTCTAATAATTCATCTTTGGCTCTATTAATAAAATTTTGCCTAACTTTATTCAAAATAAAAGCTGCTGCTCTATTAATAGCAAAATCTTCAGCTAAAGGTTGAAGCTTATCTCGAGCTTGATCTATCTTATATTGAGCTTCTTCTAACTTCTCAGTGGCAGACAATTCTTTTAACTTATCTGCTAAACTCTGGCGATTATTCTTTAATTCTTCAACTTGCATCTTTAAAGAGCTTAGTCTATCTCGATACTTATCATAATCTTCTTGAACTTCTTGTATTGAAATATAAGCTCTAAAATAATTATCAAAAAGATCTAATAAATTATCATTATCAACTTCCATTTCGAATACCTTTTCTAAAGCAAATTTAATTTTATTACTTCTTAAAGTAGCCAATATATTTAACTTAAACTGCTCTTTTTGTTGACTACACTTTGAAAAATCTTCATATTCTTTACAAGCAGAAACAAATCTTTCTAAGCTTTCTAAATAATCTTCACTATCCAATTCTAAATCTAGAAGATCTTGAATCTGATCTTCTACTCCTAATTTGTCAGATTTGACTTTAGCACATTCTTTAGCCAAATCTAAATACTTCTTTAAATCTTTAACTCTACTACAGAATAATCTACTCTTGCTTATGATCTTTCTGATCTTTAATCTTCTATTATAAATCTTTGACCATAACTCCTCAAATAATTCTACCGCTTTACCCAATTCCCATTGTAAGTCAGATTCCTTCTTTCTTAAATTATTCATCTTATTTTGCCATTCTATAACTTTATACTTTAACTCTTTTACTTGCCTAAAATAATCTTTAATCAAGTCTAAGGAGGCATCTCTTTTGATATTTAATAACTTTCGATACTTATCCAACTCTAAATCTAGATTATAGATCTCAGCTTCTATATCTTCTAAATATCCTTCCTTTATATTAATTTTATCAATTGTATTATTTAGATTTAATTCTATTTCTTTACTTAGACTTAATTCTGCATTATTATGATAATTTGTAATTAATAAGTAAACTCCCACACTACTAGCTCCTACTAAAATAATAGCTATTCCTAACCATAAATTAAAAGCACTTATAATAGAACCTAATACTATTAAAGTAATAGTTGTAAAGTTATAAGGTTTGATATTATTAGCTAAACCTTCATTATTAAGTTGCTGAATCTGCTGTTGAAATAATCTTTTATCTGTCTTTATATCCTTTAAATCTCCAGCTAATCTTTGATATTTATTATTTAGCTCCTTAGAGTGAGAAATTAAATTATTTAGATCATCTTCACTTATTTTATCAGTTTCTAATTCAATTATCTTAGAAAAATTACCATCCCATTCTTCATTCAATTGATTTAATCGCAAAGAAAGAGCTTCTTCCTCTTTACGACATAGTTCTTTAGTTTCAAGATAATTATTAACTCTCTGCTCAATTCCAGATAATTGCTCATAATAATAATTTATTTCTTCTTCTAGCTCTAGTAATTTTGACTTGATAGCCTCGATATCATTACTGTCAACTATCTGATTAAAGCTATGATCTCTTTCTCTACACTCCTCTACTATCTTTAGATATTTATCCTTTAAAGAGATCGCTTCTCTTAAATTAATACTACTATACTTATCATTCAAATTTCTTCCTGGATGTTCATTAAGCATTGCGCCTAATTTCTTATATTCTTGATAATCTTTAAAATTACTCTTCAACAAATCTAATAATAAAATCTTTGCTTTAGTAAATTCTATCTCCTCTTCTCCTTTGTCAATCCTCTTCATAATATCTTTTAACTTTAGTTTATTCTTATAATATAAATCAACCTGTTCTGAAGCCTTCTTCTTAAGCTCTTTTCCTTCTCTAATTTGAGAGTTATATGGCTTGAATTTATAGACATTGGGATCTCCTCTTTTTCCACCAATATCATCAGCTGCTTTATTCAACTTCTCAACTATATGTTGTGCTGAAACTACATCTGATAAACCAGAACCTAATAAAATAGATTGCATCTTACTACTATTCTCATCAATCTGTTTTAACTCATCAAGGCTAATAGTAAATAACTGTTGATAAGTAAATTGATCTAAATTATTATAGACTTCTCTAATATTTAATTCTTCTCCATCTCCAATAGCATTCAACTCTGGTTCAGCATAATTATTTAGTTTGAGATTATACCTAGCCTGAGAATCCAACTTCAAATCAGCCTCAATAATATATTTAGATTTGGCAGGAGGAATAGATTTATTACGAGGAATTCCATAAGCTAAATAACGTAAGACCTTTAATAAAGTAGTCTTTCCAGCACGATTCAAACCACCTATAACTACTATATCTGATCCTAATTGATTTAGATGTTGATTAGAAAAAATTCCAAAATCCCCTATATATAATCTCTCCAGTTGCAAACTAATCCCCCCTCCTCTTTAAGACCTCTTCTACTATTAAATTTCTAGCCCCTTCTAAAATAGCTTTGAAATCATCTTGATCTAAACTGAATTTTTCAGGATCATTACTCATATTATCGATAGTCCATATATTTCCTATTTCAGCGATTAATTCATTTTGTATATCTTCTTTATCTTCAATCTCTCTTATAACCTCTCCTATATCGGCAAAAAAATCATCATTTTTCTCTAAATATTCAAAGTCTGGTAAAGGAGGACTTGTTCTAATTCTAATTGAATCACTCCAGATTACAGGGTGAGACTTACTTAATTCAGCCCTCAATTCTATTAATAATTCTTCAATAATCTCTTCTTTTTGCTGAGTTAAAATATTAGATAAAGTTCCTCTTCCAACAATCAACCATTGAACTATATAAGCAACAGATTGATTTGAATAATTATCATTGACACTCTCTAAATCCTCTGAATCAATTAAATCACCCTTGATAAGTTTAGCTGCCTGATTAAAAATTAAAGTTTTCAAATCATCTAAATTTTCTATTGGACCTTCTATTCCATCATCAATTTTAACCTCTATTCTCTTCCAAATAAAATTTGCTGTAGGAATTAATTTATAGTCTATGCTATTTTGATGATCTACTTCTACCAATACAGCTCCGCCTAAGGATTGCTCTCCAAAATCCCTTCCTTGAGGTATACCAGGATAGATAATACATGGGCTATTTTGATTAACAATTCTAAATTGATGAATATGCCCTAAAGCCCAGTAATCTATTCCTTGCTGTTTGATCAAGTCATCTTTTCTACAAGGGACATAGCTGTTATTATAGGGATCTAATTGGGTATGTAATATTCCTATATTAAAACTAGAATTATCTTGAGGAATAAAATCCTTGTATATCTCTTCTGATTCTGCCTGATTAGCATAGGATTGCCCCAAAATTCTAGCTATAACTTGATCATTATCAGACAATATTCTATACTCTTCCACTTTATCACTAGCGAAAACATATAAATTATCTGGCAGATCAAAAGCTTCCCTATCTGGTAATGGATCATGATTACCTGCAATCATATAAACATCTATATTGAACTCATTTAACCTCTCACACTCTCGATTAAAGAATTTATTAGCTTTAACCGATCTAGCTTCTTGATCATAGATATCACCTGCTAATAGGATAAAATCAACTTTATTTTCAATAGCTAGATCAACTATTTTACTAAAAGAATTATATATTGCTTCTTTAAATTTTTTCTTAAGACCATCATCTGCTGTAGTAGATAGATGTAATAAACTACCTAAATGAATATCAGCAGCATGAATAAACTTTAACTTAATCACTATGCTCCCCCCATATCCAATGATAATTACTATAATTGTCTATAAAGATATTATCTCCTTTATAATTGAAAGAGATATGAATTAATATTTTTTTAGTTAAGAATTTTGAATAATAATAGAATACCTCAGTAACTAGTGAAGAGTGACAAGTACGCAGTAAATAAGTTAAACTGTCATCTATTACTAGTTACTGCTCACTTTATAATCATATTTTAATAATCTAAATCATAAAATACAAATCTTAATAATGAAAAAAAGGAAGTGAGTTTTTACTCACTTCCTTTTTTACCTTTTATTAGGCTTCTATATTTTCTTCTACTTCTTCACGTCCATGTAACAATCTTCTTAATTTTCCTTTTATCCAAGTAGAAATATCATCAATAATTGAATAAATAGTAGGAATAATCACTAGAGTTAGAATAGTAGAGAATAATAGTCCGCCAACTACTACTACAGCCATTGGCTGTTGAGCTTCTGCTCCTTTACCAATTCCTAATGCCATTGGTGATAAACCTAATATTGTAGTTAAAGTGGTCATCATAATTGGTCTTAATCTAATTGGTCCAGCATTTAAAATGGCCTCTTTTCTACTTTCCTCTTCTCTTCTATGATTAATGTAATCTATTAATACAATAGCATTATTAACCACAATACCTGCTAACATAATAATCCCTATAATTCCTGGAACATTTAAGGAAAGTCCAGAAACTGCTAAACCTAATATTGCACCAACTAAAGCTAATGGTACAGTAAACATAATAATAAATGGATAGATTAAAGATTCAAATTGAGATGCCATAACCATATAGACTAATACTATAGCAAGAATTAAGGCAAAACCTAAATCACCAAAAGACTCTTTTTGATCTTTACTTTCTCCACCATATTCTAATCGATAAGAAGTTGGAATACTAAGCTTATCTACTCTCTTTTCAATATCCTGTTGAACCTCACCTAATGAACGTCCATAGAAGCGAGTCAATACTCGAATCATACGCTCCTGATTTTCACGTTCAATAGTCGTTGGTCCATTAGAGAATTTAACATCAGCAATTTGTGACAAGGGTACTGTGATACCTTTGGAAGAAGTAACTTTTAAATCTTTTAATCTATTAATAGTTCCTACTTCCTTATCTTCTAATTGTAATAAGATATCATACTCTTCTCCACCTTCTTTGTACTGACTAACGACTTTACCTTTAATTGCAGTCTGTACTGTAGAGGCAACTTGTGATTGGTTGAAACCTAATTTCTTAGCTAATTTTCTATCGATATCAACTTGAATCTCCGGTCTACTTTTATCAAGACTCAACTCTACATTTCTAGTTCCATCTACCTTTCTAACTTCATCAGCAACAGTATTGGCAATTTCAGTTAATTTATTCAGATCAGATCCTTGAATTTTAACTTCAATTGGAGCCCGGTTACCACCACCCCCACCTAAGATAGAGGTTTGAGCAACAACTTTAATATCAGCTCCAGCAATACCTTTGACTTTGGATCTTAAGTCTTCTACTACTTCACTAGTACTTCTCTCTCTTTGACTAATATCAACTAACTGTACTGATATATTAGCTTTATTTGATTCAGAAGCACCTAATCCACCATTAATACCAACATTAGTATAGACTATATCAACTTCTGGAATCTCATCGATATAAGTCTGAATTTTCTTAGTTATATTATCAGTCTTCTCTAGTATCTTACCTTCAGGTAAATCTATACTTACTGTGAATAGACCTTGGTCTGTCTTAGGCATATATTCTGTTTTCAAAGGAATTATACCTGTTTTTACACCTAAACCAAAAGATACTAGACCTACAATAAGTAATCCAACTACTATAAATCTATGGTTCAAGGATTTTTCTAATAATGATCTATAAGATCTTGTTACTTTTCCTGATTGAAACTCTTGGTCTGGATTATCAAACTCTTTTTTAACCCTTAATAATTTTGAAGATAACATTGGAATTAAGGTTAAAGCTACCAATAATGATGCAAATAATGAAAAGGTAACTGTTAAGGCTAAAGGTCCAAAAATTTCAGATGCCAAACCCTCTACATAAGCTATTGGTAAGAATACAGCAGCAGTAGTTAAGGTGGAGGCTAATACCGCAGTACCTACCTCAGCCGTACCTTTTTTAGCAGCTTCAAATTTACCTTCTCCTTCTTGTCGATGGCGATAAATATTCTCTAATACAACGATAGCATTATCTAAGAGCATCCCTATTCCTAGAGCAACTCCTCCTAGAGTCATTAAGTTTAAACTTAAATCAGCAAAATACATCATTACGAAAGCTGTTACTATCGAAATAGGGATTGCTGTACCAATAACAATTGTACTTCTAATATTCTTTAAGAATAATAGTAGAATAAATATTGCTAATCCACCACCAACAACAGCATTTCTCTTAACATTATTAATTGCATCTTCAATAAAATCTGCTTGGTTAACAACTATTTCAATATTAACATCACTTTTTATCTGCTTGCTCAATTTTTTTAATTCTTTTTCTACTGCATTAGCAACCTGAACTGTATTAGCTCCACTCTGCTTTTGTACTGCTAAACCAATACTCTTTTCACCATTTAAATAAGTATAAGATTTAGCCTCTTCTTCAGTATCTTCAACGGTCGCAATATTGCTTAAAGTAATGTTCTGACCCTGTGGAGTCATAATCTCTAAATCTCTAATCTCTTCTACATTATCAAATTCACCAGTTGTTTTAACTAATAAATCTTTATCACCTTGTTGAATTGTACCACCAGACATATCCAAATTTGATGATCTAATAGCAGAAGCTATACTATTTAAAGTTAGACCATAAGCTGTTAATCTCTCTTGATTAACATTTATATGAATCTCTCTTTCCAGTCCCCCAGAAATATCTACTGAAGCCACTCCAGAAATTCTCTCTAAATTAGGTTTATAAACATCTTCGGCAATTCTTTTCAAATTATCTAAAGTACCATCCCCAGATAGTCCCATCTTCATAATTGGTTCTTGAGTCGGGTCAAACTTTAGAACCATTGGTTTATCTGCATCTTCTGGCAAATAATCTTCAATTAGAGAAACCTTTTCTCTCATATCTAAAGTAGCAAAATCCAAATTAGTTCCCCAATCAAATTCTACTATTACCAATGAACTACCAGGGTCACTTATAGAGATTAAATTCTTTACATTATCAACTGTTGCGATAGATTCTTCTACTGGCTTGGTAATCAAATTTTCTATTTCCTCAGGACCTGCTCCTTCATAATTTACACTAACTACAGCATAAGGTAAATCCAATTCTGGCAACAGATCAATTGGTAATCTAGTTAAAGAAACAATTCCTATCAATAATACAGCTAAAACAATCATACTGATTGTAACAGGTCTATCTACTGAAAAATCAGATATTTTCATTAGTTATCACCTCTATTGACTACCTGCACCTTAGCTCCTGCTCCTAAATCTTCTTGTCCAGTAACCACTACTTCTTCTCCTTCTTTGATACCACTTAAAATAACAACTTTTCCTGCGGCAGATAATCCAGTTTCAACTTTTCTTCTTTCTGCAGCCCCATCTTTAATGATATAAACATACTCTATATCTGCTTCTTCAAATATTGACTCTTGTGGTATCACAACTTTATTATTTATCCTTTCAGATACCAAATTAATTTCTGCATACATTCCACCCTTAATTAAATTATCTTGATTATCTATTATTATTTCAACTGGAAAGGCCTTTTTCTGTTGATCCATTACTGGACTTATACTATCAACTCTACCAGTGACTAATCTTTCTAATGCATTAAAATCGACCTCTACTTTATCGCCAAGATTGACCTTATTAATATTTCTCTCACTTACATAAGCTACAATTTTTACTTGATCAATATTAGCAATAGCTATTACCGGCTGACCTCCTGCCATCTCTCCTTCTTCTATATTTACAGCTGAAATAATCCCTGAAATTGGAGCTTTAATTTCCGCTTTGCTTAATCTTATATTGGCTGCCTGATAAGAAGCTTTAGCCTGAGATACTTGTGCCTCTAAAGCCTTAATTTCTTCTTCAGTTGCACCATTTTGGGCTAATTTTAAACTCTGCTTAGCAGTCTCATATCCACTCTTGGCTGCTATATATTTACTTTTCATTGATTCAAATTGTTGCTCAGAAATAACATGTTGCTTATAAAGTGTTTCTTGTCTGTTATAAGCTTTTTCAGTCTCTTCATAAGAAGCTTTAGCTTGCTCTAGTCGAGCCTTTAATTGTGCTATTTCTTCTTCTCTAGCTCCCCTTAAGGCCTTATCTAAATTCGCTTGAGCAGCCTTTAATCCTGCCTCTGCTTGCTCTACTTGAATTTTTAAAGTATCTTTATCTAAGACTAATAATCTATCACCTTTATTTACCTTATCTCCAACTTTAACATAAACCTTCTCTACTTCCTCTTGTACCTGTGGAGTAAGCTGGACTGATTTACTTGCCTCTGTAGACCCTACCACAGTTACATAATCTGACAGTTGATCTGCTTTAGCAGTTATGCTTTCTACTGGTATTTTAGGCTTCTCTTCCTTCTGATTAGCTATAGTCTCTTCATTTTTTTTCCCACATCCAATTATTGAAAAACTTAATATAGCTATTAATAAGACTACTACTAGTTTCTTATTGCTTAAAATTTTCATACCATTACCCCCTTATTAATTAACCGCCTTACCCATTGCTCTTTCTAAATTCGCTATCTCTAAATTATAATCATAAATAGCTTCATAATAATCAGTTTTAACCTCTTGTAAAGTAGTTTGAGCATTTAATACATCAAAACTAGTTACAATTCCTTCTTTATATTTCAATTCAGTTTCTTTAAGATTTTCTTTGGCTTCAGTCAAACTAAGTTGCATTAATTGAATACTCTGTTTGGCTTCAGATATTTTTAACAAACTACTTTCAATTTCTAATTCTATAGCATCTATAGATTGTTCTTTAGTAGTTTCAAATTTCTCTAATTCCTTAGTAGCCTGCTTAACCTTAGAACTTTTAGCTCCCCCATCAAATAAGTTATAGTTAAGCATCAAACCTACTTGCCAATCACCATCGGAAACTGTAAAGCTATCATCAGTAGTATTATAATTACCAAATAGATTAAGAGTTGGATATCTACTACTTTTGGCTAATTTGACACCAAGCTCTACTTTGTCTTCAGATAGCTCTAATAATTTTAGGTCTGGACGATGGGAAAAAGCATATTCCTTTACTTCTACTCGGTTCAGTTCTATATCTTCCCATTTAAGTTCTTCATTCACAGTTACCTCAACATCATTTTCTAGATTTAAGGCATTCTTCAAACTAAGTTTAGTTAGTTTAAGTCCATTTTGGGCTTTTAATAGCCCTTGCTTTGCTCTATATAAATTTACTCTAGCCTGTAAAACATCTGTATTAGTAAAGATACCAACCTCCCTATTGGCTTTAGCAATCTCCACATAACGAGAAATTTTATTTATATTCTGCTCACTAACTTCTACCATCTTTTTAGTTTTTAATACACCATAATATTTATTCAGTATCTCTTCTTTTATTTCTTGCCTTTTTTGCCTAGCTTTTAATTTTGCAATCTCTAAACCTTTTTTAGCCTGTTCATAAGTAGCTGTTGTTCTCCCCCCAGTGTAAAGAGGCTGATTTAAGTCTAATTTAAAGCTATAACTATTTAATGAAGACCCAGCTGACTGTGCAGATGAAAGTATTCCTTCAGATATCAATCCCTCCATAATTGGATTTTCAGGTTCTTCTCCTAATCTAGTATAACTACTACTTAGATTTAATTTAGGAAGAAATCCTGCTCTAGCTTCTTTTACTTTATCCTTAGCTATCTCTAATTCTTGTTCAATCTTGATTATTTCAGGATTCTGCTTTAATCCTATTTCTATTGCTTCTTCTTTATTTAAAACAATTTTTCCATTCTCTTCAGCAGCATAACTCCCTACTGTCGTAAATAAAATACAAATAACTGTTAATATAACTAATTTATTTCTCATCTAATCTAATACCTCCTAATTCTTGACCATATAGTCAGTTTTATCTAAAAAATATAGCAACTAACTTGCTATACCCTTCAAGAAAATTTCCATAATAATATCGACCTTATCCGTAACTTTACCATTTTGTCCTTGATAAAAATGTGGATTAAAGGAACTAACTATTCCTAATAATATCCTAGCTGCATCTTGACTATCAATATTTAATTTTATTTTTTCTTCCTTTATCCCCTGATCAATAATAGTTGAAATCAACTCAACTCGATTTTGATTATAATTAATTATAATTTCTTTAAATTCTTTACTTATAGCAATACTACTTTCTCTAAACATCCTAGCACCACGTTTATTCTTTTCAATAAAATTAAGAACTGATACCACTATTGACCTTAATTTTTCAATTGGATCATTAAATTTTAATATATTATTATTTACCATCTGGTCAATCTCATTCATCTTTGATACTGCAGTTGCTTCAAATAATTCCTTCTTACTTTCAAAATACCAATAAACTGTACCTTTAGCAACCTGTGCAAGATCGGCTATCTCACTTACCTTAGTCTTATGATATCCTCTTTCTTCAAATAATTCTATAGCCGCCTGAATTATTCTATTTTTTTTATCCTCTTTACCCATCTATGTAGCCCCTCTTCCCATCTGCTAGAATTTAATTGAACCAAACTCAATTGACTAACTAGTCAATCATATTCTGATTATAGCAAGCTTTTAATAAGATGTCAAACAAAAATAGCTTAGTGGAAATATTTCCACTAAGCTATTTTTGTTTAACTACATTTGGAATGTCCACAACTTAAGCAAAAATTACATCCTTCCTGCATTCCCATAGAATACTCACCACAGCTAGGACACTTTGCAAATCCATCTTCAACCTCTAATTTATCTTCCTTGTTAATTTCTATTACTTTATCTTTTTTATCCTTCTCTTCATTATCATTTACCAATACACCACTTCTAGAACCTTCTCGATAATAAGTAGTTCCTTTACATCCTAACTCATAGCCTTGCATATATAATGTCTTTACCTCTTCAATACTATGATCTTTTGGAGCATTTACCGTTTTACTTATACTTGAATCAAGATATTGTTGAATTCTAGCCTGTACCCTAATATGTTCTAGAGGAGATAGTTCAGGAGCAGTTACAAAATAATCAGGTAAATCTTTACCTTGATTCTTATACTCCTGTGCTAGCCAATGATAGACCTTTCTTCTTCCTAAATTATCTTGCCTATAATATTCCCAATTAAAATTAGGCTCTATACCAGAAGAAACTCCAGCCAACATTCCCGTAGTTCCTGTTGGAGCTTGAGTAAGAATAGATAAGTTTCTAACTCCATATTTAGCTATCTTTGCTCTAATTTTTTCCGGTAATTGCTTAATGAAGTAAGTATTTAGATATCTTTCTTTTTTAAACCCTGGAGCTGCTCCTTTTTCCTGAGCCAGATCTGCACTCATTTCATAAGCAGTATCTCTGATAAAAGAGTATACTTTATCTATAAATTCTAAAGATTCATCAGATCCATATTTAATTCCAGCTAATAACATTGCATCAGCAAGACCCATAGTCCCTAAACCAATTCTTCTAATTACACTCTGCTTTTCTTCAATTTGAGGATAAATATAATCATTTTCATCTATAATTTGATCTAAAAACTTAACTCCCGTTCTCACAGTAGCCTTTAATTCATCCCACTTAACTTCTCCATCCTCATCTACAAAATGTATCAAATTAATAGAACCTAAATTACACACACTCCATCCACCTAAGCCTTGTTCTCCACAAGGATTAGTTCCAATAATTCTTTCTACACCTCTAGTGTTTGACCATTTGTTATATCTTTCTAAAAATACAACACCAGGTTCAGCCACCTTTAACGCCAACCTACAAATCAAATCCCACATTTCTCTAGCTTTGATCGTTTTATAGTGCTTTATTGGATAACCTTTATTTTCCCACTTTTTAATATTTCCATCCCACTCTTCATTATATTTTGAATAACTTGTATCAGGAAACTTAAGCACCCAATCACCATCATTCTTTACAGCCTTCATAAATTCATCAGAAATTCCCACTGACAGATTAGCCCCATTTAACTCTTCTAAATCCTCTTTAACTTTTATAAATTCTAATACATCTGGGTGCCAATCCTCTAATAGATACATTTGTGCTCCTCTTCTACTTCCACCCTGGCTAACTTGTAATATAACGCCATTCATAGCTTTCATCCAACTTACAGTACCACTTGACTTACCATTTACTCCAGCAACATATGAATCACGCGGCCTTAATACTGACCAATTTAGACCTACTCCACCACCACGAGCAGATATCTCTACACAAGATGAGATAGTATCCATAATAGCACCTCTACTATCTAAGCCCTCCTCATTATTTGTCTTATTATGAAAAGGAATTACATAACAGTTATAGAAGGTGGCCTCACCTTGATTACCAATTCCAGCTAACTGCCTTCCTGCAGGTACAAATTTAAAGTCTTTTAAAACATTATAATATTCATCATATAAATCATTATTTTCCTTTGATAAAACCTTTGCAATCCTTTCCCACATCTCTTGAGGGATATCTTCAGTTAAATTCCCATTCTTGTCTTTTAAAGCATATCTGTCCTCAAACACTGCCTGTCTCTGTTTATTCCATTCTGGTAACACTTAATACTCCTCCTTTATTTTAAATCTAAATATTCGAATAATGAAGTTTAGTAATATGTAAACAAAAAACACTATATATTGTGCCTTAGATTTAAACTAACACAATATATAGTATTCTTTCTATCAGGATAAATTCCTTCATTTTATTTAAATTTTATTTTCTTAGCATTTCTAATATATTATTTTAATATAAAAAATAAAAAAAGACAAGGAAGCCCTTGCCTTTTTTATTAAGATAGAGAAATATAAACTATTTACGTGAATAGAATTCTACTACTAAGTGGTCATCAATTTCGATAGGAACATCTTCTCTATTAGGCATCGATATTAATTCTCCACTAAAGTTTTCCATATCTCGTTTAATATACGGTAATTCTTCTAAATGTCTTTCTGAAAAATTCTCTGTAAAGAGTTCATTTTTTCTAGAACTTTCTTTTAATGTAATTACATCTCCAACTTCTATTGCATAAGATGGTCTATCTACTTTTTTACCATTAACAAGTATATGTCCATGACTTACTAATTGGCGTGCTTGACGTGTTGATCTGGCAAAACCAATTCTATACACCAAATTATCTAATCTAGTTTCTAATTTCTTTACTAAAACTTCACCTGTAATTCCTTCTTCATTCATAGCTTGATTCACATAACGAAGAAATTGTTTTTCCATTACTCCATAATAAGCTCTTAGTCTTTGTTTCTCTAATAATTGTTTACCATATTCTGATAGTTTCCTAGCATCTCTTCTTGATCTTTTATCTGCACGCTTCATAGCTTTAGGATGACCATGAACATTTAGCCCTAACCTTCTAGCTTCTTTGAAACGTGGACCTCTCATATTTGCCAACTTTATCTTATCCCCCTTGTAAATTATAATTTTATTTTTATACCTGCCGCGGTAATCTCCCTTTTAAATTCCATATATTATTATAACATAAGATTAGTATTTTGAAAATGATTATTGTTATCTTTTTTGTTTTTTTATTCTAGTATATTATCTTTTATATTATGAATCATAAAAGGAATAAAAATACATGCTAATTAAAATTTATTTCACCTCTACTAAGTCCCCCTTTATTATATCAATTTTAAAAGAATATAGTCATTCAAATCTAAAGTGACATTCTTAGGTGCTAGGAGTTAGTTTATAGGAGTTAGTAAGGCCTTCCTACCTCCTATTTCCTACCGCCTAACTCCGAAATTATCGCTTTATCTTAGCCATATACTTAAATTTCATTCTAAAATTAAAGATCTATACTGTTAATCTTCAGCATAACTTTACATCATTGATTAAATATAGTATCATTAAAGAAGTAATTTTCTAATTATTATCACTGTATTAATTTATAAAATCTATAAGTTAATTATATTAAGGATAAAATACAATTGATGTTAGTCTTGAAAGGAGGCATAAAAATGAATAAAAAACCTGAAGATACAAGAGTTATAGTTGGCATGTCAGGAGGAGTTGATTCTTCAGTAGCAGCTCTGTTATTGAAAGAACAAGGCTATGATGTAATCGGAGTCTTTATGAAGAACTGGGATGATACAGATGAAAATGGTGTTTGCACTGCTGAAGAAGATTATGAAGATGTTAGAAGAGTCTGTGATCAAATCGGAATCCCTTATTATATAGTTAATTTTGAAAAACAATACTGGAATCAAGTATTCACCTATTTCTTGGATGAATACAAAGCAGGTCGTACACCTAACCCAGATGTAATGTGTAATAAGGAGATTAAATTTAAGGAGTTTCTTAATCACGCTCTCAAATTAGATGCAGATTATCTAGCTACTGGCCATTATGCTCAAGTTAAAGAAGCTAATGGTAAATATCAATTAATAAAAGGTGTTGATAATAATAAAGATCAAAGTTATTTCCTATGTATGTTAAATCAGAAACAACTTTCTAAAACAATCTTCCCTCTTGGCCATTTAGAAAAATCTAAGGTCAGAGAAATTGCTGCAAAAGCTGGCTTAGCAACAGCTAATAAGAAAGATAGTACTGGAGTCTGTTTTATCGGTGAACGTGACTTTAAAGAGTTTTTAAGCACATATATTCCAGCACAGACTGGAGAGATTAGAAATATGCAAGGTGAAGTATTAGGCAAACATGATGGTGTAATGTACTATACTATTGGACAACGTAGAGGCTTAGGTATTAGTGGACATGAACCTTACTTTGTTATAGATAAAGATGCCAAAAACAACATCCTATATGTTGGACAAGGTGCAGAACACAATCTCTTATTCTCTCATGGACTTTTGGCTGTTGATCCCCACTGGATTAGTGGAGAACCACCTAAATTTCCTTTTAGGTGTAAGGCAAAGTTTAGATATAGACAACCTGATCAAGAGATTATTATTTATAAAAAATCAGATAACGAACTACTAATAAAGTCTGCTAAAGAACAACGTGCTATTACTCCTGGGCAATTTGCTGTCTTCTATAAAGATAATATTTGCTTAGGTGGAGCTGTTATTAATGAAGGAATTTTAGAAAAAAGTGAAGTTGAGAAAATGATTGCTAAACTATAAATAGATATTACTCTAAGAAGGACTAATGAATTAGTCCTTCTTTTTTATTTTATAGTTTAAATTCTTTCTAACAATTACCATGTTTTAAAGTGGATATATTACACAAAATAACAGATAGAAACTAATACTTATAATTACATTCTATGAAAGGAGCATAATATGGCAGTTAAAGAGGAATCACTTAAACTAGCAATTAAAATGGAAAAAGAGAGTTATCATTATTATAATAATCATATTGACGGTGCCGAAAACCCCTTATCTCGCAAAGTCTTAGAAAGCCTAGCAGCTCAAGAATTAGATCATGTAGATAAGGTCAAAAAGATAGCTTTTAATAAACCTATTGAAGAAAATGATTATCAACCTGAAGATATTGAGAGTAAAGTCCAAAAGGTATTTGAGAGTTTTTCAGAAAGTGAACGTGAAAATTGGAAAGAGAGCAATACTAATATCTATAGACATGCTATGGAATTGGAGCAAGATACTTATGAGATCTATGAAAGATTAGCAAAACAAACTAATGATGATACAGAAAGAAAGTTCTTCGAAGCTTTAATGCAGGAAGAAGAATGGCATTATGAATCCTTGGAAAATGTCTTTAATTATTTTGAAAATCCAGGTGATTTTTATGCAACTGATGAGAGTCAAACTTGGCCTTGGATGAATATTTAAAAAGGATGGAGGATATCCTCCATCCTTTTTACTAAGTTTATATTATAGGTACTATCTTAATGCTAGTTAATCATAATAAATTTAAATTAACACTATATACTAATACTTATTTTTTACTTAGCTACCCTAATAATTACTGATATACTAAAGAAAATTTTTTATTTATACTTTTCTATATTCTCCTTTATACATAAATAAATAAAAACTCAGCCTATTATAGGCTGAGCTTTTGGGAAGAAGAGTAATTTACTCCTCTATTGGGACTTTAAATATAGTATAGCAATAACAAATTACAATTAGATTAACACTATGTTAACATAGTGTTAACTCTAAATATTATCTTCTTTATTTTAAAAACTCAAACAAAAAAATCTTTGTTAAAATTAACAAAGATTTTTTACTATTAATAGCTTACCCAATCAGCAGTAACCATATATATAACTCTTTCACAAATATTTGTAGCATGATCTCCTACTCTTTCTAGATGTCTACTAACAAACATAAGCATATTACCTTGTTTGATGGTTTTAGGATCTTCCATCATATAAGTAAGCAACTCTCTAAAAATTTGACTATCTAATTTATCTACTTTATCATCTCTTTTAGCAGCCTCTTTAGCTTTCTCCACATCTAGATTAACGAAGGCTTCTAAGGAATCTCTAATCATACCTTGTACTAGCTCTCCCATTCTTGGAATATCAACTAATGGCTTAACTAATTGCTCTCCTTCAAAAGTTCTAGTGAATTTAGCAATATTCTGTGCCAAATCTCCCATTCTTTCAAGATCTGTAGCAATCTTAGAAATCATATCAATCCTTCTTAAATCCTTTGCAACTGGTTGTTGCAAAGCAATCAATTGAATTGCTTCATGCTCTATTTTGGCTTCATAATCATCTAAAACATCATCATTTTCAATAACTTCATTTGCTAAATCAATATCTTGCTCTACTAAAGAGGTTACAGCCTTATGAATAGTTTCTTCTACCATACTTCCCATCTTTAGAATATTTTGATTTAATTGTTCTAATTTTTGATCAAAATTCTTCCTTACCATTTTATGCCCCCCTTTTATCTCAAACTTAGCAAGTAATTAGTTTTTATCTTAAAAAATTTATCATTAATTTAAATAACTATATTCTCTTATTAATATTAACCAAATCTTCCGGTAATATAATCTTCTGTCTTCTTATTATCTGGTTTCTCAAAGATTTTTTCAGTCTCACCATGCTCGATTAATTTCCCCATATAGAAGAAAGCTGTGTAATCTGAAATTCTAGCAGCCTGTTGCATACTATGAGTTACAATCACTATTGTATATTCTTCTTTCAGATCTTCAATCAACTCTTCAATCTTAGCTGTAGCAATTGGGTCTAAAGCCGAAGTTGGTTCATCCATTAGTAGTATCTCTGGATTTACAGCTAAAGCACGAGCAATACATAACCTCTGCTTCTGTCCACCGGAAATCCCCATAGCTGAAGAATCTAATTTATCCTTTACCTCATCCCATAATGCAGCAGATTTTAAGCTATCTTCTACAATTTTATCTAACTTTGCTTTATCTTTTAAACCATGGGCTCGAGGTCCATAAGCTACATTATCATAGATGGATTTAGGAAATGGATTAGGATGCTGAAATACCATTCCTACTCTTTTTCTTAAATCTACAATATCAATTCCTTCTTGATAAATATTCTTCTGATCTATTAAAACCTCTCCATCTACTTTAGTTCCTTCAATCAAATCATTCATTCTATTTAAAGTTCTTAAGAAAGTGGACTTACCACATCCTGACGGACCAATAAAAGCCGTAACTTTATTAGCTGGTATTTCTAATGAAATATCATGTAAAGCTTGAAAATCTCCATAATAAAAATCTAAATCCTTAACTTCAATAGTATTCTTAGCCATAAAGTCTCCTCCTTAGTATCTTTTAGCTTTTTTGCGTAACCAATATCTTAATAAGATAGCAATCATATTCATAGATAGTACTAATGCTATTAAGACTAAAGCTGTACCGTAAGCCAAAGGTCTAACCTTTGCTATATCATGATGCTGTGTTGACATTACATATAAATGATAAGGTAAAGCCATAAATTGACTATAAACTGAATCAGGCAAGAAAGGTAAAAAGAATGCAGCCCCTGTAAATAAGATAGGTGCAGTTTCTCCTGCTGCTCTTGATAGTCCAAGAATAGTTCCAGTTAACATACCTGGTATAGCATAAGGTAATACATTAGTTCTGATTGCATGCCATTTTGTTACTCCTAAGGCTAATGAACCTTGTCTATAACTATCAGGAATAGTCTTTAAAGCCTCTTCACTAGCAGTAATAGTAACAGGCAAAGTCATCAATCCCAAAGTCAACCCTGCAGATAGAATTGAAGTTCCAAAACCTAATATCTGTACAAATAAAGCTAATCCAAAAAGACCGAAAACAATTGATGGTACACCAGCTAGATTTCTAATTGCCATTCTGATAATTCTAGTCAGTGTCCCTTTTTTTGCATATTCATTTAAATAAATCGCTGCAAACATTCCTAAAGGAACCGCTAATAAAGCAGTTATTATTGTAACAGCAAAGGTACCAAATATCGCCGGGAATATTCCACCTGCTGTCATTCCCTTCTTAGGAGCTTTACTTAAGAACTCCCAATTTATTACTCCAATCCCTTTACTGATAATATCATAAAGTATAACTCCTAAAATAAATAAAACTATTAAAGCTGATAGTCTTAAGATCCAAAAACCAATTTTCTGTTGATTATTTTTTGAGAACATTATTCAGCCTCCTCATACTTGTGTAAGACTAAATCTGATATTAAATTGATTAAAAATGTCATAATAAATAAAACTAATCCAATAGCAAATAATGAATAATAGTGAGTTGTATTATAAGCAACTTCTCCCAATTCAATTCCAACAGTTGCTGTCATTGTTCTAACCGAAGAAAAGATGCTTTTTGGAAAAGCTGGTGCATTACCAGTAGCCATCAACACTGCCATAGTTTCTCCAATTGCTCTTCCCATTCCTAACATTACAGCAGCTATAATTCCTGATAAAGCAGCTGGAATTGTAACCTTGACTAATGTTTGCCATTCTGTAGCGCCTAAAGCAACCGATGCCTTTTTATAATCTTCTGGCACAGCATTAATCGCATCTTCAGAAATACTTATTATTGTTGGTAAAGCCATTATTCCTAATAACACAGAACCATTAATTGCATTTAATCCATTGGGTAAACCAAAAACTTTAGCAATCATTGGACCTATTAAAACTATTCCTAAGAAGCCAATCACTACTGAAGGAATTCCAGCCAAGATTTCAACAGTTGGTTTCAATACTTCCCTAACTTTAGGTGGTGCTACCTCTGATAAATAAGCTGCACAAGCAATTCCTAAAGGAACTGCAAAAAGTAATGAACCAACAGTCACAACAATTGTACTAAATATCAAAGAAACGATTCCATAACTCTGTTCATGATAACCAGTAGGATTCCAAATCGCACTAGTAAAAAATTGGACTATACTAACTTCTTTAAAAGTTGGTAAACTTTCATTTAATAACAAATAAAAAATTCCAACTAAAATTAGTATAACTAAGATTCCATTAAGCAGGAAAAAGTTTTCTATAAACTTCTCTCGAAACTTAGAAAATTTACTTCTTCGTTTCAATTTATTTCACCTCTTTCAATAAGTTTAAACAATTTTAAAGGCCCAACTCATGTTGAGCCTTTCCTTTATTATTCACCTAAATTTCTTTTATTTTGTTCTGTATACTCAGGACTAACAGGGTAAAAACCTTCTTTTACAGCTAATTCCTGACCTTTTTCACTTAATTCATATTTTATAAAATCTAAAATTGCACCAGCTGCTTTACCATTAGTATATTGATATAAAGGTCTAGCTAATGGATAATCACCAGTCTTTACATTTTCTGCTTTTAATGGGCTAGCAGCTTCAGAATTATCATCTTTAGCCACATTTAATACATTTAACCCTTCAACTACTTTTCCATTCTTAACTACATAACCGATACCCACATAACCAATAGCACCTTCATCAGCTTTAACAGCTTCTACAAGTTGAGCATTACCATTCATTCTATTCATCTCAGCTGTATAATCACCATTTAAAACATGATCACGGAAATAAACAAAGGTTCCAGAATTACTTTGACGGCCATATGTAGTTATTTTCTTATCTGGCCCTCCAATTTCACTCCAATTAGTAATCTCTCCTTTGAATATGCTTCCAATTTGATCTACAGTTAAATCTTTTATTGGATTATTTTCATTAACTATTACAGATAACCCATCCATCGCTACTACAATTTCTACTGCTTCTACACCATTGTCTTGTGCTTGCTTTACTTCTTTATCCTTCATAGCACGAGAAGCATTAGCAATATCAACTTTATTATTAATTAAAGCTGCAATTCCTGTACCTGATCCACCTCCAGTTACAGAAATAGATGTATCATTATTCTCCATATAATCTTCTGCCCACATCTGTGTTAAGTTAACACTTGTATCTGAACCCTTTATTTGTATATAACCATTATTACCTTGAGCTTGATTCTGTTCTTGTTGGCTTTCCTCAGTCCCTTGTTGAGGTTGTCCACAAGCAGTTAGTGTTGTAATTATTGCAAATAATGAAACTATTAATAATAATTTTTTTCTTAGCATCTTCTTCCTCCCAAGTTTTATTAATTATTTATGTTTAATTAAAGTATAACAGATTAATATTTAAGAAATGTTACAAAATTGTTAAAAGAGTGTTAACATTGTTGTAACATTTTTGTAACAGTCTTATAGTGTGGAAATAAAATCAAATATATTCACTAATATAGCAAAAAATTTATGATATTGTAACTGGAATTTTTTATCATACCACGACTTATCAATGAACATAATTAAGATGTTATAAAAAATGTAAAATTACACTCTTATAATCAAATACTTATAAATTCTAATCTTGAACTCTATGTATTAACTTTATAGATTATAAATTAAAGTTTTGTACTAAATTATTTAAATTTTCAGCCATCATAGAAAGTTTTTCTGATTCTTTTGTAACTTGTTGGGAAATACTCTTAACTTCATCTGTAACCTCAAGCACTTGTTGACTCCCGGCAGCCAACTCTTCAGTAGAAGCTGTAGTCTCTTCAATATGAGTTACTGTATCATCAATTGCATTATTAACTAATTTAAAAGCTTCACCAGCCTCTTTAATAATTCTCTCACCTGCTTGAGATTCTTTCTTACCTGTAGTTATAGCTTTAATTGCTTCCTTTGATTTGGACTGTATCTCTCTAATTAAACTATCAATGTTATTAGTCGCATTAGAAGTCTCTTTAGCTAAATTTCTAATTTCTTCTGCTACAACTGCAAAACCACTACCCGCTTCACCCCTACGAGTTCCTCTAGCAGCCTCTATACTAGCATTTAGAGCCAAAAGATTGGTCTGATCTGCAATTCTATCAATTAGTTCAGTAATCTTGCCTATTTCTTCTGATTGTTTACTAAATTCACCTACAACTTCTGCTACATTTTCAACTGTTTCTTCTATTTTTATCATTTGATCAACAGAACTTCTTATTTTAGTATGTCCTTCCTGAGTGATATTTACTACTTCATAAGAAAAATCCATCACCTCTTGACTATTTACAGCCAGTTGATCAACCCCCCCAGACATATCATCAATTATTGAAGATGCAGAATTAATAGTGGCATCTACCTCTATAGATAATGATGATAACTCTTGACTAAAACCTGTAACTTCATTACTAGCACTTGATATATTACTTAATAATTCACATAAATTATCTACCATAATATTAAAAGATCTAGCCAAATCCTCAATCTGATCATCTGTTCTAATCTTTAATTTCTCTACTTTAAGATTACCACTAGCTATTTCCCGACTATAATTAGCTAATTTCTCCAAAGTATTAACAAGATTATTCTCTAATAATCTAATAATAACTAGTGACATTATTATAGTAGCTATTATTGAAACCATAAAAGACCTTCGGGTTAATCCTAAGTTCTGATTAAAGATATCCAAGGAATTTTCACGCTCTTCAACAAAAATTTTATTTAAAGAGTTACTTGCTTGAATCATGTCATCTCTAGTATTAACTAAAGCAACCATTGGAACCCTATAATTAACAATACCCCTATAATCAGGAAGCTTTTCTCCATTCTTAATTCGCCACACTGGGATTAATTGCTTATTAAAAATATCATTATAAGTTTGATTTAAACTAATTAACTCTTCTAATAGAAATTCAATATCTCTATTTTTGACCTGATTCTTTAAGTGATCAATAACCTCTTGAAACTCCTTTTCATGATTATTAAAATGTCTAACAGCCTTTGCTTTTCTATTATTATCCACTAAATCAATTGCATCTATATATTTACCTCTAACTATAGTAGCTAATTTCAAAATATAGTGCATATTGTCACCAGCTGCCTCTAAATTTTCAACACTATTATTTATATTATTCAAAAATAGTATGTTAACTCCAGATCCTAATAAGAAAACCAATATCACAGCACCAAAGCCTAAAAATAATTTAATTTTAAATTTTAAGTTGTTAAACTTCTTCCCTAAAATATTGTTAGCCTTTATCTTATTACCAAAAGATAATATTTTATTCTTAATTACTTTAATAAATTTATTCATTTGGATAAGACCTCCAGATTATCATTTTATATATTTAGTCCCAACAGAAGATATAACCCAGTTTATCTATATAGATAAACTGGGTTATATCATGAAATTCAATTTTATTACTGCTTAATTAATATTTTCTTTGTTAACTTTTTGAAACTCAGGAGTTACAGGATAGAACCCTTCTTCGATAGCTAAAGCTTCTCCTTTTTCACTTAATTCGTATTTTAAGAACTTTAAGATTGCTCCACTTGGCTTACCATTAATGTATTGATTTAATGGGCGAGCTAATGGATAAGAACCATTCTTAACATTCTTAGGATCTAATGGAGTAGCTCCATTAACATTCATTACATTTAATCCTGCTACTGCTTTACCATCCTTAGCAGCATAACCTATTCCTACATAACCGATAGCACTTTTATCAGCTTTCACAGCTTCAACAATCTGAGCATTACCATTCATTCTGTTCATACTAGCAGAATATTCACCTTTTAATACATTATCACGGAAGTAAACAAATGTACCAGAGCTATTTTGGCGTCCATATAAAGTAATTGGCATATCAGGTCCACCAACTTCTTTCCAGTTAGTAATTTCTCCTCTAAAGATAGCACCTAAATCTTCTATACTTAAGTTCTTTACAGGGTTATTGTCATTTGTAACAACACTTAATCCATCCATAGCTAGTACAATTCTATAAACATCTATACCATTATTTTCAGCCATTTTAATCTCTTTATCTTTCATCACACGAGAAGCATCTGCAATATCAACTGTTCCATTGATTAAAGCTTTGATTCCAGTACCAGATCCACCACCAGTTACTGAAATAGACACATTAGGATTATCTCCCATATAATTTTCAGCTAAAGTCTGAGCTAAGTTTACAATTGTATCAGAACCTTTAATTTGGATATAAGCTTTTTCATCTTTCTTATCATCTCCACCAAATATCCACCAAGCGTTAACCTTTCCTGTTACAGTAAATAAAACACTCACTGCTAAAAGTAATACTAAAGATAAAGCAATAGTTTTGTTCTTAAACATTAAAAATTCCTCCTCTTATTTTCTTATTAATTTATTTTTCTCTCAACTCTCAATGAAATTATAGCAAGGCTTTTTTGCAAGGAGATTAAGATAATGTTAACAAAATGTTAAAACAGAAAATTTTATCAATTTATTTTTAATATAAAAAAGATACCATTAGATAATGGCATCTTTTCTATAATTTTAGTATTTAGCTAAATATATTATTGACCTTATTATACATAAGCTGATATCACAAAACTAAATCGGCAATTCTACGCTAAACCTGGTTCCTTGACCAATTTCACTTTCTACACTTATATTCCCCTGATGCTCTTCAACAATATGCTTCACAATGGATAAACCTAAACCAGTACCTCCAAGTTTTCTACTTCTAGCTTTATCTACTCTATAAAAGCGTTCAAATATCCTTGGTAAATCATCTTCAGGTATACCAATTCCATTATCTTCAACTTCTAAAATTAACTTCTCTTCCTTTTGATCTACACTAACCTTAACTTTACCGCCTTGAGGTGTATATTTGATAGCATTATCGATCAGATTGATCATCAACCTTGATAACTGATCTTGATCAGCCTGAATATTAGGTGCCGAAAGATTTAAATCTGCTACTAAATTAATATCTTTCTTTTTAGCTTTAGATTCTAATAATAAGATTGTATCATCTATAATCTTAACTATATCTACATCTTCTTTAGACTTATAATTAGAATGCGATTCAATCTTTGAAAGATTCAATAAATCTTCTATTAATCGCTGTAGACGATCAGCTTCTTCTTTTATAATATTTAGAAAAGAATTATAGATATTATCACTAGGTTTACTATCTAATAAAGTCTCTACATACCCCTTAATCGAGGTTAAAGGAGTTTTTAATTCATGGGATACATTTCCTACAAAATCCTTTCTCATCTCTTCTAACCTTCTAATATCAGTAATATCCCTTAAAACTGCAACAACACCTACAGTACTTTTATTTGCATCTTGAATAGGAGCAATTTGAATTCTAAAAATTTTCTGTTCAGGAACTAACATTTCTAATTCCTCTGTAATAATTTGATCTTCTTTTAAAGATTTTTCGACTAACTCATCTAATCTATAATTCTTGGTAACTTGAATTACTGAATTATCTAAGACCTTATCTTCTTTAATTCCAAAGATCCTTTCTGCTGCTAAATTAAATAATATTATCTTTCTATCTTGGTTAACAGCAATTACTGCATCTCCAATACTTGTAACAATTGCTTCAATCTTGTTCTTCTCAGCAGAAATCTCTTGTACCTTATCTCTAACTCTATTGACCATATGATTGAACATTTGAGCCAACTTTCCTACTTCATCCTGAGTTCTAATCACTAAATTCTGATCTAAATATCCATTAGCAATCTTCTCTGCTACAAAAGTAATTTCTTCAATAGGATCAGTAATCTGATTAGTAAACTTTAAAGATAATAATATTCCAATCAGAATGGTAGTAAACACTGTTTTTAATAACACTGTCCAAATACCCTTATATAACTCTCTTAACTTATTAAGAGTTAAAGAGGCCCTAATAAAACCTAGCAACTTCTCTCCATCTTTAATAGGTAAAGCTATATATTTCATATTAATATCTAAAGTGGAACTATATCTAATCTCTTTTCCTAAACTTCCTTTTAAAACCTCTTGTATCTCCGGACGCCCCAAGTGATTCTCCATCTTCATAGGATCTTTTCTAGAATCAGCTAATACCTTCCCTTTTGAATCAATAATAGTGATTCTAGTTTCTAATTCTTTTCCATAATCTACAATTGACTTGTCTAAACTATCATAATCCTTATTCTCCAAAACTGGCTTAATAATACTAACTATTAAATTCATTTCCTTAATTAATTTTCTTTCTAACCAAGTGGAAAAATAATTTTCTAATGACCTTTGTAAAATATAACCAGCAAACACCAAAGTGGCTATTAACAAAATTAAATATAAAGCTACTATCTTGGTTTTAATACTTTGCAGTCTTTGTAACATAGAAATCTCCTTTACTTATAGCTAGTAGCTATTTTATCTCTTTAAATTTGTACCCTACACCTCTAACTGTTAAAATAGGTTCTTCCTCACTATGATTTCCTATCTTCTTTCTTAATCTTCTAATATGTACATCTACAGTCCTAGTCCCACCGTGATAATCATATCCCCATAATTCATCTAGGAGGTAACTTCTTGAAAAGACTTGACCAGGATGGGTCATTAAAATTGCTAATAATTCAAACTCTTTTGGAGTTAAGTTTATCTCACTTCCATTTACCTCTACTCGATATTTATTTAAATCAACTTCTATAGCTCCTAGCTCTATTATCTTATCTGTTTTTTCTTCTTTACTGTCTATTCTTCTTAAAACTGCTTTAACTCTAGCAATTAATTCTCTAGGGCTAAAAGGCTTGGTAACATAATCATCAGCCCCCAACTCTAATCCTAGTATCTTATCAATCTCTTCTCCTTTAGCAGATAACATTATAATTGGAGTTCTTTTTAATTGATTATCCTTTCTAATTTGACGGCAAACATCAAAACCATCTAATTTAGGCAACATTAGATCAAGTACAATTAAATTCGGATTATTCTCTTTAGCCTTATTGATAGCCTCTTCTCCATCATAAGCTGTTATAACTTCATATCCTTCCTTTTCTAAGTTAAACTTAACTAACTCCACAATATTTACTTCATCATCAACCACTAAAATCTTATTTGTCATAAATAATCCTCCATTATATTAATTTCCACTCTGTTCTATACTAAAAAATAGAAATAAAATTCCCTACCTTAATACTATATGATTAGCTATCTTTTAGTTTCAATTTCTACTTTATCTCTTAATTTCTCATCCTATACTTATAATATACAACTAATTACTAATAAAAATCAACTATATTAAAGTAATTAGACTTAATTTTAACATAATGTTAACATATTCCACTAGATATATTTCTATTTTTTATCACTAAATAAATAAGAAAAAGAACTTCTCTAGAGAAGTTCTTTTTCTTATTGATTATATTTCAAATTTCTCAATTAAATTTTGTAATTTTTGGGCCATCTGAGATAATTCTTGAGATGAATTACTTATTTCCATCGACATAGCATCTACCTCTTCAGCAGCACTCATAATTTGATCACTATTTTCTGCTAAGCTCTGGGTAGATCCTACAGTCTGTTCAATCTGGGCTGATATTTCTTCACTAGAACTTTCAATCTCTATAAATATCTCTCCAGTTTCTTCTGCTATCTTTTCTCCTTCAACAGCTTGTCCTTCTAAGTTCTCAACAGCCTTCAAACCATTTTTTGAACGTTGTTGTGTTCTTTCAACTAAAGTTCTAATCTTATCTGTAGCTTTAGCAGTTTCTTCCGCCAATCCTCTAATTTCATCGGCCACTACTGCAAATCCTTGCCCATGCTCTCCTGCTCTAGCAGCCTCAATAGCAGCATTTAAAGCTAATAAATTAGTTTGTTCTGCTATATTAGTAATAAGTTCTACTATCTGACCAATCTCTTTAGAATTATTATCTAAATCTTCAATTATCTCTACAGTGTCTTTAACAGAACTACTTATCAATTTAATACTATTAACTGTTTCTTTTATATTATTACTACCTTGCTGAGTATTGCTATTAGACTGTTCAGCAAAATTACTTATCTCCTCAGTACTAGCTGATATTTCTTGAATTCCAGCTGACATCTGCTTGATTAATTGATTCGTTGTTTCAATACTAGCATTACCCTCTTGTGCCGATGCTGAAAGTTCTTGGCTATAAGCAGATAATTCTTCCGCTGTATTCAATAAATTAATGACAATGTTTCTTAAATTATCTTTCATTTCACTAAAAGCTATAATTAATTCACCAATTTCATCATTTCTTTCAACCTCTATATCTGCTATATTTAAATTCCCTTTTGCTATCTCTTTAGCTGTATTAATTAATTTATCTATTGGCTTAGTAACAATCTTATTGAAATATAAAGAAAAAGCTACAATTAATATTAATATAACAATTCCATCAAGAATAAAACTAAAACTTACTCTTTTGCCCAATTTATTGACAAAGCTTAAATCTTGAGTAACTCTAATCATCCCTTTTACTTGATTTGTAATAGGATTATATAAAGGAGTATATAGATCTAAATTCCCTTGCTGATTGACTTCACGTACTTCTTGTCCTTCTTTAACTCTTTCAAAGATAGACTTATCCTCTAATAATTCTCCTATCTTCCCTTTATCATCTTCTTTTGAAGTAATCACCAATCTGTTTTTATCATAAATTCTAATATTCCCTGAAATAGTTCCTTTTAATTTAGAAAGTAACTTCTGATCAAAACTAAAACCTGTTTGTAGTGTTCCTATCACTTTGCCTTTATCTTTAATAGGAACAATCGCTCTAATAGCAAATCCACTCTTTCCAGCTTCCATTACTGTTGATTCTTCTCCCTGCAATGCCCTTTGAATAGATCCTTTAGCACTCTTATCATCACCATATTTATTTGGATTATGAGCTCTTAAAAATACTATTCCTTCACTATCACCATATTCAAAAACATCTAATCCTATTTCTTCTTGTAAATGCTTAAAAATTGGAGAAATAATCTTATTTAATTTAGCTCTATCTTGCTCTTTAAATGCCGATATAATCTTCTCATTGCTAGAATAACTATCTGCTGCTAATAAAGTTTGTACTGTCTTCTCCTGAAAATACAGTTCTGTTGCATTGCTAGCTTGATCTATTCTATCAACAAGCAACTTTTCTATACCAGCTTTTGCTTGTCTAAATAAAACAGTGCTTACAATTAATACTGGAATAATTGCAGCTAAAACTAGAACAATAATCAATTTCTTTTTTAAAGTAATATTTATCACTTGTATTCCCCCCTCTTAATTAAACTTGATATATTAATGCAAATATCTAAAATTTTATTTTAATTGTATAAATAATTAATATAAATTGAAAATTCTATTTATTAATTCTATATAAATATAATCAATCCTCTAATTTAATTATTTTTTATAATATAATGCTATTTTCATGTATTTAATTGCTTTAATTCTCCTTTTTTATATTTTATATTTTTTAATCTCATTAAAAAAGTGAGGATCCTCCTAGGATCCTCACTTCTAATTCAATTAATTTAATTCTTCTCCTGCTCTAGTACCCGTTTAATTTCTTCAATTGCTGGCCCACCTATTGTATCTCGTGCATCTACACAGGTTTCAATAGCAATAGCATGATAAATATCCTCATCAAAAACATCAGAGAATATCTTCCATTCAGCTAAACTTAAATCAGATAACTTCTTATTCTCCTGAATACAATATAATACCGTCTTCCCTACTACTTCATGGGCCTCTCTAAAGGGAATTCCTTTATCTACCAGATAATCTGCTACATCAGTGGCATTAACAAAACCACCTTCCGTTGCATTCTTCATATTCTGAGCTTTAAATTTAGTATTTGCCATCATTCTCGCAAAAATCTCCAAACTAACCTTAACTGTATCCACTGTATCAAATAATCCTTCTTTATCTTCCTGCATATCTTTATTGTAGGCTAAAGGTAATCCTTTCATTGTTACTAATAGTTGAGTTAAATGACCATAGACCCTTCCAGTCTTCCCCCTAACTAACTCTGGGATATCAGGATTCTTCTTTTGAGGCATAATACTACTTCCAGTACAAAATGCATCAGATATCTCTACAAAATCAAATTCAGAGCTAGACCATAAGATTAATTCTTCACTCAAACGACTTAAATGCATCATAATTGTAGAAGAAGCTGCTAGAAATTCAATTACAAAATCCCGATCGCTAACTGCATCTAAACTATTCTGGCTAACTCCTGTAAAACCTAATTCTTTAGCAACAAATTCTCTATCTATTGAAAATTTAGTACCAGCTAAAGCTCCAGAACCTAATGGTAAGATATTAACCCTTTTATAGCAATCGCTTAACCTTTCATAGTCTCTCTTTAGCTTCTGTTGATAAGCAATTAAATGATGAGCTAATCTAATTGGTTGAGCTCTTTGCAAGTGAGTATAACCAGGCATAATAATATCGATATTCTCTTCTGCAAGATCTAACAATACTTTTTCTAATTGTTTAACTAGTTCCTTAATTTGATTAATTTGATCTCTGAGATAAAGTCGTACATCTAAAGCAACCTGATCATTTCTACTTCTGGCTGTATGTAATTTTCCTCCTACTGCCCCTATCTTATCAGTTAACCTCTTCTCAATATTCATATGGATATCTTCTAGCTCTACTGTAAATTCAAATTCTCCTGAGTTTACTTCTGCTAAAATTTCCTCTAAGCCTGATATTATCTCTTGACTATCTGCTTTAGAGATAATTCCACAATGAGCTAACATTTTAGCATGAGCCATACTACCTTCAATGTCATATTTTGCTAACTTATAGTCAAAGGCAATTGAAGCATTAAACTCTTCTACTAATTTATCTGTGCTTTCTTGGAATCTACCATCCCATAATTTCATAATCTTCACTCCTTTTATTAACTTGTCCATATTTGAATATCTATTCAAATATTATTCATACTTATATTTAATTTCCTCTACTTAAGATTTATTATACTATATAATAATCGGGCGAATAAAATCGCCCTTTATTTAAAAATATCTATATTCTTTTAACTAGCTTTGCTCTATCATAGTCTTCATCTTCTCTGACCTTCTCAATCCTATAGCCTAAATTTTTATAAAAAGCAATAATCTTTTTTAAACTATAAGGAGAATATAAAATAATCTTTTTAGCACCATCATCTTTAGCTCGATCTTCTACCTCAGCAATTAGCCTACTACCAACCTTAGCACCTCTATATTCAGCAAGAATGCCTAATCTAATTAGATAAAAATTATCATTCTTAGCATAATACCGCACAGTCCCAATTGCCTTGCCTTCTATCTCAGCTATTAAGACTTCTTTTTCTACTATATCCCTTTTAACATCTTCTTTACCTTCTAACAAAGCTGGAGTAGTAGGAAAAAGAGACTGGTAGGTCTTAAATACATTCTTAGTTAAGTTAAAGACTAAATTACTATCCTTTAATTCAGCCTTTCTAATTTTGACCATACCATTTCTCCCCCTATTTCTTGACTATTTCTTATTTACTGTACCATGAACCTTTAATGGTAAACCAAATAATTCAATAAATCCAATTGCTGCATCATGATTAAATACATCAGACTTCTCATAAGTAGCTAAGTTCTCCTGATACAATGAATTATTTGACTTTCTACCTACTACTGTCGCATTTCCTTTATATAATTTCACTTTGATAGTTCCATTTACATACTGTTGAGTAGTCTCTACAAAAGCATCTAAAGCAGTCTTTAATGGTGAGAACCATTGACCATAATAAACTAACTCTGCATATTTTTCGGCAATTAATTCTTTATAATGATAAGTCTCTCTATCTAAAACTAAATCTTCTAAATGGCGATGAGCAGTCATTAATATAGTAGCCGCTGGTGCTTCATAAATTTCACGAGATTTAATTCCTACTAAACGATTCTCTACCATATCAATTCTACCTACACCATGTTTAGCACCAATTTCATTTAACTTACTTACTAATTCTACTGCTCCATACTCCGTACCATTAATAGCTACTGGTTCTCCTGCTTTAAATTCAACCTCTATATACTCAGCTTTGTCAGGAGCATCTTCTGGTGCAGTTGTAATTTGATATACTTCTGCTGGTGGTTCAGCCCAAGGATCTTCTAAAATTCCACATTCGATACTAATCCCCCATAAGTTACGATCTATACTATATGGACTTTCTTTAGTAGCACCTACTGGTATATTATGCTTTGCTGCATATTCAATCTCTTGACTTCTAGCTTTAAACTCCCACTCTCTTAATGGAGCTACAATCTCAATTCCTGGAGCTAGCGCTTGAAAAGAAACATCAAATCTCACCTGATCATTTCCTTTACCTGTACAACCGTGTGCTACAGCATCAGCACCTTCTTTCTTGGCAACATCAATCATCTTCTTAGCAATTAATGGTCTAGAATAAGCTGTCGCCAAAGGATATTTTGCTTCATATAATGCTCCCGCTTTTAAACCTTTAAAAACATATTCTTTTAAAAATTCTTCTTGCAAATCTTCTATATAAATATTACTGGCACCTGTATTTAATGCTTTTTCTTCTAAAGGTGCTAAATCTTCATTCTGTCCTACATCTGCTGAAAAACAGACCACCTCAACATCATATTTATCTTGTAACCATTTAATAGCTACTGATGTATCTAATCCTCCCGAATAAGCCATAACAACCTTATTAATCTTCTTCTCCATATTAAACTCCTCCTAATATTATATTTCTTAAATGTATTATTTTCACTTTTGTTAGTATGATTATACATGTTGGTGTATAAAAATACAACACAAATATAAAAGTCTTAATTTTCTGACAATTGCTGCAAAATAATAAATCAATAACTTTTCTATTAATCTATTATTTATTAAAACTTATTAACCATTTTGATTCTTAGCAAATCAGAAGATATTGTATTGATACTTTGTATTATTTAATTTGCCCTATATAATATTGAAATATTGACTTATCAGCACAAAGTGTAAACTTTATCCTTATTTTAAGTAGATAATATTATGTAACATATCAAAACCTAAAACTATCTAGCCAGATTAAAATAAATAATATTATATTACCTTGTCTTTTTTGTTATCTATTTTAATCAACATAACTCCTACTAATATAATAACTCCCACAAAAAGAAAACCACTACCATAATTACTAAACAAAGTTAATTGCCCATCAGGAATTGATTCTCTAAATTCTGGCGTTAATAGAAAACAAAAAAATGAGAAAATAACAAAAACACAAAACCCTGAAGCTGATACTAATAGAATCCCCAAATTCTTTCTCCATTTACCACTTCTATATATTAAAATAGCAATCACTGTAAAAACTACAGTTAAAACTCCCAATACACCAAGCAGTATCAATTTAATTGGATACATAGGTTCATTAAGAAAAGCTAATAATTCCACAGAATATAGAAAAAATCCTGCCATTATATAAAAAGCAATTCCAAATATCTTTCTTAACATCTATTCTCTTTCACCTTCAACAAAGTAATTATTCGCTGGTGATCGAAAAAGAAAAAAGATAACAATTAATAAAATAACTAATCCAGGAATCATAGCCATCTTCATAGGTGATGTTAATAAACTAAATATAAAACTAAATATACTCCAAATAACATAAGTATATCTCCCCCAATTTAGTCCTTTTAATATAGCAATACCACTTGTTATAGTAATTATTAAGCCCACATACATTATAATATTCTGAATGAAAATAGGTACAGGGCTCTTTTCCATAATCTTTATAACCTCAGGATTATTCAAACTGAATGTAGTACCAATTAATGAAAGCCCTCCAGTTATGATTAAAATCCAAGCAATTACAGTTATAGATGTCGGTCTTTTTTTCATATTAAATCTCTCCTTCTGCTAAATGATATTTTTCACTACATATATATATTAATATGTTACATAATATTCTTACACTCTATATAGATAAACAACTCTAAAATTAAATTTAAATATGTCGTTATAGAAAGATAAAGCGACAGTTTCGGCGATAGGAGATAGGTGATAGGTATTAGGAAAAACTAACTCCCAACTCTTAGCACCTATCACCTAAAAGTGTCTCTTTACATCCATTAAATTTCACTTTAGACTTGGACATATATAAACCACTATTACGAATAAATACTTTGAAACCAGATTAATTCCTTAAAAGAAGTTATCACAATGACATATCCCTGAAATTATCAAATTTATTCTTAATATAAAATAAACTAAGTAAATAATTCTTTATAATAATATAAATCCCTTCATAACTACAAATTAAAGTAACTTATCAAAAAAACTCCAGTAAAAAAATACTGGAGTTTTTTCTTGATTGTTATAGCTTTGTACCCTCTGGGATAAGATTAGAAGTTGAAATGTCAATCAGCATTGTTTGTTTAAGCTCTTTACTTTCTGCTAAAAGCTTTTTCAAATCATTACTATTCTCTACTCTTACACCCTTAATACCACAAGCTTCTGATAACTTTATAAAATCAGGATTGCTTAGCTTGACTTCATCCACTTCTAGGTTAGACACTAACATTTTATTCTTCTCCATTGCTAAAACAGAATTATTAAAAACAATAATTCTAATAGCTAAATTATATCTTTTAGCTGTCAAAAGCTCTGCTAATACCATCCCTATTCCACCGTCACCAATAATAGCTGTGACAGGAAGATTAGGATAATTAATCTTAGCAGCTAAAGCAGCGGGTAAAGCAAAGCCCATTGTTCTCCACTTACCTGAGATTAATACTTCTTTGCAGCTATTACTAAAATATCTACCAAACCAGACTACACTATCACCAGAATCAAGACAGATAATCTCATCTTCACTAATATATTCACTGATAGCTTTAATACTCTCTTTAGGACATATCCCTTTTCCACCATTTTTAGATTCTTTAGACAAGTTATTTGAATATAACTCCCTTACTCCTTCTACCTTATCTCTCCATACTTGATTCTCTTTTTTAGATACTTTTTCTAATAATAGATTAATTGAATCTTGAATATTAGCTAAAACACCTACTTCCACAGGATGATTCATTCCAATATTCTCTTTAATAGCATCAAATTGAATTACTTTAGGCTCTCGTGGCACATAATTCATTGGCCACCAAGTAGCTCCTAAGATAATAATTAAATCTGCTTCTTCTAATAAATTATTAGTCTTATTATTTCCTGTATGACCTAATCCACCTAAATATAATGGTTGTTGATATTCAATCATTCCTTGAGCTGCTAAGGTAGTAATCAATCCTCCATTAATCTTATTGGCAAGCTGTAGTAATTCTTCTCTACATTCTTTCGCACCTCTACCATATAATATTATTGGTTTTTGAGCTTGATTTATGAGATCTACTGCCTGATTAATCAATTCCTCATCAGGTAATATAGTTTCATCTAAATGAGGTAGATAATCACGAGGTTGAGCATTGGTCTTTTTATCCCACATATCCATAAGAACTACTAAGTGACTAACTCCACCTTTAGTTATTGCTTCAATCATTGCCTTTACCATTAAATCTACTATAACTTCAGGATTGCTAACAATAGCAGAATATACAGTAAGCGAATCTGTTATATTCAGCTGCTTAATGAACTGATTATAATTAGTACCTATATTATAGCTCTCTACTTGACCTGTAATTAAGAGCATAGGTGTCCGGTCACTACAAGCATCAGCAACACCATTAACAATATTAGCTGCACCTGGTCCACCATCGCCAACACAGACAGATAACTTTCCTCTTAATTTCGAATCAGCAGAAGCCATCAAACTGGCTGCACTCTCATTTTTAGTACTATAAAATTTAATTGGAGACTCTTTTAATGCTGAAATAAACTTCAAAATGCTATCTCCTGGATAACCATAAATATGGTTAACACCCCATTTACTTAGCTGTTCTATCATCACCTTAGTTAATTTCTGCGACATATAAACACTCCTTTAATTGAAGGTATCAATATTATAGTTACCTTAATATAAAGTGTTTATTATTTTTATTAGCCCAAAAATAATTATACTATATCTAAGCTCATATAAATTAAAAACTAGTTCAAAATCAATTTGAAACCACAAATAAGCACTAATCTTCATAAATAAAAGCATTCAAAATAAATTATTTATAAAAATTATAGTCAATAAATTTTCACCTTTTATTAGTGTTAGTTCCTGTGAATTACTGGTAAAATAATGTTTTAAATTAAACTTACAAAACTCTAAATAACCTAAGTTTTCCCTAAACAAAAACCCTCTCTTTTAAAAATAAAAGAAAGGGTTAATACTTCAATAAATTAATACTAAAACTCGTTGGCAACTCTCTTCGCTTCTTCAATTGAAGCTGCTACTGACTTCTCTAAATCTTCGCCCTCTAATACATTAGTTAGCTCTGTAGCAACTGTACTAAAGTCTGTGATTCCCATAAATCCTAAGATTGTTCTTAAATAACGTTCTCCCATTTCAAAGTCTTGACCAGGCCCTTCACTATATTTACCACCTCTTGCTGCTAAATATACTACCTTCTTATCTTTGAGTAATCCAACTGGACCCTCTTCTGTATATTTAAAAGTAATTCCAGCTACTACAATATAATCGATATATACTTTCAATATAGAGGGTATACTTAGATTCCACATTGGAGCAGCAATAATATACTTATCTGCAGCAGCAAATTGTTTAACATATCTTCTAATTTTACTATTCTCTTCTGTAAATAACTCTCCTATCATCTCTTCAGTTAAAGGCTTAATATCTTCTTGATACAAATCTAAGGTAATAATCTCATCCTCAGGATTTGCTTTTTTATATTCATCTACAAAGGATTCAGACATCTGAAAAGTGTAAGAATCTTCTTTGCTTTTTGGGTTTGCTTTGATATAAAGTACTTTACTCATCTTCTAACCTCCTCTTATCTTTTAACTATAAGATAACCTTCTTAAAAAGTATTATTCTTAAATAAAGTTTAACAGAACATTTAATATTCTAAAATCCTAACCAAGTTACTTTTTTATTCAAATCCGGATCTTCTCTAGGTGGTGCTGGTGGATTAATATCAGGGTATCCAATTGGAATAATACCTGCAATCTTCTGATTATCATCAAGTCCTAGGATTTCTTTAGTCTTTTCAGCATGAGCAACATGACCAGCAATCCAAACTGTACCAAGACCTTCCTCGGTAGCAACTAATGTTAGATTCTGAATTGCAGCACTAGCAGCCATTAGAGCCTCTTCATCTTTAATCTCATCACCACTGCTCCTATAAGTAACAGTAATATGTACTGGCGCTCCTCCAAAATTCTTAGCATATTCTAACATTAAAGGCTTCTTCTCTTCAGGTATGTAAGGTGCATTAGGGATATAGCTCTTAGCCCATTCATAAAAGACATTACATACTTTATCTACATACTCCCCCTTAGCAACAATAAAATCCCAAGGTTGGCTATTACCATTAGAAGGTGCCCAATTTGCTCCTTCTAATACCTTCTGAATCTTATTTTTTGCCACATCCTTATCTTTGTATTTTCTGATACTTCTTCTCTCTTTAATCACTTTTAATACTTCTTCCACTATATCATCGCTCCTTTTGAACAAACAGTAATGATTACTAATATTATAACACTAATTCATACTTCTTTCAAATAATAATACACTTAATTCTCATCATCTATCATAAGATTAGTATCATTTTGATCATCAATAACCTTTTTGCTCCAATCAATCACCTTAAGTAATAATAAAGCTAATAAAGCACCACTAATATTAGAGATAGCCACTGACCACCATAGTCCTAATTGCTTCCATCTAAAGTATTGGGATAATAAATAAGCTAAAGGAATTCTAACAAGCAAAAATGAGACAATAGAGATAATCATAGTCTGCATAGTTCTTCCTGCTCCCTTGAATACACCATTTGCTACAGTCATAACTCCAATAAACCCAAAAGTCATAGTAACTATTCTTAAGTAATCTGATCCAAAGTTAAGAACATCTACTTGTTTATTGAATACTCCTATAATCTGTTCTGGAAATATAAATATTATAATTCCTATTAAAGATAAAGTAATAAAAATAGTTAGCAAACTTACTCTAGCTACCTTTTCAGCCCTCTCCTTTTTTGCTGCACCTATATTCTGTCCCACCATAGTAGTAGCTGCTGCTGAAAGGCCAAAAGCCAAAATCCTTGGTAAACTAATTATCCTATTAACAATTCCATAAGCTGCTAAGGTCATAGTACCAAAAGAAGCTACTAAACTTGTCATTAATAGCTGCCCTACAGATACCATCGATTGTTCTACAGAGGATGGTATTCCTATCTTAACTATCAAAATAATAATCTCAAAATCCGGAACCATATCTCTAAAACTAAGCTTTAACCCTTTTCTACCTTTAATTAAGATTATGAAAGCATAAATAGTAACCAAGGCTCTTGAAAAGATAGTAGCTACTGCTGCCCCCTCTAATCCCATCTCCGGAAAAATACTTATACCAAATATTAATATAGGATCTAAAATAATATTTAAAACCACCGAAAAGAACATCATAATCGAAGGGGTCAAAGTATCTCCAATTCCTCTCAAAACTGAAGAGAAGATAAAAAAACCAAACATAAAAGGCATACCTGCAAATATAATCCTTAAATAAGCTGTAGCATCATCAAGAATAACTTGCTCTGCCCCCATCCAAATTAATAATTGTTCTGAAAATAAAACACCAAAAAATGCAATTAAAATAGAACCTGATCCTATAAAACTTACCAACTGCCCGAGGACTTGCTCAACTTTTTTATGATTTGCTGCACCTTTATATTGAGCTATTAAGCTTGTTCCAGCTATTGTTAAGCCTATACCTATAGAGACCATTAAAAACATTATCGGAAAACTAATGGATATAGCAGCTACAGCATTTGCCCCTATTCTGCCTACCCAAAGAGTATCAGCTAAATTATAAAGTGTCTGCATAAATTGGCTAACCATAATTGGTAAAGATAATTTAAAGATCGAACTTAAAACTGGTCCTTCTATTATATATTTAAATTTATCATCTGACTTCAAAGCTTGACCAACTCCTAATAAATTTCTTTTTTATTTTGACCCCATATCAGCTTAATACTATTTAGTATGCTATTACTAACCACTATTTTTAAACTTTTTAAAGAGCTTAACATAATAAAATTCAGACTTCTAAACTTTAAATATCAACATTATCAATAGTTCTAATATCTCGGATAAAAATAATACCAAAGGATAAAAATAATAGCATGTTATAGACTTTGAAGGTGATTTTATGAAAAAAGAAAAGATTAGTGCATATCAATATTTTTGGCTCTCAACTAATATGCTAATATCAACCATAATCTTATTAATTCCTAAGATAATAATTCAAGATGGCAGAGAGTATGCTTGGATAGTTCCAATAGTTTCTGGTTCAGCTATTGCTATTATAAATTATCTAGTTTTAATATTAGGATGTAATTTTTCTAATAATATTATTATATCTGATCTGAAAAATATATTAGGACCGATTCTGGGAAGAATCTTACTTATACCATATATTTTCATAATCATTCATACAACGAGTATGATGATGTATCAAGGTGTACAATTTGCTAGCTTTGTGATGCCTAGTAAATCAGAAATTGGATTTTGGATTATGATTGCTTTACTAGGCAGCTATCTGAGTTACAAAGGAATTGAGACCATAGCTCGACTAGCACAGATTGGAGTTATAATTATATCTATAGCTGTAATAACTATTCTAATAGGAAGTTATAATTCAATAACTATAAAATGGTTAAAGCCTTTTGCAATCAACTATAAAAAAGTTATTAGGGCTAGTATCACACCTGCTCATTGGTTTTTAATAATACCTAACTTATCATTAATACTTAAGCCCTACTTTAAGAATAATAAAAAATCTATTAAAGCTAGTCTATTAGGAAATTTTATGGGACAAATTATTACAGTAATACTATTTATTAATGCTTTAACTGTATTAGGAGCTGATTTAACATCTATTTTAAAATTTCCCTTCTATACTTTAAGCTCTTTAGCTTTAGCAGGTTTAGAAGTAATTATATTTATAGCTTGGATAATGGGGGTTATTATTGAAGTTGGAATCTTTTATTTCTCATCCTTACAATTAATCTCTTCTTTTTTTGAACTAAAAGACTATAGAATATTAATCCCCCCCTTCCTTATTATGATTACTTCCTTAGGAATATTTCAGACTAATATCCCTATGTCTCTTACAAAGATAGGATATATAGTTCCAATTAATGTACTATTATTAGAGATTCCCTTTTTAATTATATTTACTTTAATTTATCTAGCAGCAAGCAAAACTGATAAGTTAAGTAAACAATAATATACCTATAATATTAAAAAATTAACAAAGAAATTTAGAAAAATAATTATATTCAAGTTCATATAAAACTAAAAAGTGAGCTGAACATTCAGCTCACTTTTTACTACTTATCTTTCATCTTTTCTGATAACTGTTCATCAGCAGCATTAATAATATCCTTTAAACCACTGCGCCCTATAGTTAAATCATCAGTTTCTGCCGCTGGAGATCCAATCACTACCTGATCACTAAAACGTCCAACTTGTTGGGCTAAATCTGCTTTAAAACTGGTCCACTGACCAGTTTCCACCTCAGTTTCTGGAAAATTAAATCCTTCATTCTTTTCATTAAGACTTATAAAATCTTTATTATGAGTTGCCTTATCAACTACTTCATTCATTAGCCCTTCATTATTTTCTCCAAAATTCCTTCCTTCTTTGACTCTTATCTGACCATTACTCTCTTCTCTTATCTCATCCTTTTCGGGTATATAATTTTCTTCATTAATATCTTTTTTAGCCATTTATATTACCACCTCCTTATGACTAGTTTGTAATAGAAGTAGCAATATAATGCTAGGACTTTTTGTTAATTATATAATGACTAGTATAAAGTTTAATTTAAGATAAGGATTTAATATAGATCTCCAACCTTAAAGTGAAATAAAAATAAACTAAAAACTTTGAAACCACAAATGATCACACGCCCTGAAGAAGGTCCTTAGAAATTAAAATCCCGCGAAGGGTTGTGTTTCCAAACCCGAAGAATTGATTTTTATTTTCTGAGGAAGTACTCTTGGGGTGAATACACACCAATAAGAACAATAAAAAGATAAAAACTTAAAATATTTATATTGTCTAACCTTAAAGTCAAGTTTAATGAAAATATTACGGCATTTTTTAAAATTAGCTAGTTGTTTCTTTCTTAATATCTGACACCTACCTCCTACTTCCTAAGCAACCTCTATAAGTCATAAATATCAGAAAACTCTATATCTATTTTATTCATTAAATCTTCTGCTTTAGAAAATTGTTCTTCTAGTTGCTGGCTTTCATCTACTAACTCTATCGGCAGTTCTATAGTAAATTTACTCCCTTTACCAGCCTCGCTTTCAAGACTAATCTTACCTCCATGTAATTCAACCAACAGCTTTACAATAGAAAGGCCTAAACCACTACCTTCATTAGTACGATGAAAAGATTTATCTACCTGTCTAAATCTTTCAAAAATTACTTCTTGCCTATCTTCTGGAATACCAATTCCAGTATCTTCAACTGAAATAAATACTTTCTCGTCTTTTTCAAATATACTTACAATTATTTTATCTCCTTGCTTGGTAAATTTAATAGCATTGGATAATAAATTTAATAAAATCCTCTCAATATTAAAAGGATCACAAGCAATTATCTTAGCATTCAAACTACTATCAAATTCTAAAGATTTATTATGACTTTCAACACAATCTTGAATAGAATAACTAAGCTTTTTAACTATCTTTACTATATCATAGTTTTTTAACTTTAATTGAAATGAATTAGAAGTTATCTTTGTTATATCCATCAAGTTATTAACTAACTTTAGAAGTCTATAATTATTCTGTTTTATAACCTTTGTATAACTTTTGATTTTATCCTCTACTTTTGGATTCAATTTATTAGTATATAAATTTAACATCTGTAATGAAGAAAAAGATAAGTTCAATGGTGTCTTTAACTCATGGGATAAATTAGCGAATAATTCCAACTTAAACTTATTATACTCAAGTTCTTCTTTAAGTAGCTTCTGTTTAGTAATATCTATGACTGAAGCTAAAGCCCCTTCAATATTCCCTTCTTTATCTCTTAGTATAGTATTTCGCCCAAGAAAATGTCTCTCCTTACCAGTTTTAGTTATAGCAATAGACTCTGTATAAGGTACTTTCTCACCTTTCATTAATGCTTCAAAAGCCTGTAACAGTTCTTCCTTTGACTCCTCTTTAACAAAGTTATCTATTAAATTCTTCCCTAGTACTTCTTCTTCAGTACATTCTAAGGTCTCTAACCCTTTTCTATTAATCATCTGTATTTTACCCTCATTGTCTAAAACTACAAATATAACTTCAGCAACATTTAAATATTTCTGTAATTTCTCCTTTTCTCTTTTTAAATCCGCAGTTCTACCTTTTATTTTTTGCTCTAAATTATTCTTTATAGCTAACAAATCTTTTTCAGCTTTCTTTCTCTTAAATATATTTATCTTTAAAGTAATAATTATAGTTAATAATAAGAATAAGATAAAAACAGTTATCCATACCATCTTCCTATATTTAAAATAAAAAGATTCAGGTCTGTTAATAATTATACTAGCTTCAGGTAATTGACTTATGGAAATATCAAATTTCTTTAATTGTTTAAAATCGAACATTGGATAATGAGTGATTTGAGTTTGAACAGGAATCTCCTTAACATTCTTCCCCCTTAGAATTTCTTCTGCCATCTTTGAAGATATCTGTCCTTGCTCATATGATGAAATCATAAAACCACCTATAACACCATACCTCAAATGAACATCCCAATTACTATAAATTGGGATGTGTTGATTTTTAGATATTACTTTAACTGCTTTGAATTGAGGCATAAATAATCCTTGCTCATCTGTAAGAATAGACATTAGTAGTACAACACTATTATCTGACAATCCCCGAATCATATCTCTTAGTTTCAAAACTCTTCTTTCTTTACAGATAGTAAATTTTATATTTTTATTATAACTAGATATAAATTTCAAAAGTTCTTTTTGATTTGACCTCCCAGTTTCTGTCTCATCAACAAAAATTACAATCTCTTCAGTCTGAGAATGTAAATTAAGAATTAAATCTACAGTTTTTCGTAAATTAGGCTTTCCTATAACTCCAGTAAATAATTGATTCTCTTTTAACCAAGACTCTTCTAAACTATTAACACCACAAAAAACAATAGGAACATCTTGGAATAGTTCATCACCATATTCTTGTAAAAAATTAAAGGCTGCATCATCACAAGATATAATTACATCAAAGCTTTTATCTTTATATTTCAGCTTATAGAAGTTATATAGATCTGCTGAATATCTAGAATAATTATGATTATAACTATCCATATACTCTACAGCAATGAATTTGTTCTTATCCTTACTAAAAAAATCTTCTATTCCCTCTACAATATTATCAGACCAGAAATAGCCTTTATGATATGAATTAAGAATTAATATATCCTTTCTACCACTAGGTTGAGCATAAAGAAACTCAGCTGCTATAATTATTATAACTAAAGTCATTAACATCAACATTATCATAAATTTCTTATTAAAAATTAACATCTTCAATTTTTCCTACTTTCTATTTCTTAAAATTATTATATCTCTAATTAAATTGTCCATGTATAGGGTTCTAGAAGAAAGATAAAATTCCTGTAACTTCAGCAAGCTAAAATATTCTTATTGCTATTGAAATTTAATTTTTAATCTTATTTTTAGTATTAATCTTATACTAATCTCAAATACTAAAATTAAAATCTTTCTATAAGGAGTTGAACATATGTTTAGTCATGATAAACAACTTTTACATGAAGTAAAGGTCGATACACCAAATCCAGCTTATGCAACTATGCTACAAGAACAATTAGGTGGACCTAATGGAGAATTAAAAGCTGGACTTCAATATTTTGCTCAAAGCTTTAGAATTCAAGACCCTGAAATTAAAGATTTATTCTTAGATATTGCCACTGAAGAGTTTGGACATGCAGAAATGGTTGCCCAAACTATTAATCTACTAAATGGCCATGATGTAGCTAATACTCCTGATACTGTAGGACAGATAGAAGGACAAGTATTAGGTGGACTTTCACCATTGCTAGCAAATGCTTCTGGCGAACCCTTTACTGCCAATTATGTAAATGTCACTGGAGATGTAATTGCTGATATACTTTCTGATATAGCCGCTGAACAACGTGCAAAGGTAGTTTATGAATATCTACACCGCCAAATTGATGATCAAGGTGTTAGAGAAACTATAGACTTCTTATTAAATCGCGAAGAAGCACATAATGCTTTATTTAGAGAAGCATTAAATAAACTTCAACAAAAACCTCAATACTCTAATTATAATTTTGGGGTAACAGAAGATTCTAAGCTATATTTTGATTTATCCACTCCTGGCAGATACTTTGATAACCCTAATCCAACTGCTCCAAGTTTTGATAATCCTCGTAAAGTTGAGAATCGAGATAAAAGTCTCCAGCCGGTTTAATTATAATAAAAAAGATTGGCATCTGCCAACCTTTTTTATTGTTTCATTATTTATTTAGCAATTTAAATATAATATATTCTTGAATAATTATCAATAAATCAACAAAATATGATAGCCATTTACATGATTGTCATATTTCATATCTTTAAAATAAAAAACTATAACCCCTCAGTTAGGTTATAGTTTTTATTACTTCTCTTTACATTTTGGGCATAATCCATATATTTTCATTCTATGATCTAAGATAGTATATCCTGTCTCATTCTTTAATTTATTCTCAAACTCTTTCAAGGGACAAGATAAAGGCATAATATTATCACATTCTATACAAAGTAAATGGTGATGATGATGACCTTCATCAATTAGCTCAAACTTTTTCTCTTTACCCTTTAAATTCAAAGCTCTTACAATATTAACCTCCTGAAAAGAGTTTAGATTACGGTAAACTGTTGATAACCTTAATTTAGGATTCATAGCCTCTATTTTAGTAAATATATCTTGAGCTGATAATGGTCTATTACTAGCAAGTAATACTTCTAAGATTGTCTTTCTTTGTTTAGTCCACCTAATTCCTTTATCCTTTAATTTCTCTTCTAATAGATCTAAACTTTCCATATTACCACCTCATTTCAAGAAATTAATTACAAAATTTTTTATTAATCAATTATCATTAACATCTAAGGCTAATTCAGACCTTTTATAGAAATAAGTATTTACCTGCTTATAAATTATTGCTCCAATTAAATAAATAACACTAGCTATAATAATTGTACCGCCAGAAGCTAAATCATAATAAAAAGATATGAATAATCCTGTATTAACTGCTAATATACTAAAGATGACACTATAAATAATAGTCTCTTTAAAACTTTTAGCTAACTGTAAACTCGTAGCTACAGGTAAAGTAATTAATGACGAAACCAATAAACCACCTATAATCCTCATCGATAAAGATACAGCAATTGAAACCAAGACCATAAATAATATATTCAAGCCCTTTACAGGTACTCCTGCTAACTTAGCATCCCGCTCATTAAATGCTAAGAAGAAAAAACCATAATAAAAATATAGTATAATCCCTATTATAACCATTGCTAGAGGAATTACAGTTAACACATCTCGCTCAGTAACCATCGAGATACTACCAAATAGATAACTAAAGATACCAGAGCTATTGTTAGATAAACTAATCAAAATAGTCGCTAAACCAAGACCAGTAGCTAAAATAATAGATAATGATAATTCTGCATAATCTTTATAATTTTTACGTAATTTTTCAATCCCAAAAGCAGCTAAAACAGAAACAAATAATGCAGTATATATAGGATAAACACCTAAGATCATCCCAATTGCTACACCAGTTAAGGCCACATGAGATAATGTATTACCAATTAAAGATAACCTTTTTAATACTAGAAAAACACCAATTAAAGGACAAATAACTGCTATAATATTCCCAACTATAAAAGCTCGTTGCATAAAAGAGTAAGTAAATATATCTAACAACATTCGCTATCCCCCCCTTGATGTTGATGCTTTGGTATTAATGTACTATTATCTCCCTTAATCTGATTCAAATAACTTATATAATCAAACTCATCAGCATCATGTGAAAATACTTTTCCATCGCCAAAACATAAAATCTTATTAGCCTGATCACTAATAACATAGATATCATGAGAAATCATCACTACAGTAATACCTAACTCTTTGTTTAATTTACTTAATAGTTGATAAAAATCATCTTGTGATTTAGCATCTACTCCAACTAAAGGTTCATCCAAGAAGATCATCTCTGGATCGGTAATTAAAGTTCTAGCAATAAAGATACGCTGTTGCTGCCCTCCAGATAATTCACCAATCTTTTGATATTTATAATCAGACATATCTACCAACTCTAAGACTCTATCAATCTTAGTCCCTAACTTTTTATTTAGAACTTTAAAAAGACCCATTTGTTGATATAAAGCTGCTCCAATAATCTCCTTTACAGTAGCTGGAAAACTGCTATTGAAATCTCTGACCTTCTGTGAAATATAACCAACCTTGTCCCATTCTTTAAAAGCTTTAATAGGTTCTCCTAATAGTTCAATTCTTCCCTTAGTTGCTTTTAGGTCACCAATTAATAACTTCAATAAAGTACTCTTCCCTGATCCATTAGGACCAATAAAGGCGACAAAGTCGCCTTTATTGATATCTAGACTGATATTCTTTAATACATATTTATCTTCATAGTTAAAGGATAAATTTTTCACTTTGATTATCTGACTCATCTTAATCCACCAAAGCCTTTCTTAAACTTTGTAAATTCTTCTTCATAATAGAGATATAATCTTCGCCTTGCTCTTGTTCTGTTTCTGTTAACCCTGAAATTGGATTAAGGGGTAGAATCTCTAAATTGGCCTCTTGAGCCAATACTTCTGCTGTTTTTGGATTAGCTAGACTTTCCATAAATATATACTCTAAACTATGCTCTCGTGCTTCTTCAGTCAATTTAGCCAAAACCTTTGGACTAGGCTCTTGGTGTGGAGATACTCCAGCTACAGCTAATTGCTCTAATCCATATCTTTTTGCTAAATATCCAAAGGAGGCATGAGAAACTAAAATATACTTATGCTCCTTGTTGGATAAAGTACTTTTATATTCTTCATCAAGTTTCTTAATTTCATTGATAAAACTAAGAGTATTCTCTTTATAATAATCTTTATTTTTAGGATCTAATGCTATAAATTCTTTATTCATCCTTTTAGCAATATCGATCATATTAATTGGATCTAACCAGATATGAGGATCATACTCCCCATGGCCATGACTATGCTCTTCATCATGATTATTCTCTTTCTCATGATTATGCTCTTCAAATTTTAATAATTCAATATTCTTACTCACTTCAATAGTTTTAACACCAGCATTCTTTAAATTATTCACTACTTTATCAGCCCAAGGTTCTAATCCTAGGCCATTATAAAAGAAAACATCTGCCCTTTCTAAATCAGCTAACTTCCTAGGAGAAGGCTCATAACTATGTACCTCAGCACCATTTGGAATCACTAACTTGGCCGCTATCTTTTCTCCACCGATTTGATTAGCCACATAATACAATGGATAAAAACTAGTAAAAACCTCTAATTTATTCTGATCAATTTTATTTCCAGTCTTCTGCTGTTGACTACAGCCAGTGATTAACAAAGAAAACACTATTAAAAACACCAATAAATTCTTTTTCATCTTACCACCCCGTTCTCTTTTGCAAATCATTTGCATTTGTCTTTTTGATAAGTTAATGATAACAAATATCAATAACTATGTCAACTATCTTCTTTATATTATGCAAATTATTTGCATTAAATAACTGCATTAATCTTCCCCGCTAAAAACATCTCCCTATTTTAGATAAATAACTCTAAATAGTTTCGGAGTTAGGAGATAGGTGATAGGTATTAGGAAAAACTAACTCCCAATTCCTAGCAACTAAAACCAAAAAAGTGACACTCCCCACTAAGTTACACTTTAAAATTAGATATTTAAATGCATAGACTTAATTATAGTTCCCTATTTTTATAGATTTAATTCAAAAAAAGCATAAAGAAAAGGAGCCCAATAGCTTTTAGGCTCCTGATAGCATTGAATGAGTAAATATTATAATCTTTCTGCCCAACTTTGAATACTCTCTTCTGCTTCTGATGTAATATCTCCATCCCATTTAAAACCTTCTATAATAATCTCTGCTCCTAAGTCCTTTAATTTATCTTCTAAGACTTCTACGGATCTACAAAATTCTGGAAAAGCACTATCTCCCACCCCAAAAGCTCCAGCCTTTTTGCCAGATAGATCAATATCATCTAAATTATTATAAAAGTCATAGAAATCATCTTGTAATTCACCAGAACCCCAAGTTGAAGAACCAAATAAAATTAAATCAAAATTATTTAACTCATCTACATTAGCTTTTGATACATCTTTAATAAGAACCTCAAACTTGTCATCTAAAGCACTTGCTAAAGATTCTGCTAAACTTTCTGTACTACCTGTAGTTGAACCATATAAAATAATTGTTTTCATTATACTCTCTCCTTACATGGTTAATTTTTTATGTATTGAAAATGATTTTCATTATATATATTTACTATATCACTTCTCTAATAATCATGTCAAGGTTCTTTAAAAGATTTAATAAGATTCAAATATTATAAAAAGCTTATTACTTTAAAGTAATAAGCTTTTTATAAAGCTTCATAGAATCTACTTATATTATCCAACTCTGTTAATTGATCTTTAAATTTCTTTCTGGCTTGGTCAAATCTTTTCTGTTGCAACTTAGAAATTCTATCATTTCCATAAAACTTCCATTCACCATAACCACTAGGTTCCAAATCCAAATAGCCCATAAAAGCTAATACATCCTTCAGTGGATAACCAAAAAAGATACCAATCTCATGGGGAAATTTATCACTCTCCAACCTTCTTTTTAAATGTTTCAGATATAATTCTAAATTATATTCCTTGGGATAACCTAGACCCTGCAAAAATTTAAGATTGTTTTTCTGTTGAAGGTAATCATTTAAAGAGGACTGGTGATAAAAAATCACTTTCTTTCGCCTCTTATTATTCAGAGATTTTAATTCTAAAATTCCTATTTCTTCATAAGATAATATAGTCTTTTTGCAATATTTCCAATATTCACAGTCACCACAATTACAAATCATTACATTCCTTAATTCTGATGGCTTAACTCCCATTATAGTTGCTCCTATATACTCTAATAAAGATTTAAGGTAATTTTTATTACATACCACTGAATTTTTTAGATTAGCTCTCATTTATATAATCCCTTCTCTCTTTACTTCAACCTTATTACTTGAAACTTTCTTAATCCATCTTTTTATCTCTTCTTTAGATTGAGGATTTAAATCCCCATCACATTTTAGTCCTTCATTAGCTAATTCTAAACCCATATTTTTTAATTCCTTCTCTATTACATCCACTGTTTCACAAAAGTTCAAATCTTTTTTATCTATTGGACAGAATGTAGCTAATTTTTTATTTGACAAATCAATATCTGATTCAGTTAAGGAATTATATAAATTTATAAATCCATCTTGACTAATCTTAAAATTAGAATTTGCTGATCCCAAAATTATCAAATCAAAATCATTCAATTCTTCGATATTTATGTGAGCTATAGATTTCTTTAATACATCATAATCATCACTCAAATATTTAACTAATTCATTAGATAACTTCTCTGCCTTCTCTCCTACAGCATCATGGATAATAATCGCTTTCTTCATCAATCTTCCTCCTTCTCTATTCAGATAAATATATTCTTATATCTCAGCCTTATCAACTTGATAATGAATTTCATTTTCTACTATTAATATATCATTATTCCTCTACTTATGTCAATAATCTTAATCAGCAAAGATTATATTATTTTAAATAAATTATTTTATTATTGACATTTAAGACCATAAATTGATAGAATAACATTGATAACCATTATCAACGTTATCTTTTAGGAGGTTAATTATATGATTGATAATTTTTCAAAGATAGAATTACACGAATTTATAGAGAGTTTAGTGAAAGGTTTAGAATCAAAAGATTTGTATACATCTGGTCATTCAGAAAGGGTTGCCCATTTAGCTGAAAGAATTGCCCTAGAAATGAACTTAAGTAAGGAAAGAGTATTCAATATACATATAGCAGGACATCTCCATGATATCGGAAAGATAGGGGTTCCTGACTCTATATTAAAGAAAAATGGAAGACTAACTGAAAAAGAATATGAAGAGATTAAAGAACATAGTGTAATCGGATATGAAATAATTAATAAGATAAAGAGTTTTAAAGAAATAGCAATATATATAAAACATCATCACGAACACTATGATGGTAAAGGATATCCAGATAATATTAAAGCTAAAGATATTCCTTTAGAATCCAGAATAATCTCAATTGCCGATTCTTTTGATGCAATGACTAGCCCTAGGCATTATCGAACTCCAGTTAAAATTGTAGAAGCCATTAAGGAAATTAAATTAAATAGTGGTACACAATTTGACCCTCAACTTGTTCAAGCTATAAATAATATCTATCAACATGACTATTCATTCTTAGAAAGAATTGTGCATAGTGCCTTTCAATCTGAGCATAAATTAGCCTAAAGCTCTCAAGTAATAAGAAGGATACTTCTCTCAATAATATCTGTCCATTAATTTTTTCAATATACATCGAGGCTAAAAAGTTTTGAAGCTTTAATCATATACTAATAAAGTAGGACCAGCCTCACGGCTGGGACCCCTTGTCAAACTGTACGTACGGTTTTCCCGTATACAGCTTTCGGTTATTGGTGCTCCTTATCAGAGAGTAAGTCTTCGACTCTATGTTACCATAGATGTATATTTTACCCTTAATTAGAGCACATCAGTAAGTAATGATTGAAGTCCTTTATCTCTTAGATAACTATTTGAAAAGCGATAATTTTGATACATTATCGCCTTTTTCTTTTCGATAAACGAACGCATTCTCATTCTAATCCATTTATCCAACCTCGTAAACAAAGTCTTCACATTTCCTATCTTGAAATAGTTACCCCAACCTCTCAAAACTGGATTTAATTTTGCAATTATTACTTCTACAGGAAAAGGTCTAGTTCTTCTAGTAATCTTTCTTACTTTGTTTTTGAATTTTGTTATTGCTTTATCTTTAGGTCTCTTGTATTCAGAATGGTGAAATTTGAATCCTAGAAATTCAAATCCATCATAAAAGTTAGTTACTACCGTCTTACGAGGATGAAGTTTCAACTTCAATTCATCCTCTATAATTTTACGGGTAACTTTTAACGCTCTCTTTGCTTTGCGCTTATTTTTAGTTAAGATTACAAAGTCGTCAGCAAAGCGGACTATTTTGTAACCTCGACGAGTCATTTTCTTATCAAAGTAATGTAAATAGATATTAGCTAATAGAGGAGAGATGACACCTCCTTGAGGTGTCCCTTCTCTAGTTTCTTCTCTACCTTCTTCAGTCATAACTCCAATTGTCAGCCATGACCTGATAATATCTAATACCCAACCATCACTTATATATTCCGCTATAAAATCCATTAATAACTCATGGTCTATAGTATCAAAATAAGATTTAATGTCTGCGTCTACCACCCAGTAGTAACCTTGTTCTTTATATTTCTCTATCTTTTCTATCGCATCGTGAGCAGACCTATTAGGTCTGAAACCAAAGGAACATTCACAAAATTCTCGCTCAAAGTATATTTCTAGTACTTGCCTCACTGCTTGTTGAGCAATTCTATCTTTGATTACTGGAATACCTAGTGGTCTCTTTTCTCCATTTCCTTTGGAAATGTACGTCCGTAACACTGGTAATGGCTCGTAAGTATTCTCTATCAGCTGTCTATGAAGTTCTCGCATATTCATCTTGTAATTATTTTTAAACTCTTCTATGCTTACATTATCAACTCCACCACAGCCACCATTATCCAGTACTTTTTGTCCTGCAATATATAAGTGAAATTTCTTTGTGATTTTATCCTTCAAACTATATAGAGTTCGAAATTTTAACACCTATCCTAACTTCACTACTTACTAGTTCTTCCTGTCTCACCTTAATATCTTAATCCCTATATTCATAGCACTCCTGAGCACGTCTCTAAGCTCTCACCAATCGCACCTCTCAGTTTACCATTACTTAGGTTATGGTGTTCTCTAGGTTATCCATACTTTACAGTTATGATTTCCTGTTTGTAATTCTACTAGAACCCACTATAGTACTAGTGTTTAAACCACTCAAAATTAAGATATCATTAGTAATCAAATCTTAAACTTCAATAACCTAGATATCCTTCGCTATAATCAACTTTCGTTGATTTTTTTTCTCACTACTATGATATCTTCTGAACTCTAATATATCATCACTCTGGCTTTCCTGTTGGAGTTATACCATCACTTATCTCTATAGATTTCTATAAAGAATTATATTAGAGATTCCCTCGGTCAATTACGTAAACCCTACAATCATTCCGACCCTAATCACACCTAGTTTTCTAACATGGGCACTTCCAGTTACACGTATTTACCAGCGCTACCTGTCTCTCCTTTGTACAGAGCCCCAAGCTAACATTGGACTTCCCCGTTTTTATGGCGGGTCGCCAAAGCTAAATGCCACCTCTGGTTCACATATTGTTCCGGACTGATTGCTCATCTCAAACTCTTCAGATTCTACCTCACGGTAGACACCCTGCTACTGTTGATTTCACACACCGTACTGGCGAAAACAGCATGGATAGGATTTTCACCTACTGTTTACTAAATCTACGAGGCACACATAAAAAAACAGAAAGGTTATATAACCTTTCTGTTTAATAATATAGCTAACTATTTTACATTTACAGTATCTTTAAAGCTTTTACCAGCCTTGAAAGCAGGTACTGTACGTGCAGGAATCTGCATCTCTTCACCAGTTTGAGGGTTACGTCCAGTTCTAGCTGGTCTATCACGAACCTCAAAACTACCGAAACCAATTAATTGAATCTTTGATCTTTCATCAGCAGGCTTCTTAGCTTCAGCTTCTAAATTTTCAGCAATTACTTCTAATAAACCATTTAATGCTGCTTTAGAATCCTTTTTTGTAATTCCTGTTTTTTCAGCAATCTGATCAACCAAATCTGTTTTTGTAATATTCGCCATAATAAAATCTACCTCCTATTAATAAATAAAGATATTTAAGCACGTCTTGTACTTATTATACCACAGTTAGATTTCTTGATATCCTTTATTATTCCTTCTTTTTTTGAAAAAAAAACATAATTTAAGAAAAAAACCGGTCTATAATAGACCGGTTAACTTATAATATTATACAAATTAAGCCTCCACTACCTTCATTAATTATCTTTTGCAAAGTATCTTGTAACTTTTCTTGAGCATTAACAGGCATTCTATATAACTTCTGATTAATTCCATCTTTAACTAAATCATGAAGTGAACGCCCTAAAAAATCACTCTGCCAAATAGCATCTGGATTGGCTTCAAACTCAGTAGCGAAAAATTCAATCAATTCCTCACATTGCTTTTCTGTTCCTACTACTGGAGAAACCTCTGTATTAATATCAGCCCTAATCATATGAATAGATGGAGCACTAGCTCTTAATTTAACACCAAAATGACCGCCTCGTTTAATTAACTCCGGCTCATCAAAAAGTAGATCTTCTAATTTGGGAGTAACTATACCATAACCAGTTTCATTTACTTGCTGTAACGCATCTGCTATTTGATCATACTCTTTTTTTACTACACTTAATTCCTTAACTAAATTAAATAAACTGTGCTCTCCTTTAATTTCTAAATCAGTCATCTCTTCTAAAATGTTGTAGAAAAGATCATCCTTGAGATCAAAAGTTAAACTTGCTACCCCACTACCTAAATCCATATCTGAAATAAATATATCCCCTGCATTATCAGAATCAGATAATTTCTCAACTAAATGATTGACATCTCTTAAAGTATATATATCTTGGATTGAATCATTAATTGTTTGATTAAGATCTTTACTTAACCAATGTTCTTTCTCTAACTCATCTATCCAAATTGGCAAATCAAGGTTTACCTCTTTTAATGGAAATTCATATAAGACTTCTTTTAATAAATTATTAATATCTTCTGAACTTAAATTTAAGCAATCTACTGGAACTACCTTTTTATTGTACTTTTCTTCTAACTCTTTAGCCAGCTCTTGAGTCTCTGGACTATGAGGATGGGCTGAGTTTAAAGCAACAATGTAAGGCTTATCTAACTCATTTAACTCTTTAATAACCCTTTCCTCTGCATCTGTATAGCTTTCACGGGATAAATCAGTAATACTTCCATCACTTGTTATTACCAATCCTATAGTTGAATGATCTTGAACTACTTTTTGCGTGCCAATTTCAGCAGCCTTTTGAAATGGAATTGCCTCTTCAAACCAAGGTGTTGTTACCATCCTAGGACCTTCTTCTTCTTCATATCCTAAGGCCCCATCTACTCTATAACCTACACAATCTACTAATCTAATCTTGAAATCCACATTTTCATCCAAGCTTATCTCAGTAGCTTGATTAGGTACAAATTTAGGTTCAGTAGTCATTATTGTCTTTCCTTCACCACTTTGTGGCAGTTCATCTCTAGTTCTTTCTTTGTCATACTCATCATCCATATTAGGTAAGACCAATAAGTCCATAAATTTCTTAATAAATGTTGACTTACCTGTTCTAACTGGTCCAACTACTCCTACATAAATATCACCATTTGTTCTAGTGGCAATATCCTGATAAATATTAAACCCTTCCATTTTTCACCCTCCTTTATAGTATTTCAACGAATATAGACTAACCAACTATGAAGATTAACTATTTGGCTATAATAAGTTATAAGATTCATAATTAACCTTCAAACCAAAATAATAAACCCACTAATTTATTTGAACCTCCTTTATCTCTAAAGCAAATATCATTATATATATATGACCTGTATCTGAGATTATTCCATATAGCTATAAATAGGGAGATTTCAATGGAACATTAAACAAGTAATTAATTTCTATTTGCTTCTTTAATGTTACTAATAAATTTTATTAACTAAAGATTCTTTAAAAAATCAAATATGACTTACTACTTAAATAATATGTATTATAGTATAAATAAAATAACTAATTAGATCACAAAAAATAAAAAAAGCATCCTCAGGATGCTTTTTTACTATTTTAAAATTTTATTTTTACCATTCTTTTTCCATAGCTATAGACTCAATTTCATATTTTGCTCCTCTAAGCATTAAATCACTTACTACTAATTTCGGATCTTTATTCTCAAATAATATTTTATACATCTGATCTACAATTGGCATCTCTATATCTAATTTATGTGATAAATTATAAACAGCCTTAGCAGTTCTAACACCCTCTGCTACCATTTCCATTTCTGATAATGCCTCTTCCAGACTCTTACCAGAACCTATTTTAAATCCTAGACGTCGATTACGACTATGTTCACTAGCACAAGTTACAATTAAATCTCCTAATCCAGTTAAACCTGAAAAAGTAACAGATTCTGCTCCCATAGCTACACCTAAACGCTTAATTTCTGTAATACCTCTAGTAATTAATGCAGCCAAAGCATTATCTCCAAAATCTAATCCATCAGAAATTCCTGCAGCAATAGCGATAATATTTTTAACTGCACCACCTAATTCAACACCTATTATATCAGGATTTGTATATACTCTAAAAGAATCAGACATGAACATATTCTGAACCTGCTGAGCCAACTCTTTATTCTTATTTGCAACTACAACTGTAGTTGGATGATTTAAAATAACCTCTTCAGCATGACTTGGTCCACTTAAAGCAACTATCTTATCAGAAAATTTATCATCTAATTCTTCTTTTATAACCTCTGACATTCTCAAATGACTTTCTTCTTCTATACCTTTAGAAGCAGTTACTATAACTATATCCTTATCCAGTAAACCTTTTAGTTCCTTAGATACAGTTCTAACGATATGAGAAGGTACAACTACAACTACTGCTTTAGCTCCTTTAACAGCTTCTTCTAAACTAGTAGTTGCTCTAAGCTCTTTTGGTAGCTCAATTCCTGATAAATAAGAATTAACATGCTCTTCATTTATTTCCTTTACTCGCTTTTCAGAAATATCACGTAAATAAACATTATATCCATTATTATTAAGCACAACAGCTAGAGCAGTCCCCCAACTACCGCCTCCAATAACAGCTATCTTTTCTTTCATAATTCCCCTCCTAACAATCAATAAGCAACAATAACTTAACTATTAAGATAGTTATATTGACTCTTTATTTATTATTTGCTAATCCAAAATTTTTATATTTATCAAATAATAAATTTTAAAGAAAATAAAGGGAAAAATAAAACTCTTCTTCCCTTATTTATTATCTAAATTATTCTTTAGGCTTACTTTATTTTCAGTTCCTGATAATAGCCTCTTAATATTAGGCAAATGCCTATAAATTACAAAGATTGATATTAATAAAGTAAAAATTAAGACAAATTTATCTTGTCCAAATAATAACATCAAAATTGGAATCAATATAGCTCCTGTAATAGATGCCAGTGAAACATACTGCGTTGTAACTACTATTATAATCCAAACTAAAAATGTAATTAATACAGCTTTAGGAGATAAACTTATCAAAACCCCTACAGAGGTAGCAACACCTCTTCCACCATTGAATTTAAGAAATATAGGCCAATTATGACCAGCAATTGCTGCCAACCCAGCCAATAATAAAATCAACGATTGATCAGGAAAGAAGATCCTTGCTATACTTACTGCTAAAAAACCCTTTCCTATATCTAATAAGGCTACCAAAATTCCCATACTTAATCCTAATAACCTAAAAGCATTTGTTGCTCCAATATTTCCACTACCATACTTACGTATATCAACACCTTTTACTAACCTTACTACTATTAAAGCAAAAGGAATTGAACCTAGTAAATAAGAAAAAAGTATAACTAAAAACTCTTTAACCATTATAATCTCCTCCGAAATTTTCTATCTCTCTCTTGTAATAAGTTTAATTGGGCTTCCCTCAAAACCAAAAGCTTTACGAATTTGATTTTCTAAATAACGCTTATAAGAAAAATGCATTAGCTCAGCATCATTAACAAACAAAACAAACAATGGTGGGTTAACCTTAGGTTGGGTAGCATAGAAGATTTTCAACCTCTTGCCATGTTTATCTGATGGTGGCTGAAACATTGCTACTGCATCTTCAATTACACTATTAAGCAAATTAGTCTTAACCCTTCTACTATGTTGTTCAGAAACATAATCTACAAGATCTAAGACTTCTAATACTCTTTGTCCAGTTAACGCAGACACAAAAGTAATTGGTGCATAATTTAAAAAACCTGCCTGATATCTAATTTCTTCTATATAATGGTTCATAGTATTATTATTCTTTTCAACTAGATCCCATTTATTAACCACTATAATAATTCCTTTACCCTCTTCATGGGCATATCCTGCAATCTTTTTATCTTGATCAGTAATCCCTTCAGATGCATCAATCACCATCAATACTACATCAGACCTATCTACAGCTCTTAAAGAACGGATCACACTATATTTTTCTACACCTCTACCTACTTTCCCTTTTCTTCTCATTCCTGCTGTATCGATGATTACATAATTATTATCTTGATGTGTAAAAGGGGTATCAATTGCATCACGAGTAGTTCCTGCAATATCACTAACAATTACTCGCTCTTCACCTAGAATCTTATTTACTAGAGAGGACTTTCCTACATTAGGTCGTCCAATTACTGAAATTTTGGTTGTTTGATCATCATATGGATCTTCTTCTAAATCTGGAAAATGATCTATAACTTGATCTAATAAATCTCCAGTTTGTTGACCATGCTGTGCAGAGATTAAATATGGTTCACCAAATCCTAATTCATAAAAGTCATACTTATCCATCTCTGCTTGTTTATAGTTCTCTGCTTTGTTTACCGCTAAAATCACTGGTTTATTTGATTGTCTTAAAAAATTAGCAACATCTCTATCCATGTTAGTCAATCCTGTTCTAACATCAACTACAAACAAAATAACTTCAGCCTCATCAATTGCTATTTCTGCCTGATAACGCATCTGTTCTTTAATTGTATTTTCTGTATCTAACTCAATACCACCTGTATCAACTAAGATAAAAGGGCGACCTAACCATTCAGCATCTCCATAAATTCTATCTCTTGTAATACTTGGCTTATCTTCTACAATTGAAATTCTCTCTCCTACTATTCTATTAAAAAGAGTAGATTTTCCTACATTTGGCCTACCTACAATTGCAACTATAGGTTTTATCATTATTTCCACCTCCAAGTTCTTTTCCTAACACCTTTTCAACTAAATCAACAGCCTGATTTTTAACTGTAACAACCAAATTAGGCACTTTATTAACAAATTCATCCCAACTTATATTATCTAAAAATAACTTATCCTCATTTAATACAATTTCAGGAATAATAGTTATTTCACCCAAATCATCAACTGAAGTTAACTTAGCTAAGATATCTTCTCCAGTTAATAAACCAGTTACAGTTACTTCAGATCCAAAATATTTATTCTCTACCTCTACTATATTAATATCTAAATTAATAATTTGATTCAATCTATCTATTATAGGTTTAATTGATTTTGCACCTAATACAGATGTTACTAATGAAACTTTACGATTTTTATTCAAACTACTTGGTAATTGTGACTTTAAACTATTAAATTCATCTAATAATAACCTCACCATCCCAATTCCATTTTCTAATTGGGGAAAGTTATCATAATATTGGCTACTTGGCATATCTTCATCAGCCAACAAATAAAATTCATCTGATAAGTATACAAAACTCATATTATATTCTCTTCTAAATTTATTTTGCCACTCTTTTACCATATTAATTAATTCTTTTGCTTCTTTAGGATTAAAAGATCTTAACTCTTCTAAATTATCTCTATATTTAGTTAATCCTACTGGCACAATTGCTAAAGACTTAATTTGTGGTATATATTCTCCCAAATCTCTAATAGTCTTTTCTAGACATTTACCATCATTAATCTCAGGACATAGTACAACTTGAGTATTAAGCTCTATACCAGCTTCTACTAAATCTTTAATTTGATCTAGTATCTGCCCAGCTTTTTTATTATTCAACATTCTTTTTCTAACTTCAGTATCTGTTGCATGAACTGAAATATTTAAAGGGCTTAAATGCATCCTTTTAATTCTATCAAATTCTTCTGCTGATAGATTAGTTAAAGTTGTATAGCTTCCTCCAAAAAAAGAAAAACGATAATCATCATCTTTAATATTTAGAGTGTCTCTAGACCCTGGAGCAGTTTGTTTAACAAAGCAAAAGATACAATTATTATGACACTGTTTTAGACCATCAAAAACAATTTTATCAAATTCTATACCTAAATCCTCATCATAATCTTTATCAATCTCTAAAACCCAATACTCTCCACCTTCTTTAATAATTTCTACTTCTAGATATATATCTGTTATTAAGAATTTATAATCGATAAAATCTTTAATTGTTTGTCCATTAATTTTTACTAAATTATCACCAGCCTCTATTCCCAACTCATCTGCAATACTACCTTGGACTACTTTTTTAATCTTTATGTATCTGCTTACATCTTCAAAATCAGCAAATACTCCTTTTTCCATTTATTATCACCTCAGTCTGTACACTCCCTCTATTATTATTATATATTCAAGTACTTTCGTCAAGTAGATTTATTAAATCCTAAAATTTATAGACTATTCAAGATAGCCAAACTTTATAATTATAATATTAATTGAATTAGCCACCTTATGATTAGAATTTCATAAAGTTTAGCCACTATATATAACACAAAAAAAGAATTTAAATATTTAACCACGAATTAGAACGAATTGAACACTAGTAAATATAGAAATGACTAGCTTAATACTCAGATTAAACTAGTCAGCTATCTATTTCTATTAACCTCTTCTTTACCTCTGAAACTAAATCTATATATCTATAATATACACTTTGCAAGGTATAAGTAGTCAAATATCTTCCAATGCTAATAACTCCCAAACGCCGGGATAAAACTCCTCCTACTTTGGTTAAAAACTTAACATAAGGTAATGCATCCACTAAAATAAGTTCACTATGATTTATATTTGAAATTTCTAAAAATCCCAATAAAATATCTTTTACTAAAATTCTTTTACTCCCCATCCCTAAAACATAAACCTGATTATTAAATTCATCTTCTCCATAATAAAATGGAGTTCCAATCTGTTTAGAATCTGTCTTATCATAATGAGGTAAATTATAAATTGAATTTTTATCAGGAACCTCCGAAGTGGGTAGCATATTAGTATGAATAGCAGCAGCTAAAACAGAAGAGTGAGCACTTCCATAGCAATAATAGATAATCTTCATCTTATGAATCAACCTTCTTAGTAGTATAGTTAAGCAACTTAATAATCTCTTTATAACTTCTTTTAATACCACTTTTTATAAAAAAGAAGCCTATACTATTTAATCCTATATCACTTAAATATCTTCCAACTTTTATTGACTTATTGATACATTTATCTGTATTAATAAATAAAATTTTCTCTTCTAACTTAAAAACCCTTTTAACTCCATATAACATTCTTTTGATAATCTCACCTTGTTTCTGACAATCCAAAGCTAAAACATCATGATTATACTTGTCTTTACCTAAAAAGATTAACCCTTTTGAAGATATTCCCCTTTCAAAAACTTGCTTAATAAATGAAACTTCAATAACTTTATCTATAGATAAGTTGATATTAGATTCTTTTAAATAAAGACATGCTACTAACTTTGCAATAAAGTCATCAGATTGACTGTAATAAATAATCTTCATACTTTACTCCTAATGTTTAACTAATATATAAATCCCATTTCCTAAATCGTGCACCATAGATGTCGTCAAACGTGAGATCATCATCGCTATATATTCTAGCTCCTCATCATCTTCTGCATAAAAAACTGGTGCAGAACCAGCTTCAACCTTATTCTTATCCTCTTTTAATGTAACAATAGCTAAAATAAAATTATTAATGTCCATTAAATCTTCCTTTCATCTCCAACATTTATCTAATCAGCAGCTATTCTTCCAGCTTTAGTTGATAAAGGTTTTCTGCGTGACCCTTCCAAAACCGGAGTAGTCCTTACTGCTTCTTTGATACATTCCCTATCTGGTTCCATAGGTATAATAATCATATATACTCTGCCACTGTGTAGATTTAATCTTGCTAAAGGAGTATAATCCTGAACCCCAAGATCTAATTTTACTCCTAACTGTGTTACTACATCATGAATAATGGCTTGCCTTTGGCCTATATTTGCTAAAGTAGCTCTAGAGTTATCATCCTTAGGTTCAATAACTATGCCTAAACCAGATTTCTCCCAACTTTCTAAAGATTCTTTTAATCCTACATTCATAATCACATTATTCTCAATAGTAATGTTACTTTTATTAGGTCCAGTAAACTCTAGATCTATTACTCTAACCTTAGCAATATCTCCTATAGAGTCATCTTTCATAAGAATATATAAAATATAAGCTATTACTCCCCCTATTAATACTCCTCCAATTACATTTAAAGTTTGATATCCAATCATATTAAATAAATAATAACCTATAGCTGTTATAAAAGAAGTAATCATGGCCAAATAATTTCTTGATTCAAACACTTTAGCTATCCCTTCAATATATGCCTTTCCCCTTGGAACAAGCTCAGTATCTTCAAGCTGACTTAAAAAATTTCTTTCCATATTTCTAATATCTCTAAATTGTTGAGCTGCAGCTCCTAAAAAAGTTACAGCCACATAATTTTCTTCTAATAAAGCTGGGAAAACTAGCGCCCCCAAAGATGAAGCAATAAATCCTAAGGTTAAATGAACGATATAACCATGGGGATAACCAGGATATTGTCTATAATCTACTTTTAAGATCATTAAACGTGATAAAGTGCCCATTATAACAGCTAATAAGATCATTTCCCCATACTTAATCATATTACCCCTCCATTTCTATCTATCATCCTTTCTTTTATCTTCTTTATCTTTCTCCTCTTTTACCCCAAGTGAATTGCTCATCTCTCCACTACCAACACTCTTAATCCTATTTAATGCACCACCAAATCCCCCTTCATTAGCTGCAAGCAATAGTCCACCTCCGACAACAACAATAGCTAAAATAATTATTATAGCACTAAAGGCACCAGAAGATTCGTTCTTCTTAGTTTTTTCTGTTGTTGTTCCACCTATACCTAAAGCTCCTTCTTTTGTTCCTCCATAAAGTAATTTAATCACAGAATCAGCTAAAGATCCTACACTAACATTTGCTGCTTCTTGAGGAAGAACATGAGTCCCCATTTCTAAAATCAAAGAACGAGGAGATAAATCTTGATTATATTTACCTTTAGCATAAAAAATCCCCTTTACTAACCCAGGATAGTATTTATCTGTAACAGCTTTTAATTCTTTAGCAAACTTATCATTGACTTTCATTTGGGGGTTTTGTCGCCCTACTACCAATCTGATCTTCCCATATTTTTTTCCATTTATAGTTGCTACATACTCATCTGGATTTGGAACCCCATCACGATGAATATCAAAGATAGCATCTGGTCTCTTTCTGACCAATCTAGTAGCTGTTCTTCTTGAACGCTCATAGGCTCCTCCATCATGAGGATCATGTTTAGATTTATTATGAATTACCTTAATCCCTTTTTCCTCTAACTTTTTAGCAAACATATCTGCAACATTATAAATATCTCCATTCCCAGGCTCACTATGAGTTCCACTAGTAGGTTTATAAGATTCATCACTATGAGTATTATAAATTCCAATTAATTTCTTACCTTTATCTGCTACTAAGCCCTGAGACAAGGCAAATAGATTATCCTCACCTTCTAATAACTTTACTGTTTCTTCAAATTTAGCAACTCCCTTTTTACCATCCACTTTGACTACTTTATACTTTTTATTCTGTTCATTAATATAATAATCACCTAGATTAACAGCCATTGCTGTTTCAAATATAACCTCTCCAGTACTTTCTGCTACTACACTAAAATAATTATCTTTCTTATTTTTTGCAAAAGACATAGGTGTAAAGATTAAGTTAAACACTAAAAATAATAATGATAAAATTAAAATAGTCCTTTTATTCATTCTCTTCACCTCTATCCTCTTTTTCTTCATGCCCTAACTCAGCGAATTCAACACTAGAATGGGCTAATTTATGCTTATTAAATTTTTCTTTACTTTCTTGATTAGCTTTAAATAAATTTTCTCTAGATTCTCCTAAAATTTCAGCCAATAAGATAGCTAAAATCCCACCAATAACTATTGAATCAAAAGCACCTGCTCCACCAATATCAGCTTCTCCTGGTACTCCACCCATAGTAATTCTAACTACATGAATAAGATCATAAACTAAAAATCCTAAAGTACCTGCCACAAAAGCAGCTTTTCGAGACCGACCAATTAGATAAGCAACAACTCCAGAAATAATAGGAAATAAATAATTGGTATCAATTAATGTATGACCTTCTTCAAATCTATAAATCTGGGTTAAAGCAAATATAGCCCCCCCCGCGATAAGTGTAGCAATTATTGCTCTAAACAATTCTCCTTTTTCATCCATTTTAGACAAGAGATAGAAAGCTAAAACAATCGGAACTATAGCTCCACCTAAATTAATTGTAATTAGAGGATCTCTAGTAATTGGTATATCTATAAAGCTACCTATTATCATTAAAGCAAAGAAGATAATTAACGAAGTTTTACTTAAGCCCATCTTTATAATCATTCTTTCTGCAAATCCAAAATAAATTATAATTTCTAACAAAATTAATAATATAACTCCCATTGGCATAATTCATCTACCTCCTTTAGAGTATAGAATTAAAATATACTTAATTATTAAATAGTTTTGTCTCTAAATAATTTAATTATTCACTATAAATAATAATTTAATATAAAACATCCAATAAGATCTTTTTCATTAATCAATTCATCAATAATTCTTATTAAAATTAAAAAAAAAGCAACCTCTTTGGTTGCTTTTAACATCTATATATCTTCTATATATACCTTCTATTTAAATTTATCTCGGTTGTACAATTAATTTAATAGCTGTTCTTTCTTCTCCATCAATCTCAATATCAGTAAAAGCAGGAATACAAATTAAATCCACACCACTTGGTGCTACATAACCTCTAGCAATAGCTACAGCTTTAACTGCTTGATTTAATGCTCCAGCTCCTATCGCCTGAAGTTCAGCCCCACCATTATCTCTTAATACTCCAGCTAAAGCTCCAGCTACCGAATTAGGACTTGAATTAGATGATACTTTTAGTACTTCCATGTTTGAATACCTCCCATTTGATTTGATTAATTATTTATTATTTACTTACATATACTTATTTCAATATTTACAAAATAATTCCTTCTTTTTTTGGAAAAATTATTTTTTATTCTAAATTTAATCAACTGTATAAACTCGAGCAATTCTTTTAACTGATATTGCTTTAGCCGTTTTATCATCAATTTCAATAATTAATCCTGATAACTTTGTATCACCTTTAGCCACTTTAAATCTATTTGGCATCTGAGTTAAAAATCTTTCTAATGGTTCATCGATATTCATACCTAATATTGAATTAACAGCACCAGTTAAACCCAAATCTGTTATGTATGCAGTTCCTTCAGGTAATATTCTATCATCAGCTGTTTGAATATGTGTATGAGTACCTACCAAAGCCGACACCCTACCATCAGAATACCATCCCAAAGCCTCCTTTTCAGCAGTAGCCTCTGCATGAAAATCAACTATAATAGCATTTACTTGCTCCTTCAATTCTTGAATAGCTTTATCTAAAGAACGAAAAGGAGAAAGGTAATTCCCTATATAAACCCTTCCTATTAAATTAATAACTCCCAGAGTAAATTCATCTTTCTCAATAGTTTGAATTCCAACCCCTGGTGTTCCTTTTGGATAATTATAAGGTCTAATAATCTTGTCACTTTCACCAATGAAATCAAATATTTCTTTATTATCCCAAGTGTGATTCCCCATAGTTAATATATCGATTCCATAGTCTAAAAGTTCTTCCATTACACCTTCAGTTAATCCAAATCCTCCTGCTGCATTTTCAGCATTTGCTATTACAAAGTCTACTTTCTCTGTTTTGATAATTTGTGGCAATAATTCTCTAACAGCCCTTCTTCCTGTTCTTCCTACAATATCCCCAATTGCAAAAACTTTCATTTAAAGACTTCCCCCTTATACTATCCAATAAAATAAGCATTATACATCAAATTTTATTTACTACTAAATTATACAATCATATTTTGAGTAAAATCACCTAATGCTATTCACACTTTATAAAGATTAATTTTGGATAAGTTTAATCTTTTCGATTCTTATTAAAAACTAATACTTTATCTTCTTCTATAAAACCTAAGTACTCATCACCTTTCTGTTCTTGAATATTTTCTTTTCTAACTCTCTCTAATAATTGATCTATAGAACTAAAAGCAGAAGAAGGATATAAATTCTCATTTTTTAATAACTTGTCCCCAAAAATATTCTCTATAACTTGAATCATAAAGCTTAACTCATTTTCAGAACATTGATCTAAGCTTCTAATAAATTTTAATCTGCTTAAATCTTCATAATCATCTTTAATAAATTTAACAGTCTGATTTGTTCTATTTTGAAACTTATTAAATAACCTAAAATTTTGTTCTAATTTAGACTTCTTATCTAACCAACTATTATCAGTCATTGAATAATCAATTAAAAAAGAAATTTCCAAACCTTTATTTTCAAGATTAATATCAACAGTATTGATAGTTGGATAAGTAATCAAAATCGAGGTCACTAACTCTACACTATTATCTTTATCTAATTTCAACTTATTTGATTTCATAACTTGCACTCCTTTAGTTAGTATATCTAAATTTTATTCTTTTATCGTTTATTACTTATTTAATTAAATATTATATTACAAATTCCTGCCTTAGATAAAGAAAAAGCTTTCTAAAATAATACCTATTTAAAAATTTTCTTCTATAAATAAAATAATAAAACTAATTAATCCAAAAGTTAAGAGTAACGATAAATTTTAATGCTTTTAGAAATTACATTATGATATAAAAAAAGTGACCATTAAAAATGGTCACTTTTTACTTATTTCGCATATTGAACTGCTCTTGTTTCTCTGACAACAGTTACTTTAATTTGTCCAGGATATTCTAAATTATCTTCTATTTTTTTAGCAACATCATAAGCAACTTTACTTGACTTAATATCATCTACCTCATCAGGTTCAACCATAATCCTGATTTCACGTCCAGCTTGAATAGCATAAGACTTTTCTACACCTTCAAAAGAATCAGCTATATTTTCCAAGTTTTCTAAACGTTTAATATAGGATTCTAAAGTTTCACGACGTGCACCAGGTCTAGCTGCTGAAACAGCATCTGCTGCTGCAACTAATACTGCTTCTATTGATTTAGCTTCTACATCACCATGATGTGCTTCAATTGCATGTATAATCTTATCAGATTCTCCATGCTTACGAGCAAAGTCTACACCTATTTTAACATGTGAACCTTCAACCTCATGATCAATTGCCTTACCTATATCATGAAGAAGACCAGCCCTTTTGGCTATATTCACATCCACTCCTAATTCAGCTGCCATAACACCAGCTAAATGACAAACTTCTATAGAGTGTTTTAATACATTTTGTCCATAACTTGTCCTATATTTTAGTCTTCCTAGTAAATAAATAGTTTCTCTATCTAAACCATGAACTCCTGTATCAAAGGTAGCCTGCTCACCAACTTCATAAATCTTGTCATCAATCTCTTGACGAGCTTTTTCTACCATCTCTTCTATACGTGCAGGGTGAATTCTTCCATCCACAATCAGTTTTTCTAAAGCAATTCTAGCTATCTCACGTCTGATTGGATCAAATCCTGATAAAACAACAGCTTCAGGAGTATCATCAATAATTAAATCAATCCCCGTTAAGCTTTCTAAAGCTCTAATATTTCTACCTTCTCTACCAATAATTCTTCCTTTCATCTCGTCATTTGGTAAAGAAACTACAGAGACTGTAGTTTCAGCTACATGATCTGCAGCACAACGTTGAATTGCAGAAGATATAACCTCTTTAGCTCTTTTATTTGATTCTTCTTTAGCTCTTGTTTCAATCTCTTTGACCTTCTTAGCCATTTCATGCTCTACTTCATCCTCTACTCGACTTAATAATAAGTCTTTAGCTTGTTGAGTAGTTAATCCGGCTAATTTCTCTAATTCTTTAACATGCTTTTCAAATAAATTATCAATCTCTTCTTCTTTCTTCTCAATAGCAGATTCTCTATTTTTAAGACTACTTTCTTTAGCTGTTAGATTGTCAGCTTTACTTTCTAAATTTTCTTCTTTTTTAAGCAGACGATTTTCAAATCTCTGTAATTCATTCCGACGCTCACGGCATTCTTTCTCAACTTCATCTTTCATTTGATGAGCCTCTTCTTTTGCCTCTACTAATATTTCACGTTTATTAGACTCACCTTCTCGTTTTGCATCTTCTATAATTCTTTCTGCTTCTGTTTCAGCAGAGCCAATTTTGCTCTCTGCAATATATTTTCTAATGGCAAAGCCAATTATTCCTCCAACTAGTAATCCGCTAATCATTAATACATATGCCAAATAACTTCACCTCCATCCATTATTTAATTGTTAATTAAAGAATATATCATTTTCTAATATAGTAAAAAAGGTACCACGTTTATATTTTATCTTTTAACAATAGTTATGTCAAGACAGAATACTCTTTAAAGATACTGTTATAAATTGCAATATAAAATGCACGGTTTTTTATTACTCAATACCTCATAAATTTTAAGCTGCCTTTAACTGTTCTTCAAATATATAATTTGCATTCTTAAACCCAAACATTTTTCGTGGATAATTATTTATCCATCGCTCAATTCTTTTAACTTCATTTCTGCTAATATTCTTAAAGCTACTTCCTTTTGGTAAAAACCTTCTAATCATTTTATTTAAATTCTCATTACTACCTCTTTGCCAAGAACAATAAGCATCAGCATAATATTGACTAGTTCTTGAGATATCACTTCCTGTAAAGGAAGTTTCTATCCCTTCATAATCATAGAATTCTTTACCATTATCTGTAGTTATAGTTTTAAATAAGTCTCTAAATTTTCTAACTCCTATTCTTCTTTCTACGCGATCTAATCCTTTTATTACAGATTCTTGAGTCTTATTAGGTATTAGTTCTATTATTTCTTTGCGACTATATCTCTCTGTTAAAACTAATAAAAAGGGCTCATCTTTACCTTTCCTACCCTCTACTAAGTCCATTTCCCAATGACCTATTTCTGACCTTTTATCAGCTTCCTTAGGCCTATCTGATATCTTTCTTCCCTCTTTTCTCCTTTTTGTTGATTCTTTTTCTTTCTGTTTAGATTTATTAGTCTTTTTATATCTACCATAAACCAAATCTTCTCTATCTATAAACAGAATGCCTTTATCTATATAATTATATATCGTCTTCCAATGTATTTTAATTTCAAACCCATCATCCTCTTTAATCATCTCTGCAATTACCTCTGGAGAATAATTTCCTTTTATTTTTTCTTCTATGAATTCAGCTAATTGATGATCTTTTCCTATTTTAATCTTAGCTCCTTTAGCAGTCGCATTGTTATCATATAAGTTTTGAGCTATATCAGCATCGTATTCTATTCTTTTAGTGTAATCTGAATTTAATAATACAAGCTTTCCCCTTTCAATTTCTCGACTTATTGTCGTCCTATGCCTCCCTAACTCTCTTGCTATTGCTGTCTTCGATTTGTTTTGTATATTATATAAATGTTCTATTATCTTTCTCTCTTCCCACTTTAAATGTTTTCCTTTTCTACTTTTTGTGTTATAATTATTTTGGCACATATTTAATACCTCCAATGTTTGCTTTGGTCAGTTAACATTATATATGAGGTATTAATGTGTGTCATTTTTTATTTTTTGAACTATCCGTGCATTTAATTATACAATGCACCTTTAAAGATACTGTTGAATTTAATAGTTTTGATAATCTATATCGAAATTAATTAGCTATTAATAAATAATTTCTGTTGATATTTGACTTTTGGCTTCTTTTAGCTCTACTCTAAAAGCTTTATCTGCTACCTCACTTAAGTGTTGTTGATGAGTTACAACTATAATCTGTCGGCCAAACATTTCATTAACTTGCTTTAAAAATCTTGTCACCTTTACTATATACTCTTCACTAACATGTTTAGCAGGCTCATCCAATATAACTGGACCATTGATCTTAGGCTTCTGATGACTTTCTAAAATAGCAATTCTTAATGCTAAAGAAACAACATCAACTACACCTCCACCTCGAGCATCCTGAGGTTCATTCTTAACTCTATACTTGCCCTGTTGGGAGACAACATAAAAATCAGCCCAAGGTTGTCCACCACGATTACGAATTTCAATTTCAAAACTAAAGTTTTCTCCAAAAACATACTGTAAAAAATTTGTTACCAAAGATTCTATCTGTTGTCTTGACTGCTCTCTAGCAAATTCAGATGTTTCATGGAAGAGTATATTTACTTGTTCCAAAAGTTCAATCTCTGATTTACATTTGAGTAGTTCTTTCTCTTTCTTCTCTATATCCTCTTCTAATTGTTCTTTTCTTCCTTTCTGCTGATTATAGCTACTTTTTAAGTGATTTATATTAGCTTCTAATTCTTTAATCAACATATTTGGATTATTTAAATTAGATTCTAACATTCTATTTCACTCTACCTTCTAAGACATCTTTATCTGGTAATAAATCTCGTGCCTGGTTAATTAAACTAGTTAATTCTTCTTCTAATTTATTAATCTCCTGCTCTAAATCTTCAGGCTCAACTCCATACTTCTTAATTTCCTTTAGTAACTCTTCTCTTTCTTGCTTTAGATGCTCCATTCTTGTTTCTGCTTGAACTTTCATCTTATTAGCCTTATCTAACTCTTTTTTTATTTCATCAATCTCTTTTTTATATTTACTCATTATTTATTCCCCCTTTAATTCTTTTATAATTTTATCAACAGTATGATTATCAATTGATTCAAAACAGGTTGGACATTTACCTATCTTCTTTAAGACTTGACTATATTGAGCAGCCAAAGTTTCTATCTTCTTATCTAATTTCTTCATATAGACTTTTCCTTTATTAATACTTTCTTTATTCTTATTCAGCCCTACTTGAACCTCTTTTAGATCAGATAACTGATTATATCTCTTTTCTAATGACTGTTGAATATTAACTATCTGATCATCAGATGGTAGTTTATTCAAAATGATTTCCTTCTTATTGATACTCTTTTCTAAGTCTTCAATTTTATTGTTAATATAAATTATTTCTTCTATCTTCTTTTCCAATTCAGGCAGCTTTTCTTTTAAGATAAATTTAACATCTTTAACCCCTGAGGTTTGATCTAATATTTTTCCATTAATAAGAATATCATCTTTAATCTTATTCCATTTTATATCAAATCCATTTAACTTTGAAAAATTATCTTCTATCTTTTTGGCCTGTGAAAAATAATCTAATCCGTGATCAACCTTATTCAATTCAGTTAAAATATTCTTTCCTAGATTAATTCTAGATTTATTATCTTTATATTTATTTAATAATTTTATTCCCAGATCTAATTTTTGATATCTATTATTTAAATCTTTGTAAAGAAGATTAATTTGATCTAAATCTGATAATTGATCAATTACATCTTCTAGCTTTACAAATTTCTTCCTTATTACTTCTTCTTTCTTTACTAATTCAACTATATTTTCAAATTTAATACTTCTATCATCTAATCTCTGATATATATCTTCTATCTTTTCTAAATCATTCAATTGATTTAATAAATCACTGTATTTATTCATTCTGTCATCACTTTGATTTAATTTCTCTTGTAACGAAATTAAGCTCTCTAATTTTTGATTATATGTTCTGAGGTTATCTAAAATAGTCTCCTTAGATTTAATATCTTTTTTTAAATCATCCAAATTATCAAATTCTTTTAATTTCTCTCGATTAATTTCTAGCTCTTCTTTTAATTGTTTATTCCTCATATTTAATCTACTAATATCAGTCTTAGTTCTACGAATTGCAGAATCTACAATATGAACATTGATTAAGCGGCCTAGAGTTTTAGCTCTTACTGATCCACTATCGGTTAATAAAAAAGCTCCTTCTAGTTGATAATCAATATTAAGTGTAGTTTCATTATCTGTATCTAGATCAATCTTTGGCATCCCATGTACCTTTATTATTTCTTCAGGAACTCCACTTCCTACCCGCTCAAATACATGTTCTTCACCTTCAGGATTAACTAATATATATCTATTCTTGCTTGGAGTTCTCTTTCTAATAATCTTAAATTTATTATCTAACTCTATAGCAACTTGACAATCACTTTGATTATGACGAATGAAGTCAGTACCACGGGGTTCATTATATAAAACCCAGCGTAAAGCTCTAATAATTGCTGATTTTCCTTGATCAGAAGGTCCAGTAATTACATTCAATCCCTTATCAAACTCTAATATTGTATGTTCATGAGATTGAAAATTTATTATCTCCATTCTCTCGATTATTCTCATTAAGCTATCTCACCACCTTCTCCTAACTCTTCTTGTACTACAGCTAATCGATCAAGAGCTTCTTTAGTTACCTCTTGATTTATCCCCTTATTAGTGGCTATCTTATCTAAAATAGCATTTATACTAAAGACTTCAAAACTATCATTAGCCTTAATCTCTCTGATGAACTCAGATAACTTTTTCTCTCTAAACTTTTGCCCTTCAATCGCACTACGATCTAAAATCTCTTTACCAGGTTTGGCAGATTTCAATTTTCTTAAACTTATTTTTACTTCATCCTTTAATTCTACAATAGCTACTTGTGGAGTTCTCTTTATCTCCTTAAGATCAGCACTTGATCTAACTAAGGAGCCTGGATTCAAAAAATACTTCCCCTTAAACTTCTTTACCCCAAATCCGATATGGTAATGACCAGCTACTGTTATATCTGCTTCTGTATCTACATCTTCAATTAATGTATAGCCGGATTCAAAAAATGGTTTTTCTAAGAGCATTCCATGAATTAAATGCAATGCATAATTAGCTTTATCATCCTTTTTAACTGTATAAGCAGTGGTATTTTTCTCATCAATACTGTAATCAAAATTTCTCCCTGATAATTGTAATACTAAGCCATTATCATCCTTGAGAAAGATCGGTTCTTCTGGAACTAAATTAACTATTCCAGAAGTGATTAGTATTCCTAACATTGTCCTACTTAAAGTTTCAGGATTATGACCATAAAGGTCATGATTCCCAGCAACTATATATATTGGTTTGGGATAAGTTCTTAACACCTTAATAAAATCATTTACTACTGATGGAGCAGTATCTGGACGGTCAAATAGATCACCACCATGTAGGATATAATCTACATCTTCTTCTATGGCAATCTCTTTTACCTCTCTTAACTTATTTAGTAAAGTTTCTTTAAAATCATCTAGCCTTCTACTAGGTGTTGTTCCTCTAATATGAGTATCTGTTAAAACTAGTAATTTCACCTATCTCACCTCTTTCTTATTAGCTAATAGCAATAAGTAACAGCTAATTATTAATCAAATCTTTCAAAACTAGATTAATAATATCAAAAGAAAAACCTTTTCTTTGCAGAAATTTAGATAACTTTCCTCTTTTCTTCCAATCATCTAACTTCCGATATCTTTTTACCTTCTTAGCTGCTAGCTTTTGAGCAATCTTATATTGTAGATCTGAATTATATTCTCGATCAAGCTCTTCCTCTATAATTCTTTGCTTTACTCCTTTTTCTTTAAGCTGCATTTTAATTACCCAAGGGCCATATCTTCTAGTGATTCGATCTTTAATCCAAGCATTTGCAAATTCTCTGTCATCTATATAATCTAAACGTTCTAAAATTCTAATAACCTGTTCAATAATAAATTCATCAAAACCTTTCTTAGCCAACCTATCCTTCATCTCTTTATAACTTCTTTGACGGTATGATAATAGATTAAAAGCTGCTTTCTTGGCTTGAATAAAATCTTCTTGATCTAGAATATGTTCTAATATATCTTCAGTTAATTTATGTCCTTTCTCTAAGTTAAACTTGTAAACTATTTCAGCATCAACTCCAACTAGAAATTGACCATCTAGGAATATAGAACAACGACCTTGGTTATTCTTTTGGGCTTCAATTTTTGTAATTTGGCCAATATAACTCATTATTTATATACACCACCATATAATTATTACCATAACTATAAATTTATTTATAGACAAACAACTTTAATGTGAAACTTCATGGAGATAGTGCGACATGGTTATATTGCGATACTTTTAGGTGATAGGTCATAGGGGTTGGGCGTTAGTTTTTCCTAATACCTATCGCCTATCTCCTAGCGCCGAAACTGTCGCAATATCTATCTATAACGATATATTTATAAATTAAATTCTAAAGTTAGACCTCTTATTATATTAAAATCTTTCTATATATCTTATCTAAAACCTCTAATTAATAACTTTAGAGTATTGATCTTTTATTAAAAAAAGCCCTTCACAGAAGGGCTTTAGGTTAAGCAGACTCTTTATCTTTTGTCTTTTTATTCTTTTTTTCTTCTTTCTCCTCTTTAACCTCTTCTTCAATCATTCCCAATTCCACTTTAACTTTATGTTCAATCTCTTTTAATAATTCTGGCATTTCTATCAAATATTCTTTAAAATTATCTCTTCCCTGTTGTCTGTGATCATCTCCATAGGAATACCAAGATCCTGAACGTTCAACTATATCATACTCTACAGCCATATCTAGAATACACCCAGCTTGTGAAATTCCTGTTCCATACATAATATCAAATTCTGCTGTTTTGAAAGGAGCAGCCACCTTATTCTTCACAACTTTCACCTTAGTTCTATTACCTTGATAATCATCGCCATCTTTAATTGTTTGTCTTCTTCTAACATCTAATCTAACTGAAGAATAAAATTTCAATGCTCGTCCACCAGAAGTAGTTTCTGGATTTCCAAACATTACTCCAACCTTCTCACGAATCTGATTAATAAAGACACAAGTACACTTAGACTTACTTAATACACCAGATAACTTTCTCATAGCCTGAGACATTAAACGTGCTTGTAATCCAACATGAGCATCGCCCATTTCTCCCTCAATTTCTGCCTTTGGTACTAATGCAGCTACCGAGTCAATGACTATTAAATCTACTGCTCCACTTCTTGCTAAAGCTTCACAAATTTCTAAAGCATCTTCTCCTGTATTAGGTTGTGATACCAACAACTCATCAATATTTACTCCTAGGTTTTGAGCATATTTAGGGTCTAATGCATGCTCTGCATCAATAAAAGCAGCTACTCCACCTTCTTTTTGCACCTCAGCAATCATATGTAGAGTTACAGTAGTTTTACCAGAACTTTCTGGTCCATAAACTTCAATAATTCTTCCTTTGGGAACTCCTCCTACTCCCAAAGCTACATCTAAAGAAAGGGCTCCTGTAGAAATAGCTTCTACATCCATTGCTTTAGCTTCACCTAGCTTCATAATAGATCCTTTACCAAATTCCTTCTCAATCTGATTTAATGTTCTTTGTAATGCCTTCTTCTTTTCTTCTAATGACATTTTCTTCACTCCCTCTATAAATATTGCCTGTTAACAGAGCCTAAAATTAAGTACAAATTATTAAGTTAAAGCTTACTTATTAGATTTAAGCTTAAATCTAATAAGTAAGCTTTGTAGGTATTTTAAAATATTTTTCATAAATTAAAATTCTTTAAAAACTAAGATATGATACAATTATATTATATATTTTTTTAAAAAGCAATTACATAAAATTACTTAAGTATAACAATTAATAATTTAGAAATAAATATTACTTTATTGATAATTTCTTCGCTTTCTAAAGTTTAAATTCTGCTAATGATGTATAAATTGGACCTTTAGAAGTTAATCTACTTTTAATTAATGATATTTTTTTAACTTCTTGATAAAAATCAATTTTGAAGGGAAATTCTTTTAATCTTTTACTTATAAGACTAAAATTTTTTTCTTTACGACTTGTCCTACCCAAAGTAATATGAGGTCTATATTTATTATTTTCAGCTTTAAACCCTAAATTAATCATAACTTCTTCTAAATATTTATGCAAGCTAATAAGTTCTTCCTGCCCCTCTTCTATTCCCGTCCAAATTACTTTTGGATAATCTAAATTTGGAAAGGCTCCTAAACCCTTTATTTGAACTTTAAAAGAAGATACTTTCTCTGTTACCTCTAATATTTTTTCATTAATATCACTAAGTTCACCTTGACTTACTTCTCCTAAAAACTTAAGTGTAATATGAAAATTATTCTTATCTACCCATTTCACCTTTAATGAGCAATCACGCAAAATATTTTGAATCTTCTCTAATTTACCCTTTAATACTTTCTCTAACTCTATTGCAATAAATAACCTATACTTATCTGCCATCTTAAATCTCCCTCCTTTTAACAAAAGAAGTATTCTATAATAGAAGATTTAATTATATACTTCTAGAAGCATAGCCTTTATTCCTCTGCCTTAGCTTTTTTACTATTTCTGGAATTTATTAATTGTCTTTCTAAAATAAAACCACTATGTCGATCATAAAACTTAATAATATCAACAACATCTAAAGACCATCTCTCTCTTTCTTCTTCTTTCAAATTATTATAATGTAGCAAGGCTACTGAATAAGGAATTCCTTCTTCACTTTCTAAACCTCTAATTCCAGCAGCTCCTGTAGTTCCTGCATCTATAACAGTTGTTCCTTTCATTTTATAGATTTTAAATGCGTGATCATGGCCATGTAATAAAAGAGGGATCCTTCCAGTTAAATCTTTCCCTACTGTAAAGTTATGTGTTATCACAATGTCAGGTGGTAACTTTAACCTCTCAACTAGCTCTTCTAATCCTTCTTTATAATTGACAACATCTTCCTCATCAACTGGTTTTATCTGATTAGTCTTAGCAGCTGGATCTTCTACACCAGCGATTACTAACCCTTTAATATTTATCACATCTGCTTGGATTACTACTACATTTTCAAAACTACTCATCTTATCTACAATATCTGGCGAGTCATGATTACCAGCAATAAAGACATAGGGAACCTTTAAATCATTGATCTTCTTTAAAAGCTCACCTTCTAATGGCGTGCCATAATCTGTTATATCTCCTGTATCAATAATAAAATCAACCCCAAAGCTCTTTACAATCTCCTCAATATAAGGTAAGGCTACTGGGTTATTATGAATATCTGTTATATGTAAAACCTTCAAATCACCAGTTACTCGACTCAAAGGACGTAAAGTATCAACCTTAGAAAATAATTCTGACATGTTTGAGGCAATTAATTGCATCTCATAACCTAATTGATCTAAACTATTTAATCCTTCTTGAATTAACCCTATCATCCAAGGAGCAGCTTCTAGCATTCCTTCAAAATTAGGATCATTGAATTTACTGATTTCATAGGTATAATAGGTTGATAAAGTTAATATTGCAATAATTGTTATTCCTACTAACAATCCAGCTATAATAGATTGACGATTATAAACAACAATACTTGCTCCAATTATCCCCCCTAAGACAGATATAACAAGCAATCTAATAATGAACAATTGAATAATAACCTTAGACCTGGCTTTTAATAAAGTGATTAATTCATCCTTTGATCCCATATTATTAATAATTTGACTTAACCTATCTTGGTGAATAGCAGCCAAAGTTAAATTCAAATCTACAGGAGCCTTATGAGTAGCTGCTCTTATCTCTCCAATCGGAGGAAAATCAATAATAGTTTGGGGATGAGTAGATAGATTCAAATCAATCTCTACTTCAAAAACACTTAATTTATAAACCTTTGCAGCTGTAAAATTAATTAAGAATAATACAATTAAAGTTGCTATAAGTACCTTGGCTACTAGCTCCTTCATCTTACCTTTCCTTCCTTACTTTAGTAACTAGCAATTACAAACTAATAATTACTTACATAATAATTTCTTTCTCAATAAATTTAAAATCATTTGAGAAGTAAGATACTTAACTCTATTTCTACTTCCATTAAATTTATACTCATAACTTTCAATACCTTCTTTATCTGCTATAGCCATATATACTAGACCTACAGGTTTCTCTAAGCTACCCCCTCCTGGTCCAGCAATACCAGTAGTAGCGATAGCAATATCGGTATTTGCCAATTCTCTAATTCCCTGAGCCATTTCTTTTGCAGTTTGACTACTAACTGCACCATGTTCTTGTAAAGTATCTTCCTTGACATTTAATAATTCTATCTTTGCTTGATTACTATAGCTAATTACTCCTCTTTCAAAATAATTTGAACTTCCTGGAATACTGGTTAATCTATCTCCAATTAATCCTCCTGTACAGGATTCAGCCGTTGCTATTGTTAGGCCTTTTTCTGATAATAATCTAGCTATTACCTTCTCTAATGTATCATCATTATAACCATAAATATATTCCCCTATTCTTTCTTTTAACTCATTTTCTTTACTATTAATTAATTCAAGCGCTTCTTTCTCACTATTGGCTTTGGCAGTTAATCTTAACTTCACTTCCCCTTGACTAGCTAAAGGAGCTATTGTAGGATTACTTTGATCTTCTAAAATATCATCAATAATTTCTTCTAGTGATGATTCTCCTATCCCACAAGTTTTTATTACTCTAGATTTTATTATTTGATTTGATAAGTACTTATCCTTTAAGTAAGGAATTATCGTCTCTTGCATCATTGTTTTCATTTCTATTGGAACTCCAGGCATTGATATAATAATCTTCCCATCTTTATCCAATAATATACCTGGTGCTGTTCCTTCAGAATTATTAATCGGAAGAGCCCCTTGTGGTAAATATGCTTGCTTTAAATTATTATTAGCCATTTGATATCCCATTTTATCAAAATAATTTTTAATTTCTATTAATAAATCTTCATTTTTAACTAGATTTAAGTCTAAAGCATCAGCTATTGCTTCTCTAGTTAAATCATCTTGAGTAGGACCTAAACCTCCTGTAGTGATAATAATATCTGCTCTTTTAAAACTATGATCTAATGTATCTAAAATTCTCTCTTTGTTATCTCCTACTGCTACTTTATAATATAGATCAATACCTATTTCAGCTAATTTTTGTCCTATCCATTGTGAGTTAGTATCTACAATCTGACCTAATAAAAGTTCTGTTCCGATAGTAATAATTTCTGCTTTCATTAACTTTTCACCACCTAATAAATGTTTAAGTAAAACTTTCTACCTAATATTATTATAATAATCTTTCTTAAAATGAGTATAGCAAATTTATATATATAATTCAAAACAAAAAATTAAATCAATATCTTTATAGATATCCAAACTCAGAATAAAATTTAAATATGTTGTTATAGATGGAGATTGCGACAGTTTCGGCGCTAGGAGATAGGCGATAGGTATTAGGAAAAACTAACGCCCAACCCCTATGACCTATCACCTAAAAGTGTCGCATTATACCCATTACGTTTCACTTTGAAATTGAATACCTATAATTAATATAACTACTATTATTATGAATTAACTAGCTCTAATTTATTTTTTAACAATGCAACGATAGTGATAAATTATAATATATTTTATTGACATTATGATTTTAAGTATCAGAATAATACAAACTAAAAAAACGATTAGTTATCTTTTGCCATCTAGCAAATAATCTTGGGTTATACGTTCATTTGAGAATTACTTTTGAAAGTTATAGGTATCCAAAACCTAAACTAATAAACAGAGAACTCTACTTTCAAGCAGAATTCTCTGTTTGTATGAATATTATTTTAAATTAACTTTAACCAAGTAAGCATTAATATCATTATTGTCTACTTCTCTGCTTCCTGCTATAATAACAGAATTATTAGGAAGTATATCTAAATCTTCAAAGATATCTCTTCCTTTACCTCCATATAATTTACTCCATTCTGCAATTCCATTCCTAGTTAACTTAACTATATATCCATCTCTTCCTTTATCATCTAAAATTTTCGTTTCTCCAACTAATACTATATCTCCATTTTTAAACTCCTTAACACTAGTAAATACATCCCATTCCTTCCCTCCTAAAGTCTTAGACCACCTTTTCTTACCTTTTGAGTCTACCTTAATTACATAACCATCTCTTCCTCCTGCACCAAAAGACTCTGTCCAGCCTGCCAATATATATCCAGAATTTGAACTTTTAGTGATAGAATAAATTTTATCATTACTTTGACCACCAAATTCTCTTGACCATTCTTTATTTCCTTTATAATTCAGTTTAGCTAGATAGCCTTGATAATTACCAGGACTACCACTATATCCTACTACAACAAAACCACCATCTGAGGTTGTTTCAACAGAATAAATTTCATTTCCTTCTTTAACTCTAAATACCTTATCCCATTCTTTATTTCCTCGTTTATCAACTTTAACTATATAGCCATCTCTTCCACCAATACCAAAAGCACTAGTTGATCCAACTAGGATATAACCTCCATCAGCAGTCTCTCTTACTTCCTCAAACCAATCACTTTTATCTTCACCAAATTTTTTAGCCCAGGTTACATTACCTTTATTATTCAATTTAACTACATAAGCATCTCTTCTGCCTGCTCCAAAAGATTTTGTTAGACCCGCTAAAATATATCCTCCATCTGAACATTGCTGAACTGAATAAAATCTATCAATATTTTCTCCCCCAAAAGTCTTATACCATTCCTGCTTACCACTATAATCTGTCTTTACTATGTAAGCATCCTCTGCTTTAGAAGCAAAAGACTCGGTCCATCCAGCTAAAATATATCCTCCATCAGATGTTCTCTTAACAGATTTAAATAAGTCTTTCTTCTCTTGACCAAACATAATTTTAAACTCTTTATTCTTCAATCTTTCTTTTCTCTTTCTTTCTAATTCTGCTTGTCGTTTTCTCTCTAACTCTTCTTTTCTCTTTCTAGCCAATTCCTCTTGTCTTTTCTTCTCTAGCTCTTCTTGTTTCTTCCTTTCTAATTCTGCTTGTCTTTTCTTTTCTAACTCTTCTTGTTTCTTTCTTTCTAATTCTGCTTGTCTTTTCTTCTCTAGCTCTTCTTGTTTCTTTCTTTCTAATTCCTCTTGTCTTTTCTTTTCTAGCTCTTCTTGTTCTTTCTTTTCTAACCCTTCTTCCTTCTTTTGTAATTCAGTTTCATCTTTCGCTCCTAACTCTTTTCCTCCACTCGTTTCTATTTTATCTTTATCTTCTAACTCTTCTTTATTTTTAGATTTAACTTCTGGCTTATTATTTATCTTATAAAATACTGCTTTAATCTCAACATCATCAATTAATGATACTTTTTTAGGATTTTCTTTGCCACTTATATCACCAGACCAATGATCAAATCTCCAGCCTGCTACTCCAGTAGATTTTAAATTTATATTTCTTCCTTTTCTGTAAATTCCAGAAGTATAATTGACTTCTCCTTTTCCAACTACATTTATTGTGAGTGTAGATTGAGAAACTTGCCTTAACGATCCCACTACAAATCCCAAAAACACTATTACTCCAAGCAGATTAAGTAGCTTTAATTTTTTATGTTTAGCCATTTTATTTGCTTGCCCCTTTCTTTTTTATTTAAATTAAATGATTTTTTATTACATTATTTCTATAAAAAAACATTTTACTTTTACATATATTTCTTCTAGATTAATCTTTCTATTCCTTCATTTTATAAAATATATTGTAATAATTCCTCAAAATTTCTAATATTAAATTATCAATGTATAATATTACTGTTTATGTATAAATAAAAAAAGCTAGGGATTCCCTAGCTTTTTTATCCAGATATAGATTAAGATTGTTAATTAATATTATTGAATTTCTGATGAACCATCTAGTAGATTATCAGAACTATAGCTCTCCTCTAATTTGGACAAATCAGTAATTGATTCCAATTTCCTAACTACATCCTTAGAGCTATAATTATTATTTTCATTCTGATATAATAGACTTCCTGACAATACATATATCTCATCCATCTTCTCCTTAACAGTCATCCATTTTTCATCTAAATTATCACTTATTTTATTTACTGGCATAGTGACTTTATTTGATTCAAGAATAGAATAAAAATTATCATCTTCATCTAAAAAACCTAATTCAGCAAAATAAGTCTGATCAGCTTCCATACCATTTAGCCACCAACTATCATTATCCAAGCCTATATTTATATATTGTTCTGATTTCTTGCTTAAATTATAAATTTTTAATACCAGATTAACTTCAGAAATATCACTATATTCAGTTTGAGCAATAACCTCTTCTACTTTATCATTCGTATATTCCCAATATAGATGAGCAGTTTTCGGATTCTTTACCTGTAATACCAATTTATTACTACCATAACTTTCAGGAACCTGATACTGATTAAGGTTATCTATATTATCTTCCTGATCATCTTTAGCATCTTCTACTAGAGATAAATCAGAACTTGACCCTGAACTAGAAGGAGATTCTTCTTCATCCAACTGCTTTAAATTAACCTCCTGAATTTCATTTGTAATATTAGATTTTATACTAGAAAAAAGCTTCTTCCCAATTCCTGAGACCTTCTTTATCTCTTCTAAGCTATTAAATTCACCTTTATTCTTCCGATAATTAATTATTCTTTTTGCTAAAGCCGGTCCAATCCCCTTTAATCTAGTTAGTTCTTCTGACATAGCTGTATTAATATTCACTTTAATAGATGTAAGTTTTTCCACTGCCATATCTTTAACCCCCTTTTTTAATTCTCAACTTTTAATATTAATAATTTATTTTAATACAAAGTAGTTGTTAATTTTTATAATCTAATAGTCCTATTATTTAATTGATTCATACTTAAGTAATTATATAAAGCATTCTTTTTTCCTGCTTAATATTTAAATTTTTCCATTTTTTTCTATTTAGGGGGGTTGATACGTATCTTTAGAATCTATAAGCCACACTCAAACCAACACGCAAACCAGAAATTTTAATCTTTTCACCATCTTTATTTTTTATCAGCTCATCTTTCTTTGAACTATATCTTTTCTTAATTTTAATTCTAACTATGCGATATCCAGAGTCTAATATAACTGATAAATTATTATTAATTGGATAATCAACCTTCATACCTAATAAAACACCTATTCCATTTCCTCTAATAAGGTCATTGTCAAATCCCGCTTTCTGATAATGTTCCTTATATCTATAGTTAATAATATTATTATATAATCTTATATTATCATTTAAGTTATAGATCATTTTAGCATAAGGTCCCTCTAACTGAGAACTATATTTATACTTTTCTAAATTATCACACCATTCAGAAACCATCCTATTGCTTTCTAAACCTAAACCAACTCCAAATCTATTATTAACCCAATATATGATTTCTCCTAAATAACCTTTTCCATGATGTAAGTCCTCTCTAATATAATTATCTTCTTCCACATTATCTCCATAAGTTTTGTAAACATAATTACTATAATTAATCATAAGATCTAACTCTAACTTATTTGAATCAATTATTCCCTTAGCTTTAGTAGAGAAATTGTAAGTAAAGATAACTACTAAAACCATAAATAAAATAACTAAGTACCTTTTCAATTATAGTCACTCCTAACTATTGAATCTGAAATTAAAATTAAAACAAAAAGGCGACCACAAGGATCGCCTTTTTACTCTTAATTTATTGCCTATCCACTAATTGTCCAGTATCTGGATCGATCTTAACTACATAATTATAAAAATCTATTGAAGTACCTGCTAAGAGATAATAACCATCTGTAGATTTAGTAATTGCATGAAGATAGTTACCATAGCTTCCTAAAAGCGTTGCATTATTAGTACTTTCATCAACTTTATAAACTACTCCTTCTTGACTTGATCTATCTTGACCAACTAGAATAATATCACCATTATCTACTAAAATATCTCTAAAGCTTAAATTAGAATCAATATTCAATTTTGTCAAAATACTTCCCTTAGAATCCACAATTCCCACATATCCATCTTCTCCAACTACTACAAATCTATTATCTCCTACCTTCTTAATTTGATGTAACCTTTGACTATCCTCAATATCAACTATTCCAGTCTGTGTTAACTCCGAATCTAAACTAATTATGAAAGCACGATTAGTACCAGCATAATCAGACTCTCCTACAGCCAAGTAACCTTGACTAGTCTCTGCAATCGCACTTAAACTACTATATGAGCCATCAATTCCTGGGATTATTTTAGTTTCCATCTCATTAGTTTCAACATTTACTTTGGCTAAATAAGGAACTACTGCTCCAGATTCAATCTGATAACTTCCTGCAGCTACTATATGAGTAATTCCCATTGATACATTCTCTTCAATCCCTATAGCACCTTTCAAAAAAGAATCACCATAAATTGGTTTTGGATAAGTATATTGTTCCACCTTTTCAAATTTCTTATTTAATTTAGCAATATAAGGTTCAAAATAATCTCTGTTAAGTCTACGATAACCAATCACATAATATCTATCTCCTACTCCAGTCAAAACTATATCTTCAATATCATAAAACCTTCCATCACCTTCATACTCCTTTTCATGAATCATCAAACCACGATTATCGGCTTTAACTATATATGGGCTTGGTTCAAGATCTCCAACATCTTTAATATAACCCCCTGCTAAATACCCCTTGTAATTACTAGTAAGACTGCTGTCCTTTGTTGCAACTATAGAATGAAAACCACCCTTATAAAATTTATTTTCATGCTTACTTCCTAATACTTCTATCTCAATCCACTCTTGAGGTTCATTACTTATTAAAGCTCTTATCTCTATTGTATCTTTTTCTAAAGCCTCTGTTGAAGCTACAAATCTAGTTTTAGAGCCAGTTTGGTTAGTAAAATAACCTAAATTCTCCCCACTTAATTCTTTAACCTCCCAATAATATGTAGAACCTGTCTTGCCTGTTACTGTAAATTCATCACTCTCTTCACCAACTATAACTTGACTTGGACCATCTACATCTTTTGTTAATTCAACTATCGAAGTATCTCCTGAACATCCTGTTATTACTATAGCTGTAACTAATGCTAGTAATAACAATATTAATTTCTTTTCTTTAAACATTATTAATCTTCCTCCTTAATATTAATAACTAAAAGTTCAGATAATATTTATAATTATTATAAATTTATTATATCTCTATTAAAGTTATTATGCAATAAAAAAGCAATTTATTACTAAAAAGCAATTAATTAAGAGAATTTTATAATATAAAACCCAAAATAACAGTAAATAATATCAAAATCCAATTTATTAATTAATAATTTGTTTTATTTCAAAATATTTCTTCATGATTATATTTTATATAAAAAAACAGACCAGTTTTATCAACTGATCTGTCTTAATTAAGCAACATTATCTTCTTTTCTTTCTTCTGTTAATAATCTTCTAAATTCATCACCTATAATACTCTCTTCTTCTAGTAGTATTTCTACAACTTGGTGAATAAAATCTTTATTATTCTTTATCTCTTCTCTTACTATTGCTTCTTGTTCATTAATAATTTCAGAAATTGTATCATGTAACATCTTTCCTGGTAAACTATCTTTACCTACAACTCCTAGCTTAGACATACCTGAAAAGATAATCTGTTGAGCTACTTTGATTGCTTTCTCAAAGTCATTACTTGCTCCTGTACTTCTATTACCTAAGATCTCTTCTTCTACTAAAGAGCCCGCTACTAATACTGCAATCTGATTCTTTAGATAATCGATAGTCTGTAGGTAGTAGTCATCTTCAGGATTATGGCGCACATAACCTAATGCTTTACCACGAGAAGTAATAGTAATATTAGATACAGAATTAGGATTTACAACTTCTCCTAATAAAGCATGCCCCACTTCATGATAGGCAACTCTCTTTAATTCTTCTATATTTGGGCGACGGTTTAATTTCTCACCCATCATTACCTTATCTATCGCTTCTTTAAAATGCTCTCGATTAATTTTCTCTGCTCCTGCTCTCATAGCCATAATAGCAGCTTCATTACTCAAACTTTCTAATTGAGCACCAGAAAAACGGAAGGTCTCTTTAGCTAATTGTGTTAAATCAACATCATCTGCTATTGGTTTATTCTTGGTATGAATCTTCAAAATATGCTCTCTTCCTTCTTTATCAGGAAGATCCACTTTAACAATTCTATCAAAACGCCCAGGTCTTAATAACGCTTCATCTAAGATATCAATTCGGTTAGTAGCACCAACTACCAATACATTTACTTGATCATCTACAGAGATACCATCAAGCTCAACTAATAATTGATTTAAGGTTTGATCATACTCCATATGGCTTGAACTCTTTCCTCTTTTTCCTCCTAAGACATCAATTTCATCAATAAAGATAATTGCATTATTCTTATTAGATTTTTTAGCTTTATCACGAGCTTCTTTAAATATCTTTCTAACTCTTTTAGCACCTACCCCTGCATACATCTCAATAAATTCACTTCCTGAAGTAGAGATGAATACTGAATCTATATAATGTGCTGCTGCTTTAGCCATTAAGGTCTTACCGGTTCCTGGAGGACCACTTAACATCAGACCCTTTAATGGTCTAATACCTAATTTTTTAATCTTTTCTTTACTTTTCACAAACTCTAAAGCCTCTAATAACTCATTTTTAGCTGTATCCTGCCCACCTATATCAGAAAAGTCCACCTCAGGGACTTTAATTTCATCCTTATTAGAAATAGAAAAGTTATCTCCCAAAGCCTGTTTGCTTACAGTATTAAATAGAAAATAACCTATTCCTCCTAAGAATAGAATCGGAAGTAGGTTAATTCCATTAAAGGCTAAAAAGATAACTGCTGCTAAGCCAACTCCTAATCCTAAGTCCTTAGCCATTCATCTCACCTCCTGATTTTTCCTTTTGATTTCGTTCAACTACTTTATATAATTCTTGCTTCCCTTTAACTAAAGTCAAATAAATATAGTTATTATCAACTTTAACCTCTTTTCGATCCAGCTGATAATTATTGGCATAAACATTAATTCTATCTCCTAATTTAACAAATTCTCCAGTCTCTAAAGCCTCATATAAAACCAAATTTATTTGTTCATAAATCTTATCTAATTCTTTAGAATCTTCAGTTTCTAAAATTATAGTATACTTCTCTTCCACAGCCTCATCAATTCTATCTTTAATTTCTTTAAAATTCTTTTGTAAGTTGTCTACTTCTTTTAATCTTAATCTAATTTTATAGTCTACTTTCTCTTTATCAATTTTAACGGATTTTACTCCACTTATCTCTTCTAAATCATTGGCTAATGAATGATTTAATTTATAACTATCTAAAAAATAACTTCCAGCAAATAAGATACTTAAGGTCAAAATTAATGCTATTATTGTCCTTTTCATCTTAATTTCACTCATTTTTTTATTCCTCCTTTCCTCTGATTAACCCTTATCTAAAACGACAAAAATTATTATAACACATATTTTTACAGGAATCTAATGTAATTTGCTGTTATTTTATGTAAAATAATTTCACTTATAATAATTTAAATATATATCTTTTTCAAAACGAAAAAAGATTCACCAAATTTTGGTGAATCTATAATAAATATTTATATCTATTTGTAAATTATCTCAATCAATATGCCTTAACTATAATAATATATCTTCTCCTATTTTTTTAGGATAAAATAGCTTTCTATTGGATTATTTAATCTTTAACTTTAAAACTATATACTACTTTTGGTGAAAATTATTCCCTTATTATTTCTTCGCCAATACATTAATCCTTCTAAAGGTCTCAAAGAATCTTCCATCTTCTAATTTAGTATTTTCTAGCATTCTTTTAATCACTGTCTTTCTAAATGCTTCAATATCTTCTTCTGAAATAAACTTTAAAAAAGGAACTAAAGAAGGTTGCTCGATCCATTTGATTAACTCCTCAGAATTTGGGAAATGCCAATCAGCATTCTCTTCCCATACCGCTATTTCACTAAATTTACAATCTTCAATCAGCTCCTTATAATTACTAATTTTAGGCATATACCAAGGCCATTCAAAGCCCTTAAAGTACTTTCGATATCTCGCTTCTTTAATTGTTCTTCTAATTACATCAAAATAATTAGAACAATTCCCATCAGCAGCAAAATTAAATCTAATCATCCCATTGGGTTTTAATGCCTTAAAGCAATTATCAAGTAAGTTCTTATGATCTTTAACCCAATGCAAGGCTGCATTAGAGAAGATAAAATCAAACTGTTCTATAAAATTAATCTCAGTAATATCCATTACTTGAAAATCTAAATTATTTCTAATTAATTTAGTAGCAGTCTCAATCATTCCTAAAGAAGAATCAATCCCCAAGACTCTCCCCTGTGGAACAGCTTCAGCCAATTGAGCTGTCAATATCCCATCACCACAGCCCAAGTCTAGGATAATTTCATCCCCTTTTAAATTTAGATCTTGTATCAGTCTACTTCCCCATTCTTTCTGATGTTTTGAAGATTCTTTATATTTCTCACCATCAAAATCAAAACTTTTCATTATAAACACGCCTTTCCACTCTGCTTTCAAAATCAACAACTTCTTTAATTATATTTTAAGTAATCCAAAAATATAATTAAACTATTATGATAAATTATATTTAATATCAGTACTTCTATAGAATTTAAATTATTACTTAGCTCTTCTATATCCACATTTTATACTATACTGCCAATACTTAGTGTTATTTTCAGGCCTAAGTAAGATAGCATAAATCTCTGAGTTAGCAGGAACCTTAGTTAAATAAGGTAATCCTTGACTACTACTAACATTAATAGCTTTAGATAAATCAAGCTCTATTTCCATATCATATGGATAGGCATTTCTAATATAAACTATAACTGTATCATCAAGTTCTTCTCGTCTTATAGTCAAAGTATAATCTGTATCGATCTTTTTAAGATAATTTTCTAAGTCATAATCTGTTATCTCTTCACCTAAGTGAACCTCAAACCTTTCACGATTATAGTGAGTAGAGTAATAATAATTACCTTCTTTAACTCTTACTATTTGACCATCATAGTTCAGAAAACTAGTAGGAATAGTTCTTAGCCCCATATAAACAGGCTCTAATATCTCTAAATGAAGGTGAGGACCTTGAGACCATCCTGTATTTCCACTATAAGCAATTATATCTCCTGCTTCTATCTTATCCCCTATTTCTACTAATACTCCATTATATTTAAGATGTGCATAATCAGCAAAAGTACCATCTTTTTGATAAATAGTAATATAATTAGCATCATCTAAATATTCATCATAAGGGCCACCTAGATTAGAATCTTCTCGCAACTCAACAACTACACCATCACCTATAGCCGTAACCTCTGTCCCCTCATCTAAATCAAAATCAATCGCATATTTGCCTTGATGGCTATAATCTCCATTATATCCTTGAGTTACTTTCTGCTTAGTACCATGTTTATATGGAAATAAATAATAATTATTTAAATAAACTCTGTCTGGGTCTCCTTTTATAACTTCATATTGATATTTAAAAGCATAGCGTTTATTAGCTTCTCCTTTTATAGAGAATAAATATTCTTCTCTTCTTTGGGCTGCTATTACTGTATAATAAGGAAAGTTAACCGCTGAAGTTATATTTTTCAATTTTAAAAAGGAAATCCTTAGCTGATAAGGAGCATAACTATTGTTACTAGCATAAAAATCAACCTTATTCCCATCTTTTTTATAATAAACCTTAATTGCTTTATTATTAGTTGCAAAGACTAATTGAGTAATGCTAATAATTAACAGGATTATTAGTAAAAAGAGGCATATCTTCTTAGAAAAATTTATGTTGCTAATTCTAACACCTCCCTTTGATTCAGCTAAAAAATTATATTATATAATTAATTATAATAATATTATTATATATTTTTTTAATTTATATCTTAGATGATAAAAAACTATTACAAGACTTTATATTCTTACGTACCCAAAATAAAATTCTTTAATTTTTGGGGGACCAAGTAGAGAATACTACATTAAATCCTCCATTAATTAATCTATAAACTTGATTTCCATGATAATCAAAAACATATAATTCATTGTTAGCAAATAAGCCAGGCTTAACTTCACAAAGAACCTTATTGCTATTAGGTCCCCAGCCAACTATAGACGATAAATTACTAACAGGAACTTTTATATAGCCTTTTTGGCCAGAAATCTTAATATGTACATAACTACCATCTTGATGAGCAAACTTTAAACCATCTGGAGACCATTTAGGAAGTGACCCTTTTATTCTTTGAGGATTAGCATTCTTCTTAGCAGCAACTATATATCTTCTATAATAAGTTTTAGTATTTTGGTCAGTTATATGAGCTTCAGGATTTGTTACTTTTTCATATTTGACAGAAAATAAAATTGCTTTACCTGCCGGATCTAATGAAATATTACTGATATGATCTTCTTTAACTACCAGAATGTTATTCTTTCCACTACTGTCCATTATATAGATTCCTTCTTTTGCCCCAAATATTTGGAATAAGTGTTTCTTATAAATATAAGCAATCTTGCTTCCATCAGCTGACCATTGAGCTTGTATATATTTTCCTTTCGAATCAGTTAACTTCTTCTTTTCTTTCTTTTCTGAATCGATAATATATAAACCGTCTTCATCATCCCCCTTTAAATAAGCTAATATCTGAGATCTATTAGGAGAAAAAGAGATATAATCGGCTTGAATATCTTTATCAGTCAAAATTCTTCTATTGTTTCCATCAACATCGATTATTGTCAGTAAATCATCTTCTCCTTTTCTCGATAAGAATATAATTTTATTACTATCAGCTGACCAGTCTATATTATTAAGAGAATTATGACTAAGATCATCAGCCAAGATATGAGCATTACTCCCATCACTATTAACTACCCATAGCTTATATTTCTTTTGTATAAAATCACCTTTATGACTAGAAAGATAAAGAAGCTTAGTTCCATCAGGTGACCATTGTGGTGAAAATTCTGGAAATGGATTATCAGTTAATTTAATCAACCCTGTTCCATCATCATTAATCACCCAAATATCTTTATTATGATTTATTACTGACACAAAAGCAACCTGATCCTCACCTTTAAAACTGCTGTTATTTGCTAAAGCTCCTAAAGATATAGTAATTATTAAAGTTAAACAAAAAAATATTCTCATTATTATCTTCATGTTTTTCCTCCCAATAAAATATATTATTATTCTATAATTCAATAAAATATCGGATTTATCCTTTTTTTTGCAGGAATAACTAAAATATCATTGAATAATAAAGTTAAACCATAAAAATGGAGGGAAAATGATGAAAAAAATTATATTAATCACAATATTACTAACATTCATGATAGGAACTAATACTTTAGCCTTTGAGATGGTCGAAGAAGAAGAAAGTAAGGCATATAGTGGTGGTATCGAATTAGGTATAGCAGTGAATGATGAAAGCAGTACCTATATTGGCTTAGTTGGAAACTACGATTTCAACAATAAAATTAGCCTACAAGGAATATTAGGACAAGTAACAAAAGAAGGAGAGGACTCTTCAGATGATGAAACAGAGCTTTTAACATTAGTCAAAGGGCTATATCGCTTCACTAGTGACCTTGACTCTAGCATGTACCTTTTTAGTGGATTAGGAAATATAGATGATGACATAAGTTTGAGTGCTGGTTTGGGATTAGAAAAAACAAATGAGTATTTTACATTTCTAAAAAACAAATACGAAATAGGATACACTACTAATGGCTCTATACTATTAAGCTATAATATAAATGTTAGTTTTTAAATTTAACTAATGTATATTATAAAATGCCCTATAAGATAGATACTAAAAAGTATTTTCTTATAGGGTTTTGTATAGTAAAACTCTTTAAATAACTTTTTAAAATTAATTCTATAACTAATAATTATTCCCTTTAGTAAAAATATATTATAGATCTATTATAACTTCTTAATCAATAAGATTAACCACTTCTCTTATCAATTCAGCTGTTATCCCCCAAATAATTCCTTCTGAAGTATCATATAAATAGAGTTTATGCTTCCGCCCACCCCAAGGTTTTCTATACCTTTCAGGTAGACCTAGTTCTTCAGCAGGGAATAATTTTATTTCTTCTCCCGCTTGATTTATATAACTTGGTTGAACCTCTAATCTAACTTGATATTCTTCTGCTATCTTATCTCTAAAGTAAGCAATTGGGACAGTAAAGACTTTCTCTACCTCTGCAAGGTTTATATTTAATTGCTCTAAATCATCTACTTTAAAAATTCCAATAAAAGAGTCAACTGTAGCCCCCATAGTTGCCACAAGAGTATCTAATTGCCCTATAATTTCAATCTTTTCTTTCTCTACCCCCAACTCTTCAACGCTTTCTCTAATAGCAGTCTCCTCATAGCTATTATCTATACCCGGTTCATATCTCCCCCCTGGAAAACAGATCTCTCCTCCCTGTCTAATATCAGCAGCTCTTTTCTGAAATAAGAAATGATACTCTCCGTCGATATAAATTAATAAGATTAAAACTGCAGAATTAAAATATCTATCTTTACCTTGTATACCTGGAAATTTTGGCAATTTCTTTTTTATATTTTTTAATAATTGATCTTCCATAATCTACCCCCTAACAACTATAATTTCTATTAATATAATCTATTTTAGTAGTTAAATGATAATGGGTATAAAGTGACACTTTTAGGTGCTAGGGGTTAGTAAGTTCTTTCTAACTCCTACCTCCTAACGCCTAATTCCTAAACTGTCGAAATCTCTATCTATTATGCTATCTTTTCTACTAAAGCAAAAGTAAAATTATCTATTTATTCTTCTCATCCCATTCTAATGCTTTCTCTATCCTCTGACCTATTGGTGGATGAGATGCCTTAAATAATAGTTTATACCAACCAAACTTTAAATTACTCAAACTTTCATCAGCCAATTTTGCCATAGCTGTAGCAAAATTTCTAGGGTTAGCTATCAATTCAAAAGCAAATTCATCTGCTTGCTCTTCAGATTTTCTACTAATATAAAGTGGAATTGGACTTATCAACCAACTAATTCCTCCCCAAATTATAATCAATAATGGCAAAGACACAATACTATAAGAAGCTTCATATTCCTTCCATTCTACAAAAATAGGAAATAACTTTGAGACAAAAACAGAAGTAAATACTAAAGTAAAAAATTGTATTAGCAGTTGTTTAAAAATATCTTTATGGGCATGGTGACCAATCTCATGGGCCATAATTGCTTCAATCTCTTCTTCGCTATATTTATCGATTAAATTATCACCTAAAATAATCTTTCTAGTCTTACCTAGCCCCATTACAGCAGCATTAGCAGAATTAACTTTAGAGCTTAAATTAAATTCATAGATATCAGCTACTCTTACTTTAGCTTTTTTAAACAGATTTTCTAACCTTTCTCTTAATAAATTATCAGGATAAGGAGTTAGCTTAAAGAATATAGGAAATAAAATTACTGGAAAGATAAAATTTATTATGAGAATAAATAACATAGCTATAATAGAAAAAGCTAACCACCATAAAGAACCATAACTCATTTCAAAAGTTAAAATCAATCTAGATATTATGTATATAAATATAATCACTAAAAAAGACATCTTGACTTTATCTATTAGCCATTCCTTAGCTTCTTGATTTGATAGTCTATATTCTCTAGCTAATTTATAACTAAGAAAATAGTCTAGACTCCAAGCAAAAATAGCATATATTAGATATAATCCTATAATAAAACTGATTAATTTCAAATCAAAATTTCTAGTCCAATTAGTTAATAATTCATAAAACTTAATTTCTAAATTAAGTTTTAAAAATATCAAAATTAATATAATTTTAGAAATCAAATAATAAATATTCCTTAGATCTTTCTGATAATTATATTTTTTAGCTAAGCTTCGTCTATCAGCCTTATATAAGCTCTCCATTTCATCACTCCTTTCCTAATATATTACTCTAAAATCTATTATTATCCTTCTAAGTCAAAGCTTTAAATTATAGAAAAAGAGTACAGCAAGTTAACGCTGTACTCTCCTTAAGCAAATACTAGAACGATTCTAATTAGTATATTAGCTATCAATCCAGCCAATATATCATCTAACATAATACCTACTCCACCATGAAACTCCTGTAAATTACGAATTGGTGGAGGTTTTAAAATATCGAAAACTCTAAATAGAACAAATGCCGGAATTAACATCCCTGCTGATAAACCATACATTGCTACTAATAATCCTGCAAACTCATCAACAACAATCTGCGGTGCATCCTTTTCATCATAGATATTCTCAGCATGATGTGATAGATATGTTCCGGCAAGAGTAACAATAAAAATCAAAGGAAAATATACTCTTCCCATCCCAAGCTTAAAACTAATCCATAATAATATCATTCCTAAAAAAGTTCCGACTGTACCGGGAGCATAAGGGCTTAAACCACTATAAAAACCAGTAGCTAAAAATTTAATCACCTTATCTCTGTTCCAACCTCTCATCACTGATCAGCTCCTTAGATTTTAATAGATAATCTATTCCTGAAATAAGAGTTAATATAACAGCAATCCATAATAGAACTTGAGAGAAAGGCAAGCCAAGAATTAGAGCAATAATAGCAAATATCTGTGCATTAGTTTTATATTTCCCCAAATTGCTTGCTGCAATTACTATTCCTTCTGCTGCTGCTAAAACTCTAAGACCAGTAACAGCAAATTCACGAGCAATAATAATTATTGCCGGCCATGCACTAATAATTTGCATATCAACCAAAGCAATTAAAGCTGCTGAAATTAATAATTTATCAGCCAATGGATCTATAAACTTTCCTAATTTAGTTACCAATCCTTCTTTTCTAGCAATATATCCATCTAAAGCATCAGTAATAGCTGCTAAAATAAAAACTCCTAAAGCTAAATACCTTCCAGCAGTCCCTAAAGACTCTATTAATAAAAAAGCCATAAAAATAGGTACTAACCCAATTCTAAGTAAAGTTAACTTATTCGGTAAATTCATTAAATTTCCACTCCCACCAAATCATACTCATAAGCATCAGTTACTTTAACCTTGATCATATCTCCTATCTTTGCAGAGCTACCTTCAATGTAAATTACTCCATCAACATCTGGTGCATCACGCCTTGTTCTACCAACCATAATCTTTGGATCTTCTGATTGAACTTCTTCTACTAAAACTTCAATTTCTTTAGCAATCCACGATTGATTCCGCTCATAGGAAATATCTTGTTGCAAATTCATTACCCTTTCAAATCTTTCCTGTTTTCTCTCCTCTGGAATTTGACAGTCCATCTTAGCAGCAGGAGTTCCTTCTTCTTGAGAATAAGTAAACGCACCTAAACGATCAAATTGAGCTTCTTTTATAAAGCTTAGTAGATTATCAAACTGCTCTTCTGTCTCTCCAGGAAATCCTACAATTAAAGATGTTCTTAAAGTAATATCAGGAATTCTGTCTCTTAATTTCTTAATTGTTGCTAAAACATCTTCTTGGCTTCCACCACGATTCATCTTTCTTCTAATCTCATCATCGGCATGCTGTACTGGTAAATCTAGATAATTACAAATTCTATCCTCTGTAGCAATTATCTCAATTAAGTCCTCACTTAAATGGCTAGGATAAGCATACAATAACCTAAACCACTTTATACCATCAATTTTTAGTAACTCTTTTAGTAATTCTACTAACTTAGACTCACCATAAAGATCAATCCCATATTGTGTAATATCTTGGGCAATAATATTAATCTCTTTAACACCTTGTTCAGATAGCTTTTTAACTTCTTTAACTATATTTTCTATTGACCTACTCTTAAGGTCACCTCTTAGTTGAGGGATAATACAATAAGAACAGAAATTATTACATCCCTCTGCTATCTTAACATAAGCTGTATGTTGTGGGGTTAAATTATTTCTTGGTAAATCTCTATCATAATCAAATTCAGGATCTACAACTTCTACCCTTTTCTTACCACCAAAAGCATCATCAATAATTTCTACAATTTTATCAAAATTACCTGTCCCCACAATGGCATCTACTTCAGATATTTCATCTTCTAACTCTTTACTATATCTCTGAGATAAACATCCTGTTACTATTAAAAGTTTACAATTGCCATCTTTCTTATACTTAGACAATTCTAAAATACTTTCAATTGATTCTTCCTTAGCATCAGATATAAAACCACAAGTATTAACAATCAATACTTCAGCTTCAGAATAACTCTTAATTATCTCATGTCCAGCATCTTTGATCAATCCTAACATAATCTCTGAATCAACTTGATTCTTAGCACAGCCCAAACTTAGTAATCCTATTGTACTCATTATAAATGTCACTCCTTCTGAATTTACTACTACCTAATACATCCATTAAACTAATATTATAATCACTAGTAATTTTCTTAATCTATTCTATTGCCATTTTTATATAACTTTTGAATTATGGGATCTAGTAATAAAAACAACCTTAATATAAAATTTAAAAACCTTAGTTACAACATATTAAGAGAGCAAATTAATTTGCTCTCTTAATATCTACAACTATTATATACTATTTAATTATTTACTTCAAAAAATTTAATCAATTTTAATTAATTCATAGTCTCTGCTTCCTAAACCAATATTTTCTCCATGAACTAATTGTGCTGTCCAATCAACATTAGGATAAATTACTCTAAAATATTTAAATACACTAATCATGAACTACTAAGATTTTCCCTTCTAAGGGATTTAAAGTTATGTTTACTTTACTATCTCTAATCATATACTCTTGATCATTCAATAAATCTACTAATTGATCTTCTTGAGATAGATTTTGTCCACTTAGGTCAACCTCTATATCTGACTTATTGTCCTGATTATTTATTATAACTAGTACTTCTTGATCTAAATTCTTTTTGATATAAACCCAAATTCCATTATTATCATCAACAATTATATCTATTCGTTCTTTACTTCTTAATGCCCCATATTCTTTTCTGAATTGGCATAACTTTTGATAGAAATGGTATAAGTCTTTATCTTGCTCTTCTCCCCATAGCATAAAATCCCTAGAATAATCAAAGATAATTCCACCAGTATTATCATCACGACAATCATTATGTTGGGATACTCCTACTTCAGTACCATAATAAATAAATTGAGTTCCTGCTAAAGTAAATTGGCAAAGAGCAGCTAATTTTAATTTTCTCTTGTCTCCCTCAGCTTCCCACAAAAATCTAGTCATATCATGATTATCTAAAAATCTACCTAAAATAAATTCATCTGGATAAACATCTATCAAATAATCTACATCATCTCTAAAATCTGAGATAGTTTTACTACTATGAATAAATAACTCTCTAAAAGACCAAACCAAAGAAAAATCAAAACATCCATCTAATTCTCCAGCAAATTCTCGAGTAATACCCGGTCCTTCCCATACTTCTCCAAAAATATAAATATCTGATTTAAATTCTTTTAATCCCATTCTAAACTCAGTCCAAAAATCATGGGATAGTCCATAAGCATAATCCATTCTTAAGCCATCAACCTTATAATTTTTTACCCAATATAAGGCTTGCTGATAAATTGTATAATCTCTAGCAGACGGATAATCATTATTAATATGTGGCAACTCTTTTACTCCACAAAAATCTTCATATTCATCAGGCCAATTAACGAAATTAAACCAATTGTAATATTCACTTTCTTTATCTTGTTGCGCTTCTAAAAAGAATGGATGATCTTTAGAACAATGATTAGGAACAAAATCTAAGATAACTTTAATATCTAAACTATGAGCTTGATCTATCAGTTCTTTTAACAATTTATTATCTCCAAAATGCTTATCTACCTTTAAAAAATTAGTAATATGATAGCCATGATACGCCATACCTTCATAAAATGGAGAAAGCCAAATAGCAGTGGCACCCAAATTCTTAATATAATCTAAGCTATCAATAATTCCTTGCAAATCACCACCTTGATAATCTGTAGCAGTATATCCTAAATCATAATTGTTGCTTGGATCTCCATCACAAAATCGATCAATAAATATTTGATAAACTATTGCTTCTTTAGCCCATTGAGGGGTTTGGTAATCTTGGACCAAATACGAGAAGCTCCCTTTTTGAGAATCAACCTTATCTTCAACAAAATATGATCTATCATTCTTAGTATCATAGCCCTCAATTATGTATCTTACCCTAGTCCCCTTTTCCTGGGCAGGGAGTTTAGCCTCCCACCAATCTATCAATCTATCTTCTTGAGGATCTGCCTCTGTATACTTCCTCTTCAGCTCTAATTTATTCCCATTAACTACTTCTCCTTTCTCTCCTTTAGGAAAAGTATTATCAACTGTATAATATAGATATAATCTATCAATTAACTTCCTTTTACTGCTAACTCTAATAGAAACCTGATCGTTATCTGTAGGTAGGTTAGGAGAATAATTATAGTTATGAAACAAATCAGTATTAAAAGATGTTTTCTCACCTGGATTATAAAAGGATCTCATATTGACATGATGATAGGGACTCTTTCTATAAATTTCATCCCATAATGATACTGAAGAAAACACCTTATCTAAAGCTCTATCTTTTAAAGTATTGGAAATCTCCTCTTCTTTTAAATACTCTGTGATTTTATCTTTTGAAGGTATACCTCCTATTATCTGCTCACTATAGGTACTATAAACCTCTGTCTTTAAACCATTGCTCATCACAAATAATGGTGCAACTGGATTTAATAAACGAGCATAAGATATTACTTGTTCTTTATTATGCTCAGTTAGCTCTTCTGTCCCAGCCCTAACTGATATTACCATAGCAGGTTTATTATCTATCATTATTAATAGATCAGTATTAACATATATCTTTCGCCTTCCCTTTTCTACTAAAAGCTTAGCATCAAAAGTTATCTCTTCTTCCTTATAACCTAATTTATATAACTTAGGTAAGATATATTTATCCCTAACTAAATTCCTATACTTTGCTTTGGTGAATTTATCCATATTAATTCAACTCCTTATTCTCTTATATCCTCTGTAATAAATTAAATATCCCTTCTTACTTTCTCATAAATAAAGAACCCCGGTTAATTATTAAGCGCTTAATAATTAACCGGGGTTCTTTATAAAAAGATTGCCCTCAAATTTTAATATTATATTTTGATTATATATTATTTATTTCTTACTGTCAATTTAGAAGAATAATCAATTACAACTTTGATAATCATCAAACTTAGAATTATAATAGATAAATTCATCTTGTGGCGAATTAGCAATTTGCTCCTTTCCAAGCCCATTAAAACTTTTTAATGATAAAGCAGTAATTTTTATTTTGGGTAATTGATCAACCTTAATTAATGGAATAGTCACATAATCATTTGGCTGAATTGTTTTGGCAATAATTGTTGTAATTCTTCTACTAATATTTAACTCTTCGTCTAAACCAAATATATCTATTACATACTCTAACTTAATATGTGATATTAACCTTCTTCCAGAATTAAATAATCGAATAGCTAAAAAATTAGAATCATAATCTAATTCCAAATTATTATTAAAATCTTCTTTACCCCTTAAAACATTATCGTTTTCTACAAACTTTATTTCTTTACTTCTTTCTTGCTTTCCATTAAAAAGATCATTATTATCTATAGTTATGAACATAAATTTTATATCTTCTTCATACTCTTTCTCAAAAGAGTATTTCATAAATTCTAGAGTTTTCTGACTAGAATAAGCATACTGCCAAGTTACATAAGCTAATAATAATGAAGTAGACAGTTGTATTATTTCATCATAACTCTGTAATATCTTAATAACTCTATCTAAATCTCCTCCTAATATTGCAAAAAGAAAAAGAGAGAAAATAATCACAATTACTACTTTAAGAATAGTCTTAATCATTTTCACCCCTAAAACTAATTATTATTTAGAATTTATTCTAAGTATAAATATTATTTCCAAATTATATAAAAGATTAATCTCAATTTTATTATCTCTTTTTTTAAAATTAATATTCTAATTAATATTAACTACTATTAGCTATTTTTACTAACATTATTAACCTAACTTTAACAAATACTATAAATAAGCTTAAATTAATGCCTAATATTAAGGAGGATAACATATATGCTAGATTACACAAGTTTAAATGGACTAAAACAAATAGTAACCGATCTAGAAAAAATCCAAACTAGAGAAGTAGACAATGTTAGGTATATCAAAGAAGATGAGCTTGACGGAGTAATAAATCTCTTACAGGCAATTATTAATACAAAAGAATTTAATAAAAAAATAAGATAGCCTCTCATCTAAAAACAGGCTACCTAACTTAATAATAAAAACTAATTAAAACAAGAGCATTAAAAGCATACGCAAACTCAAATAATCCTAAATAAAATTTTAATTTTTGCTGTTTATGATATTCTTTCTTCTTAAATTTAATTCTATTCTCAAAATCATTTATAGAATTGATACTAATCTTTTTACTTAATTTAATTATTGTAAATAAGATTAACAAATAACTAAAAACATCTATTATTGTATAAGAAAAAATAAGTAAATTAGCAATATAGTACAATAATAATAATGAATAAAAAACTGTATGACTGAACTTCATTACTATAAAAGGATTTTTTCGCTGGCTTATTAAATTTAACTGGAATTTAATCTGCTTGTATTCTTCTATGTAATGCTCAAAACTTTTTTGGTTATCCTTTAATTTAACAATAATAACTAGTATATAGATTATCGACAATAGTCCTATATATTGCTTCACCATACCACTCCTCAAGCTAAACTCCGAGGAACTTAGCTCCTCGGAGTTTCCATTAATCAATTCTTAATTTAAATTTAATAAAATACTGGAACTCAATATTTTCTAAAGTTAATATTAATTAATAATCTAATGGGTCTTTAGTTGGATCATAATCTCCATCTTTAACCCCTGGATTATTAGTCTTATTTTCTGTTTGATCTTTTACCTTTTGTAGTTCTTTTATTAACTGATTATATTTATTCTTAATTTCTTCAATTTCTTTATCCTGTAATCTGATTTGTTCAGTTTGCATCTTAATTTTGTCTCTGTATTCCTTAATTTCAACTTCACTAATCAAATCTTTATAATTAATATCAGACATATCACCATTAGTTAACTGATAAGCCTTTACTACTAATCTACTAATATCATCTTTACGCTTAATATTAGCTTGATAGGATATATTAGATGTATAATAAAAATATGCTGGATAATTAATCGTTGAATAATTCCTCTTTGGCATATAAATCCTTTCATTAGGATAAATCATATCCGGATTTTCTATATGACTATTTAATTTCAATAATAAACTCAATGGAACCTCATACTTCTTAGATAAATAGTATAAATTATCTCCCTCTTCAGCCTTAACTACAAACAGATTATTAAAAGATTGAGCTTCTAAAGTTAACTGTAGATAATCTTTAACCTTCTCAGCTAAAATGCCATTCTCTAATATCTCCAGCTTTGCTTCCGATAATAAACTTCCTGACTTAATTTGATTGATCCACTCTGGATTATAATCCCAAGAATTATTATTCTTTATATCTATATTGATTTCTAATGGTGGTAAATTAGCAACCAAATAATTAGCTAGTCCAATTAGAGTATCTACTTTTCTTTTAGCATCTAATTGATAATTATCTATCTTAAGTGCAAATTCTTCTCTTCTATCTTTTTCTTTAAAAGGAATTTCATTTGCCCCAATTGAAAAAATATTTTTCAATTCCATATTCTTATCAATTTCGGCAGCCAATAAAATTGTTTTTAAGTAAATAGATTTAGCCAAATAATCAGAATAAGATAAATCATTTAGAACAATTTCATCAAAGTAATGATCGGCTTCTGACCAATCTTGATTTTCAAAGGAAATAACACCTTGTTTATAAATTTCAAAAGGCAGGTCCTTGGCTAACACCTGGAAATTAATAATAAGTATAAGAACTAATAAAACAGACATGACTATAGATTTATTTGTCTTCACTAAACAAAACCTCCTTAACCTTCTAAATCATCATTAAAATAATTGTTATTATACTACTTCTACATTTTTAGATTATTTCCTTCAAAATAAATAGGGTATTACTGATTATTAGAAATTAATTCAGCAATACCATAATAATTATTTGACAAATTTTTTCTCCTTAATTAACTTCATTGCTTTATCCGTCTCATCTGTCACCACAAAAACTTCCTGGATTGACGAACTATTTTTAGCTAATATCTTTATTCCACTGGGAGTAGGATATTTTAATTTCAAATGAGGAGGAATTCCACTTCCACCTCTTCGGTTAATTCTTCCAGGAATTATGCTCTTAATTATATCTAATTCTGCCAATTCCTTTAACAAAGGCAGAATATCTTCTATAATAGTATGCTCTTGTTTAACCTTATCTGATCTATATTTATTATCTTTACTCATCTTTACCTCCCTTCTACAAATTGAGCAATTATATTAATATTATATAATAAAATACTTATTTCTCCAAATAAGATTACATTTGAAGTAATAAATATCTTTTGGAGTTAGATGATAGGTATTAGGTATTAGGAAAAAATAAATACCACCCCGAAAAATTTCATTACAATAAACCACTACAAAACAGCACAATTCTTAAATTATTTGATTATATAGATGAACATAAGAATTGATAATTTTTTGTAGGAGGTGGTCGCGACCATCCCCTACGCATATCATTCCTAAAATATATATTAATTTTTCATTTTGAATTAGACTTTAATAATTGTAATTGCAATTGCAGCAAAATATGAATAGGACTTAACTTCTAAATCTTATCAATCAATTATTGTCCATTTGAGCCAGTTTAATAATTAAGAGTTAGGTGATAGGTTATAGGTAAACTCTAACTCCCAGCCCCTATCACCTATTACCTAAAAATCTTTATCCCCATAAAACAAAACTTCACAAAAAAGAAAAAAAGCGTTCTTAAGAACGCTTTTTTCTACTAAATAATAGATGCAGCTACTACAATAGCCACAGCAACAAAGATTCCAGATACAACTATTCCAGCTGCTGTATTACCTTTTTGAATTTCATCATCTAATTTAAATGGAGTAGCAACATCAAAAAGTTTATAACCAATTAAACATAAAGCAATTCCAATAATTGAGTAAATAACTGTAGATAAGATAGGATTCAATTTCTTACCTCCTTTCTAATATAATAACTAAGATAAAAATTACTGCTTAATTAATAGTCTCTTAATACAGATATAATAAGCTGTATTTTAATATTAAAATTCTAGATGAGTATATTTTATTCCTTTTTATCAGGATAAATTATCCATGCTAAATTAGATTAGTTTTTCCATTCGATCTATTAAATCAGAAAAAATATCCAAAGCCTCTTCTATAGCTTTAGAATCGGTCATGTTTACCCCAGCCTTATTAAGTAAGCTAATTGGATCATTTGAACTTCCTGATTTTAAGAAATCAATATAACGATCTACTGCTGGCTGACCTTCATCAAGTATTTGCTGTGATAATGCTATAGCTGCTGAAAAGCCTGTAGCATATTGGTATACATAAAAGTTATAATAGAAATGTGGAATTCTTGCCCATTCAATATCAATCTTCTTATCAATTATTATCTGATCACCAAAATATTTTTGATTTAAGTGGTGATAATAGTTGGATAGAGATTCAGCAGTTAAAGCTTGACCTTGTTCAGCTCTTTGATGAATTTCCTTTTCAAATTCTGCAAACATAGTTTGACGATAAATTGTTGATTTGAATTGTTCTAAATAATAATTCAATAAGTATTTTCTAGCCTCTTTATCTGTAGTATTCTTTAATAAGTACTGCATTAATAAAGATTCATTAACTGTAGAAGCCACTTCTGCTACAAAAATACTATAATCAGAATAAATATATGGCTGTTCTTGATTTGAATAATAAGAATGAAGTGTATGCCCCAATTCATGAGCTAAAGTAAACAAATCAGAAATTCCTCCACCATAATTTAATAAAATATAAGGATGAGCATCATAACTTGAAGCCGAATAAGCACCACTTCTCTTCCCTTGATTCTCATAAACATCAATCCATCTCTCTTCAAAGGCTCTTTTAACTACCTGTAGATATTCTTCTCCCATTGGTTCTAGAGCTTTTAAAATAATATCTTGAGCTTCTTCATAATCAAATTCCATCTCTACATCCTTAACAATTGGAGTATACAAGTCATACATATGTAACTGATCTACATCAAGAGCTCTCTTTCTTAAAGCAACATACTTATACATAGAATTCATATTATCAGAAACTGTTTTAATTAAATTATCATAAACCTTCACTGGTATATTATTTCCTGCTAAAGAGGATTCTAAGGCACTATTATATCCTCTAACTTTACTATAAAATATATTCTTTTTAACATTAGCATTTAATGTAGCCGCAAAGGTATTCTTCAAGTCTAGATAAGTATTATAAAGAGCATCAAATACATCCTTTCTCACTTGCCTATTATTACTTTTTATAAATTGATAATATCTGCCTTTAGTTAATTCTACTTCTTCACCTTCTTCATTTCTAATTGTTGGAAACTTTAAGTCAGCATTATTAATCATAGCAAAAATATTACTTGGAGTCTGAGCTAACTCAGATGTTGAAGCAATAATCTGCTCTTCCTTAGGAGATAAATAGTGCTCTTTTCGTCTAACAATCTCCTCTAAATATCTCTGATATAACTTTAGTCCTTCTTTCTCTTTTACAAATTGATTTATCTTATCTGTTGGTATTTGAATAATCTCAGCTTCAATAAAAGAAACAGTACTAACAAATTTACCGTATAGTCCTTGTACCTTAGAAAACATTACTTGGTATTTATTATTTCTTGTATCTTGGTCTCTTTTTCGTGCAGCATAATTATATAAATTTGAAAGACTTCTATCAAAACTACTTTGTAATTTTAGAGCTTCAAATAAATTAGTAGATGATTTACTTAATTTACCTTTATATACCTTTATACTAGATAAGCTTTGTTCTAACTGATTAAAGTCATCTTCCCAGGCTTGATCACTTGCATAAATATCACTTAGGTCCCACTTATATTCTGTAGGAATCTCCTCTCGACCTGGGAGAGTATTCTTAGCCTCTCCGCATTGAGATAAAGTAAATACCACTAAAATACTTAAGCTCACTAATATTAACAGTTTATTTTTCTTCTTTAAATAATTGCTTTTGAATATCATTATAACTTCTCCCTTCTTGATATAGGTTTCCAATCTAAAGTGAAATTTAATGGGTATATTGTGACATTTTTAGGTGATAGGAGTTAGGTTATAGGGGATAGTAAGGTCTTCCTACCTCCCATTTCCTAACGCCTAACTCCGAAACTGTCGCTTTATCTATCTATAACAACCTATTTAGACTTTATCCTAAAATTCAATAACTATAATAATTCTTCCATTTCATCTACTAAATCACTAAATAAGTCTAATGCTTTCTCAATTGCTTCAGGCTTAGTCATATCTACTCCTGCTCCTTTTAACAATTCGATTGGATAATCTGAACTTCCTCCTTTTAAGAAGTTTAGATATTTATCTATATCCTCTTGGCCTTCTTTTAGTATCTTCTGTGATAAAGTAATCGCTGCAGAGAATCCGGTAGCATATTGATAAACATAAAAATTATAATAAAAATGTGGAATTCTTGCCCATTCAACATCAATCTCCTCATCAATTATAATATTTTTACCATAATATTTCTCATTTAATTGATGATACCTTTGTGATAATATATCTGTAGTTAAGGCTTCACCCTGTTCTGCTATCTCATGAATTAACTTTTCAAATTCAGCAAACATTGTTTGACGATAAACCGTTCCTCTAAATTGCTCTAAATGATGATTAAGAATGTATTTTTTCTTATTTTCGTCATCTGTTGTCTTCAATAAGTACTGCATCAATAATGCTTCATTAACTGTAGAAGCTACCTCTGCTACAAAGATACTATAATTAGCATAGATATAAGGCTGCTCTTGATTAGAGTAATATGAATGCATTGCATGACCCAGTTCATGGGCTAAAGTAAATAAATTATCTATATCATTGTTATAATTAAGCAAAATATAAGGGTGAGCATCATAACAAGAAGATGAATAAGCTCCACTTCTTTTACCTTTATTTTCATAAACATCAATCCAACTACTTTCAAAGGATTCTTTTATTACTTTTAGATACTCTTCACCTAATGGTTTTAATGCCTGTAATATAATATCTTGAGCTTCCTCATAGCTTATTTTCATCTCTATATCTTTAACTATAGGTGTGTATAAATCATACATATGTAAATCGCTAACTTCCAAAACACTCTTTCTTAAATCAACATAACTATACATTGTATCTAAATTATTGGACACTGTATCTATTAAGTTATTATAAACCTCAACTGGTATATTATTTCCTGCCAAAGAAGCTTCTAATGAATTATTATAATTTCGAACCCTAGTATAGAAAATATCAGATTTTATATTTGAACTTAATGTTGTAGCAATTGTATTCTTTAGCTCCTGATAGGAACTATAGTAAGCTTTGAAAGCATCTCTTCTAATATGTCGATTATCATTTTTTAATAACTCAATATATCGTCCATGACTTACTTCAATCTCCTCACCATCTTCACCTTTTATAGTTGGAAAGGACATATCTGCATTATTAATCATACCAAAGATATTCTCTGGCCCTTGAGTAATTTCACTTGCTAAAGCAATGATTTTTTCTTCTTCTGGACTTAAATAGTGTTCTTTCTGTCTCATGATATCATCTAAATAATGTTGATATAATTTCAGTTCTTCCTTCTCTTCTATAAAACTATTTAATTTGTCAGTTGATATTTGAATAATTTCTGGTACCATAAAAGAAATACTACTAGAAAATTTACTAAATAATCCTTGAATCCTAGCTCGCATTGCTTGATAGGTATTATTAGCAGTATCTTCATCACTCTTTCTAGCAGCATAATTATAAAGTCTCTCTAGTAATCTACTTAATTCCATACTAAGATTTAATCCACTTAATAATTGATCAGCACTATTACCTAATTTACCTTTATAATCTTGCATTTCTGGCAATCTATTTTCTGCTTCTTTAAATTCTTGTGTCCATTTTTCATCACTTTCATAAATGTTACTTAAATCCCACTTGAACTCTTCTGCTATTTCATCTCTACTTTTTAAAGCTTGATTTTTTCCTTCCTTCATCTATATCCCCCTCTTTACTTGTCACTCGTTACTTGTTACTCGTTACTCGTCACTACTATACTTCTCTTTTAAAGTAATTTTACCTGTAGTAATTTAAGAACAAAATATTTAAATTTTATTCTTAAGGCTATAAAAGCATCCATTTTTTACTCCATCTATAGTTTCAAAGGATATTAAAGAATTATAATCTTTATCTTTAACTAAATCCTCTAGTTCTCCTTTCCTTTCTAACTCTAAAATTACATTAATTATATCTATTCTAGTATCAGTCCCTTCACCTTTTGTGATTGTTGCTCTAAATTCTTCTTCCTCAATCAATTTTAATAAAGAATTAGAATCATCTTTTACCATAATAGTAGCCTTAAGTATACCTTTGCTAAGCCTTTTTTCCAAATCTAAACCCAAAATAGTCCCACAAGAAAAACCTGCACAATAACTAATTACATTCAAAATATTACTAGTATCTTGAAGTACTTTACTAACTATCAATATATATATTAAGACTTCAAAAAAACCTATGATAGCTGCTAAATATTTTTTCCTATTAACAACCATTCTAACTCTTAAAGTACCTAAAGCAACATCAATTGCTCTGGCTATGAAAATTAAAATTGCCCATAATATAACTTTTACCATAAAACCTCCCCTTTATTCTTATTTTTCATTTTTAATTTAAAAAATAAGCTATAAATTAAAAGCAACTAATATTTTAAATATATTACTTATAGTCTTCAGATATTAATAACTAAAAAAGGTGAAACAAATTTTTGTTTCACCTTTTTTAAAACTATTTTATATAATTTTAATTATAATTAAAAACTCTAAACTTTCTATATCCTTTTATAATTTTGTCACTTTAAATCAATTTCAATATTATTATCAACTGAATCATCATTCCAAATCGACCATAGGACAATTCCTGTTGAATCTCCAGAATCCTTTAAACTTTTAATTATTCCTTGATTTCTAGTATCGAGATTATTAAAATCCTCATCTCCTTCATAATGTGCTATTAGAGAAGAAACAATTGCTGGGGTTAAGAACTCTATCTTCTCTTGTGGAACTCCATCTGCATTTAACATAGCTTGAGTTAGACCTACTAAACCTTCTTCTATGTATTCTTTTGCATATTCTTGAAATTCTAAGCCTTCAGTATCATCATTTATTTCTATTATCTTATTAGTCTCTACCTTTAATTTATTATTGCTAAATGTCAATATTCTATAGGGAGATGGATAAGTAACTAAAGAACCTGTCTCTATATCATATAATTTATTTCCTCTATCTGTAGTTTTTGTAGCAATATCATTAGCATGATAATGGCCTGTAAATATAACTTCCATTCCCAAATCAGCTAATTCTTGGGATATATTATCCCAGTCTTGGACCACATACTCTTCAAACAAAACAGTTTGCCCAGAAAAATGCTCTATTATTCCATGATGCATCATCCCAATTACAGTCTTTCCTTTACTTTTTCCTTCTTGAATCTTCTCTTTTAGCCATTCTAGAGTAGAAGCTTTAAATTTACCAGCTGTAACTGGGTCTTCTCCGTTTTCATCATAGCGACAAGTATCCATAGCAATCAACCAAGCCCCTTGAATAGGCTCTACAAGATAGCTTAAAGAATTTTCATCCCTTGCTAGGTATTCATCTTCAGAATAACCATTCTTTTGGTAGATACTTGCAAATTCATCTGCTGTCACTGTATCAATTTGAACCGCTTGATCTCCTTCATATCTAACAGCATGAGGGTTGTTAATATCATGATTTCCTGGAATAACATAAACTTGAACCCCTTGCTTCTCAAGTTCTGTAAAATAATTTGCTACTTGTTCATGATTTATTTTCTCTCCATCTTTGGTCAAATCACCTGGAATTAATACTACATCTGGAATATCTTTCTTTAAAGATTCTAATATAGATTCTAAGATTGCTTGACTCTCAGCAATTAATTTTCTATCCTGAGCTAAATATTCTTCAAAAGCAGCTCCTTCTATACCTAAACTAGGATCAAAGTAATGTAAATCTGATAATACAGCTATCTTATACTCTCCTTCTCTTCTAGCCACAAAGTCAACTGAGGAAGATTCTTGACTTACCATTCTAGTTTCTGGTATAAACCTCCAATTATCTTTAACAGGTGTGATAACATCAGTATCCTTTACCTTATTCTTCTTCCAATTCCCATCCTGATCAGTTGTAGTTATGCCATCAGTATGATCAAATTTTAATGTTACATCTTTAATACCTACTTTTTCTCCAGTTTCAGTAACATAAGTTATCCTACCAGAAACATTATAATTTTCTAGATGATCATTGTTATCATCACTACAGCCTACTAATAAGAATAAACTTATGACTATCACTATTATCAAGAAAATATTGGCCCTTTTAAACTTATTAAATACCATAAATTAATCCCTCCTTAAAGTAACTCTTCATGTAAAAATTATTTTCTTACTTACTATTATCACATGTATATATTAAGGAAAAATTACAATTTAGTTAATCAGTTGTTAAATATTACATATCAATCTTCTTGTTGGACTTTTATTCAAACTATAATATATATATTATAGTTTGAATATGATTTATATATCCAATAAAAAAGACGGAACCTGAAGGTTCCGTCTTTTTTAAATTATTTTATCTCATTTAAGTTATATGGTGTCTGTTGATATACATAATAATTAAGCCAATTTGAGAATAATAAATGAGCATGAGACTTCCAATTTACTAAGGGTTCTTTGCTAGGATCATCTTCGGGATAATAATTTTTAGGAACTGCAATCTCTAATCCTTTATTCCGATCACGTTCATACTCCCATTGTAATGTATATGGATCATACTCAGAATGTCCTGTAACAAATATATCCCTTCCATTCTTACTAGCTACAATATAAACCCCTGCTTCTTCAGACTCAGCTAAAATTTGAAGTTCAGACACCTTTTCAATATCTTCTCTTCTTACTTCTGTATGACGAGACTGTGGTACTAAGAAATTATTGTCAAACCCTCTCAGAAGTTTGATCTTCTTATTATTAATAGTATGTTCAAAAACTCCAAATAACTTTTCTTCAAGAGGGTATTTAGGAATTCCATAGTGATAATAAAGTCCAGCCTGTGAAGCCCAACAGATATGTAAAGTAGATGTTACATTGTGAACCTTCCAATCCATTATCTCAGTTAACTCTTCCCAATAGTCTACCTCTTCAAAGTCTAATTGTTCTACTGGTGCACCAGTTATAATCATCCCATCAAACTTTTGATCTTTTATCTCATCAAAAGTCTTATAAAAATTACTCAAATGCTCTTCTGTTGTATTTTTAGATTCATGACTATCAGGATGTAATAATACTACATCTACTTGTAAAGGTGTATTACCCAATAAGCGAAGCAATTGAGTCTCTGTAACTTCCTTTAGTGGCATTAAATTTAATATTAATATTTTAAGTGCACGAATGTCCTGATGATAAGCACGACTCTCCTTCATTACAAAGATATTTTCATTTTCAAGAATTTCTGCTGCCGGTAAATTATCTGGTATATTAATCGGCATCCTTCTCACTCCTCTCTTCTTATCAAAAAATAAAAATTCTCTTCTTATAAGAAGAGAATTTTTTCCGCTCTTCTTATCTTTCAATACTATCTAGTATTGCTGGATTTGGCACCTTCCTAATAAAAGGAGGTTGCCGGGCTTCATAGGGCCAGTCCCTCCGCCACTCATGATAAGAACTATCTATTTTATTTTTAATAATAGATTAACATAATTCTCTAACTATGTCAATCTATTATTCTATACTATTTTTTGGAAAATAGATTAAAGTCATATGTATATAACCATCCTGCAATAATTGCTGTAATTGGTGCCACTAAAACTAATCCTATACTTCCCGTCACAGTTCTTAATATCTCAGCCGATACCATTTTAAAGTTCATCATCCTACTTAAACTAGCATTCTTAGTCATAAACAGCATTAACAAAGTCAAATATCCACCTGAATAAGCTAATAATAATGTAGTGGTCATAGTACCAATTACAGAACGGCCTATATTAAATCCTGATTGTATCAACTCTATCATACCCATATCTGGTCTTTTTATCTTTAACTCTTCCATAGAAGCGGCAATATCCATGGCAATATCCATAGCTGCACCTGAAGCACCTATAATTATAGATGCATAAAATATATCTTTAATCTTAAGGTCCATATGCCCACTAAAAAGTAAAGTTTGAGAAAAAGGTGATGTCATTCCATGTAATCCTAGCTTTCCTCCAAAAAATATAGTAATTCCCATAGTGATAAATAACCCTGATAATGTACCTACTAAAGCAGCAACTCCCTTCTTACTAAAGCCTGCTATTGAAAACATAATGATTGCTGACAAAATTGTAATTACAAAAGTAGATAATAATAATGGATCTTTACCATTTAATAGTCCCGGAATTAATATTCTCCAAATAACATATAAACTTGCTAGAAATGAAAATAAGGCCTTAACACCTGTAAAACCAGCATATAATATTAATAATAAGACAAATAAAAGAAATAATATTAATTCCCAATTCTGTCTATACAAATCTATAGCCTTTACTGCATTAATATTCCCATTCTTTTCTTTAATAGCAATCAGTATCTTGTCACCTTTTTGAAAGCTATTGTCTATCTCAGCCGAGCCTGTAAATTGATTAGTAGCTTCTAGGACCTCACCTTGATACTTTCCTTCTAAAACTTCTACATCTAAAGTTTGATATCCTATACTAGTTAGTCCAGAACGAATAACCTCACTATTATCTACTTTATGAACTAAAGCTTTAATTTCAGAAATACTATCATTACTATCTACCATAAAATTATTAATAAAAATTGATATAATTAATATTAGAGCTAAAATTATTACTGTTTTTTTAATTTTGAAGGTATTCATTTTACATCCTCCATTTATTTAATAAGTTTAAATATTAAGAGATAGTTGGAATTCCAACTATCTCAATTAGATTATAATCATTCAGCTTCAGTTAATTTTACTCCTAATACCTCTGCCAAGTTCTTAGCTATTTCTGTATTATCTTTATACCCACCAAAGTTAGTAGCACTAACTCCTACTGCTGTTAATGGTACCGTAGTTCCAGAGTGAGCATAAGTAGTCCAGAATAGATTGACTCTTTCTGATAAAACATTAGCAATTGCTGCATCAACTGGACTCATGAAACCTGGCATATAGTCAACCGGTTTCTTACCAGCATCTTCTAAATTCATTGCCTGCTTAATCTTTGCTATCTCTTTATCACTTAAGTCAGTTAAACCATAATCTTCTTTAAGTGCAGTAAATAATGCTTTTCTATCTCCATTATAATTAATTTTATCTAATGAAGATTTAATTGGAAGTAATTCATCTACATTTAAGAAATAATCATTCTTAAATCCTAGACCTAAACCTCCAGTTTCATGGTCTCCAGTTACTACTATCAATGTCTCTTTAGGATGATTTTTGTAAAACTCATATGCCTTAGCAATAGCCTGATCAAAAGCTAACATATCATTAGCTACAGTAGCTGGACTATTTGCATGTCCTGCATAATCTATTCTTCCCCCTTCAACCATCATAAAGAAACCATTATCCTTTTTAGATAGAGTTTCAATCCCTTTTTGAGTTATTTCAGCTAAGCTAGGTAACCTTTTAGGATCTCTATCTAACTCATATGGTAAGTGGCTATAAGTTAATGGTGCAAATACTTTATCCCCTGATTCTGGCTTATAATCTCTAAATCCTGCTGGATCATTTACAAAGCTCTTATATCCTTTATCTTCAAATACTTTTACTAAATCTTTATCATCTTTTCTCTTAGACTTTAATTCACCGTCTTTAGGTACAAAATATCTATATCCTCCACCCGCTAAAAAATCTACATCACTTGCTGCAATATCTTCAGCGATTTGATTTGGATTATATCTACTTTCATTATGTGCTAAAAAAGATGCTGGAGTGGCATGAGTTAATCTCATAGTTGAAATTACACCTGTTGCCATTCCTTTATCTCTTGCTGCTTCAACAATTGTCTTTACTGCAGTACCATCTGGTATTTGACCAATCATACCTTTGTCAGTCTTATATCCAGTAGCTAATGCAGTTGCAGAAGCTGCAGAATCTGTTACCAAAGTATTAGCTGCATAAGTTGAATTCATTCCTGCTACTGGAAACTGATTCATAGTTAATTTAGCATTTTGATCACCAGTCTTAGCTCTTAAAAAGTACTCTCCCAACATCCGTTGTGAAGATGCCATTCCATCACCAATAAATAAGAATACATACTTTGGTGTTCCTTGCTCAACTACTTTATTTCCTTCTTTCTCTTCTACTGGTGCTGAAGACATAGCATAAATACTAAAAGAAAAAGCTACTAAAATTAATACTAATAATAAAGATATTCTCTTTAAATTTTTATTAAACATCCTCTTCCCCCTATTTAAGTTGATTTTGATAAATCTAAGACCATAATCTAATATTTTTATCTACTTTACCACCTCCTAATAACAACTCTATAACATAATTTTACCTTTAATTATACCAAATTTCAATAACCAATCATATTTTTTCTAATATTAGTTATTGATTACTGCAATTATGAAAAATCATTTTAAAGTATTTAGAATATATTTTAGTTAAAGGTAGCTTTTAAGAAAGATAAAGCGACAGTTTCGGAGTTAGGCGTTAGGAAATGGGAGGTAGGAAGACCTTACTATCCCCTATGACCTAACTCCTATCACCTAAAAATGTCTCTTTACATCCATATTACCATGAGATCAAAAAACACAGAAAAGATAGCCTAATAGCTATCCAGATTATTAACGATTATCTTAGTTGATTTTACCCTTTACGCTTATCTCTCATAAAATTGCTACCTGATTTTTCCTTTACATACTTCTTGACTTCAGCAGCTATATCACTTACCTTTAGATGACTATCAATCCTTCTTTTCTTGTTACTAACAATAGCTATAGAAATTGATACCAATGGGGTTTTAGATAATTCACCTTGTCTATCTTTGGTAATTATATAGCTAGATTCTATATCTCTTTTATTAAAGAATTTTTTAACTTCTTTATCAAATCTATTAATTATAGCTTGGCTAATAATTTCATCCTTTTCTGGAGTAGTAATAATGACAAAATCATCACCACCAATATGTCCTACAAAATCAGATTTATTTCCACTAAGCTTTACTGCTTCTGTCAATACTCGTGCAGTAAAATCTATCATTTCATCACCTTTTTTGTAACCATAGCAATCATTATAAGATTTGAAATTGTCTAAATCAAGATATAATACTGAAAATACTTCTTGATTATTAATTCTTTCACTAACTTCTCTCTCGATAATAAGATTACCTGGTAAATTAGTTAGAGGGTTTAGATTTTTAGCATGCTCAATCTTGATCTTTGAAAATTTATCTAATAATACTCTAATTGAAACTATCCCCGAGTACTTTTGATTCTTAGTAACTATTATACAATCATAAACATCATCAAATCCTCTACTCATTGCTTGATTAGATACCTCTTCAATTGGAGTATTAAAATCTACTATCAGAGGATTTTGATCCATAATTAGTTTAATCGGCCTATCCATAAATACTGAATACCCATACTTAGTTCCCAGACGAGAATATAATCTATCTCTCATTATTAGTCCAATAGCTTTGTTATTCTTTAGAACTACAAGACTCTGTAAGTTTTGATGTTTCTCAAAAATATCAACTACTTTATTAGTCTTAGTATCTTCACTAATAGTTATTTCTCTTTTGGCAAGCTCTCCAATAATAACACCTATTAATGATTTCTTCTTGATTTTATTATTATCAATAATATATTTACTAATACCTAAATCTCTTTTTAACTTAATTGTAGGAGGAGCAATAAAGTATCCTTGTCCATAATCTATTCCCATATTTATTAACGTGTTTAATTCATCTTCTGTTTCTATTCCTTCTGCTATTATTTTTGAGTTGATTTTACGAGCAAACTTAATAAAGACCTCCAACAAGGCTAATTTAAGTGGATCTTGATCAATATTACGAATAAGAAAATGATCTAGCTTAATATAATCATAAGATATTGCTATAATCGATTGTAAACCCGAATATCCTGCACCTGTATCATCTATAGCAATTTGATATCCCTGATCTTTATAGTGATCTAACACTGCTTTAAAACCATTATAATCTTGAATAGAAGTCTTCTCAGTAAGTTCAATTACTATATTTTCATGGGAGATAGGAAGTGAATCGATAAATTCTTTAGTAATCCCCCCCTGAAAGTTATGATCATAAATTACATGAGGATCTATATTAATAAATAATTTATCATCTTCTTTTAAATTTCTAGCAACATGAAGAGCTTTTTCTCTGCATACCTTCTCTAGATCAAATAACATATCATATTCTCTGGCAATAGAGAACATTTTTAAAGGATCTTCAAAAAAAGTACCTTTTGGACCTCTACTTAAAGCTTCATATCCCAATATTCTAGCATTCTTCAAATTAATAATAGGCTGAAATACTGTCCTTATATCCTTATCTCTGATTATAGCTCTTAATTCTTTAGCTATAAGTTTCTCTGATATAACCTTTTTCTTATTATCAAACATTCCATGCTCTACCTCCCTTACTATCTATAACTCACATAATAACTATCTCTACTCTCAGATCATATATTTGTAAGTACTTTTAAATTAGTTCTATAACCTTCCTATCTATATTAATAATTATCGCTAATTTTATTATCTTTTTATTAATTCCTTCAATTTTTGCCTAATCATGATCATCTTAGACTCTTTAATAAATAAGGCTTTAAAATCGATAGAATATATCCAGCCAGCAAAAACTGCTGTGATTGGAGCTACCAATACTAATCCTATACTACCTGTTAATGTTCTTAAAATTTCAGCAGAAACCATCTTTAAATTCATCATTCTATTTAAACTAGTATTCTTACTCATAAATAGCATTAATAAAGTTAAATATCCACCAGAATAAGCTAATAATAAAGTGGTAGTCATCGTCCCTATTACTGCTTTTCCCACATTGAATCCTGATTGAATTAATTCCTTCATCTCTATTTCAGGCTTTTTACTCTTAAGCTCTTCCATTGAAGCAGCTATATCCATAGCTATATCCATGGCTGCACCTGAAGCACCAATAACTATAGCAGAATAAAAGATATGCTTCATATTTAAATCCAAATATCCACTAAATAATAGCGTTTCTGCAAAAGGAGAGGTCATCCCTAACAATTCCAATCTATTACCAAAAATTATAGTAATCAAAACTGTAATAGCTAAACCAGAGATCGTTCCTACAAAAGCTACTAACCCCTTCTTATTAAATCCTGCTACTGCAAAGATAATAAGAGCTGATAATATGAGCAAAGTTACTGAAGATAATAATAAAGGATCTTTACCTGCTAGCAAACCTGGGATTAGAAGATTCCAAATTATATATAGACTTGCTACAAAAGAAAATAAGGCCTTAGCTCCTATATATCCAGCATATAATATTAATAATAATACAAAAAATCCAAAAAGTAATAGCTGCCAGTTTTGGCGATGAAGATCAATTGCCTTAACAGCAATGATTCTATTTTCTTTCTCTAATAAAGCAACTATAATCTTATCACCTTTCTTATAATAATTATCCATATCCAACTTCCCTATTAAATTATTAGAAGCTTCCATTACTTTATCTTGGTACTTTCCTTCTATAATTTTAACTTTTAACATCTGAAAACCAATCTTTGCTATCCCTGATTGAATCATTTCACTATTATCAGTCTCTAATACAACTGCTTTCACTTCAATATTATCACTTTTCTTTTCTTCAACACTCATAAAAAATAATCCAATCATTAATAATATTAGTCCTATAATAATAAAGTTTCTAAATTTTTTCATAAACCTACACCCCAATATTATAATAATTTAAATTCTGAATAGGGGCGTATATATACGCCCCTATTCAAACAATACATTCTACAATATTCAACTAAAATTTAATCAATTATTTACTTAATTCTACTTCAATTACTTTAGCCATAGCCTTAGCAATTTCTGTATTATCTTTATAGCCACCAAAACTTTCAGATCCTATACCTACAGCAGATAGAGGGATTGCAGTCGCAGAGTGGGCATAAGTAGTCCATTGTAAGTTTGCCCTTTCAGAAAGAATATGAGTTGTAGCTATTGCTACTGGGTCATATCCACCATAAGTACTTTTAGAAACTCGCGAATTACTATCAGCTATATCCATAGTATCTTCAATCTTAGCTCTTTCTTCTTTACTTAAGTTATCTAGACCTAAATTCTCATCGATATAGTTAAAGAATTTACTTCTATTTCCATCATACTTTCCTTCTCCATAATTTAATACATCAGCAACAGAAACCTTAGCATTTTCTAATTCATCTACATGTAAGAAGTAATTTTTAGCAAATCCTAAACCAACACCACCAGTTTCATGATCACCCGCTACTACAATTAAAGTCTCTTCTGGATGCTTTTTATAAAATTCATAAGCCTTGTTAATTGCTCTATCAAAAGCTAAGGTATCATGTATCATCCCTACTGGATCATTAGCATGGGCAGCATGATCAATCCTTCCACCCTCAATCATCATAAAGAATCCATTATTATATTTACTTAAGACATCGATACCTTTTTCAGTCATTTCAGCCAAGCTTGGTACTTTATTGACATCTCTATCAATCTCATAAGGCATATGGCTATAAGTAAAGAAAGCAGCTACCTTCTTTCTTCCTTCTGGCACAAAGTTTCTAAAACTTCTGGTAGCATCTTCTGAAACAAAAACATTATATCCCTTAGCAACAAATTCTCTTGCTATATCTCTATTATCTTTTCTTTTAGATTTTAATTCCCCATCTTTAGCTACAAAATGTCTATATCCTCCACCAGCTAAAAACTCAACACCACTATCCACATATTGGGCAGCAATTTCATTTTCTTGATTACGATCAGAAATATGAGTAGCAAAGCTTGCTGGAGTAGCATGGGTTAATCTAGTAGTAGAAACTAACCCTGTTGCCATTCCTTTTTCTTTAGCTGCTTCTGTAAGAGTTTTCACATTAGTCCCATCAGGCAATTGAGAGATCATACCATTATTAGTCTTATATCCAGCAGCTAATGCTGTTCCTGCTGCTGCTGAATCAGTTACTAAACTATCTGCAGAACGAGTAGTATTAATACCTGCTACTGGGAATTGATTCATTACTAACTTTTCATTACTTTTATTTTGATCTTGTAAGAAGTATTCTGCCACCTGACGTTGAGCCGGTCCTAAACCATCACCAATGAAATAAAATACATATTTAGGTGCATCTAAATCAGCTCTTAACTTTAAAACATCACCCACATGGATTACACTAGGGTTTTTAATATTATTTGTTTTGATAAGAGTCTCTACACTGACATCTGTCTTAGCTGCAATTTTTGCTAAAGTATCTCCTGCTTTGACAGTATATGTACTTGCAGCAAAAGCCATAGTCGTCATAGTTAACATTAAAGATAACACTAATATAAATCCTATACTTTTTGATAATAAATTCTTTTTCAACTTTCTTCTCCTCCTTATTTTGTTATAGATTTGTGCGTAAAACCTGATGGGCTTGCCCTTAGGATACAAGCACCAACAATAGACTAATTTGATATTAGTTTATTGTTAATAAAAACCATACATATTTACTTTTAATTTATGATAAACTACTATTAATTAAGGTAAATCTAAAAACTGAATATATAGAGTTGTGGTAGGAATTAGTAGCGATAACCAAGCCCCTCTATCACGTAAAATATTCAAGGTACACAGAAATCCTTAATCGTCAGTACCGTAGGGCGTACGGGATTGGATTCATCACGAAGAGTTTTTAATAAAAACTCGTAGGTAAGCCTTCGGAGATACTGTAAGACCTAGTTTCTTACTTAATACTGATATTAAGCAGAAATAGGCTCGTATCTAGGAACAAGGAATCCACGCAGGCTTGCCTCCTGGAGCGTCAAATAGTTCTTTTAAGGGATTCAATTGAATATTTTATCTTTTTTCTTGATCCCAAGGTAATTATTGCAAATTAATATTACAATCATTTTAAAACAATATGAATTTTTTGTTAACTTTTTAGCTTATAACCAAAAAGAGGAGCAGGTGATTAATCACCTGCTCCTCTTTTTAACTACATTACTATTTGTTTAGAAAAGTTATTAAAAGCATCATTTTCTATCTCTTGATTCAAATTTAGTTGCTGAAAAAAACTTAAAATATCTTTAATAGAAACTGTCCCAAAATATTTATTATCTTGTGTTACAATTACACAATCATAGAAATCTCTTGAATTCCTTTTAGTTACTTTCTCTAATACTTCTTCAATTGAAGTATTAAAATCTACTACTAAAGTTTTGGCTTTAAGCATAGAATCAATACCTTTAAATTGATCTATCTCAGTATCTAAAAACTGATTTCTAGTTACTAGACCAACTATTTTTTCATCTTCTAAAACTGCTAAACTGAACAATTTTGGATCTTCTTTAAACGTTTTTTTTACTCTATTAACCTTGCTATCAATATTGACTGTAAGACTTTTACTAGCAATATTTCCAATAATATATTTAGGACTAAGAAAATTCTTTTCATTATTCTTTGCTAAGATATAATCAGAAATATCTAATTTTTTTGGAATTGATGCATCTGGTCTAGCAATTAGATAACCTTGTCCATAATCAACACCCATTTGGATTAAAATATCAAGTTCAGCTACCGTTTCAATCCCTTCAGCAATTACTTTAGAATTAATCTTTTTAGCAAAACGCATAAAAGTTTCTAATAAAGCCTGCTTAACTGGATCTTGATCAATATTCATAACCAATGAACGATCTAATTTAATATAATTATATGAGATAGACACTATAGATTGTAATCCTGAATAACCTGCTCCTGTATCATCAATAGCAATTTGATATCCCTGATCTGTATAATGATTTAAGGCTAACCTAAACCCTTGAAAATCATCTATACATGTCGTCTCAGTCAGTTCAATTACTATATCATTTTGAGAAATTGAGATATTATTAATAATTTCTTTGGTAGTCCCAGCTTTAAAATTACTATCATAAATAACTCCAGGATCAATATTTAAAAACAGCTTATTGCCTTCTTCTATATTCTGGGTATTTAAAAGAGCCTTTTCTCTACAAAGCTGTTCTAAATTAAATAGCATATTATGTTTTTTAGCTAAAGAAAATAATTTCAAAGGGCTCTCTAAAGAACTTCCCTTAGGACCTCTACTTAAAGCTTCATACCCTAAAATTTCGGCGGTTTTTAAGTTGATAATAGGTTGGAAAAGAGTTCTTATACTCTTATTATCAATTATGTCTTTTAAATCTTTTAACATAGATTCTTCACTTAATCCCATGCTCTTTCCTCCCAATCAATATTATTGAATTTCACTTTAAATATTTTTATTTTTCACTAAAGATACTTAGATTAATTAATTATTTGCTGTTTTCATACAAATTATTTCATATTATTGTTAAATTTATATTACAATTTTATTAACAGTAAATTAAATATACTCAGATTTTATGATATAAAATTATATTTATTTTATATCTATTTATAAACATTAAGCAGGAGGGGATATCCCCTCCTGCTTAATGTTTATAAGATTTTTATCTTAAATTTATCTATTCAGATAAATCCTCTATACCAATCGATCTCATTGCTTTTCTAACTCCTTTACCAATCATAGAAATAACTTCTGAAGGGTTAGGAACATTATAATCAGTTAATTCATCATTTATCTCTTTTGCAACCTTTTTCTTATATTGCTTATAATTAATTAATGCAAGTTTATTTTCAATTAAATCACTCATCACTTTAATGGCTTTATCTTCATCACTACCTTCAGCTTTGATAGTTAACTTATCACCATCTTTAGCCTCTAAGCAGATAAGACCTAAAATACTGCTAATATTAGCCTCCTTGTTCTCTTTAAATAGCTTGATTTCAGAATCAAATTTTTTAGATTCTGCTACTAAAATTGAAGCTGGACGTGCATGAAGCCCCTTCTTGTTTCTAAATATTATAGCTTTTTCAATCATCAAGCCCCTCCTTTTAATTATAAACTTCTTAAATAAGTATCACATATTGGTATTTTATAACTATGATTATATTATACAATTCTTTTTTTACTAAAGTCAATATTATTAGGGGCAAATTGATGATTATATCTTTATAGAATAAATTTTATTAAGATAGTTACTAATGATAATTGGCTTATTACTATTAAGACACCTACTACTAAAGCTCGTGGTCCCTGATTTACAAGACTAGATAATTTAATTTTCAAACCAATCCCAGCCATAGCAATGGTTAATAATAATTTACTCAAAAACTTTAAAAAGTCACCTACATATAGCGGTAAAATATTGAAACTTCCCAATAAGCTAAAGATAAAGAAGCCTATAATAAAAGGAGGTATAGATACTTTATTAGTAGCTTTATCCTTATTCTTAGTAGAAATTATACTAAGCAATAATACAACTGGGCCTAGCATTAAAATCCTTCCCATCTTTACAACGGTAGCTATTTTTCCTATCTCGTCATTTATAGAAAAACCTGCAGCAACCACTTGTCCAACAGCCTGTAAAGTTGAGCCAATCATTAACCCACTGTCTGCATCAGTCAAGTTTAATATATAAGTTAAAAGAGGTAAGATAAAAATTCCAAAGGTTCCTAATAAATTTACTACCCCAATTGATAATCCTATCTCTTCTTCTTCATCAGAAATAATAGGAGCTGCAGCTGCAATAGCAGATGAACCACAAATACCATTTCCTACTCCTAATAATAAGCTAAATCCATTAGAAAGCCCTAATAACTTTCCAAAAATAAATCCTAACATAATAGTAGTAAATACCATAATTAAAATAATAAAGATAGCAGATAAGCCTAATTCATTTAATACCTTTATTTCCAACTTTAATCCCATTAACATAATTGCAAAGGAAAGCAATCTCTTTTCGGCAAATTTAATCCCTATAGTATAAGTAGTAGAAAGATTAAATATATTCCCTATTACTAAACCTAAAAGAATCGCCAATGTAACCCCACCTAGATTAGGTATCCAAGTAGATAAATATCTAGCACTTAACCCTATCAGAATTGCCAATAATAGCCCTGGAAATAAGCTTATTAAACCTTGTGAAGTACTACTATCCTTCTTAGAAATATCACTAGCCATTTTATCACATCCTCTTATATAATTATCTTCTTAATTAATTTTATTTTAATATTTATTCTTGCATTAGTAAAATAGTATGATATTATTAAATGTATAAGTAATAAGTTATAGGAGGATTATTATGACCTTACGAGAGCTAAAAATATTTACTACTGTTTGCAGAACAGGAAGTATGTCAGAGGCAGGAAGACAACTCTATATTACACAACCTGCTATTAGCCAAACTATCTTAGATTTAGAGGATAAACTAAATATTAAACTTTTTGAAAGAATAAATAGAAAGCTGATTTTAACCTATGCAGGAAAGAGATTATTAAAATATAGTAAAAGAATACTGTTACTAATAGATGAAGCAGGAAATGATTTAGAGGATATAGCAAATCTGAAGACCGGTAAATTAAGAATTGGAGCAAGTATGACAATTGGAACTTACCTGCTTCCTCCCATTATTAAGAGATTTACTACTAAGTACCCAGAAATTAACTTGAATTTTATCATAGATAATACCAGTGTAATTGAGAAAAAAATCTTAAATAATGATATTGACTTAGGATTAGTAGAAGGACCAATCAATTCTAAAGATATCTTTTTTGATCCTTTTTATAATGATGAACTATTTCTAATTAGCTCTAAAGAAAACCCTTTATCTAAAAAGAAGGAGATTTTACAGAGCGATATTCAAAAAGAAGCTTTTATTAATAGAGAAAAAGGAAGTGGAACTAGGGAAATTATAGATAAGATAATGAACAAGTATAGCATCTCCTATAAAACTAAGCATATACTAAATAATATTGAAGCAATTAAAGAAGCAGTTAAAAATAATTTAGGAATTTCTATTCTACCAGAAGTAGCCCTTAAAGATGATTTACAATCAGGAAACATCAAAAGGTTAATCCTTAAAGATATTGAGTTTAAGAGACAATTCAATATTATCTATCACAAGGATAAGAACCTGACTGAATTATTAAATAAATTTATCGAATATATCAAAGATTATTCTAATTTAAACTGAAAAAAGCAGGGTGTTTAAACACCCTGCTTGAACATTATTCTATAATTTGATATGATTTCAACTTTATCTTTCCATGATACTGATCAATCATCTTTAAAGAACCATTAACCACTACTTCTTTACCTAAATGTTTCTGTAAAGAATGATAGGTAGTAGGATCTAAGTTAAATATCTCTTGTTTTTTAGTGATTAAGACTAAAGCTTCTTTCTCCTCTACAAGCTTTCCTAAAACAGAAACTTCTTCACTTTCTAAATTGTATTCTAAATCATATAAAATAACATCAAATTTAGCTTGAGTTAACTTTCCTTCTAGGTTCAAATCTGATACTTTCCCAGTTAACATTACAGGTACGCCTTTTAAACTTCTCAACTTATTCTTAATCTTTCCACTGATTAAATAATCATATCCATTCTGACCTCTAAAAATTAAGAAGCTCATTGTAGCAGTACCTTCTTCATAAATTTGACCTTTTAATGTTTGATATCCCTCTACTAAAGTCTTATCCATATCTTTAGAAGAACTCATAGCCAAGATAGTCCAACTACTAAGTAAGATCAATAACATAACAAATACTAATAACTTCTTCTTCATCTAATACCCCCTTTACAGATCACTTCTATAAACAACTATTCCAGTCTTTTCAGATAAATTAATCTTTAAACTAGTATTTACTCCACTACCATTAATCAAATAGTATTTTACTCCAGTAGAATTAATAGTAAAATCATCTCTATTATAGCTTTCATTTAATATCACATCATTTGGATAATACTCTAATTGCATAGGATAATTATACTGTCCAAATCGATTATTACTATCATCAGTAATATAGTTAGTAATTGCCCAATCTAAAAATAGGCTTGAGAAATCTTCATGCTGATTAGAGATTAGATCGATAGGATCTTGATCACTAGTCATAATCTCTTTAATAACCTCAGTACCATATTTCTGATATAAGTAATAAGCAAATAAATTACTAGCACCATAATCACTCAATTGATTGTTCCAATATAGTAGTGATTCACCTTGAGGATAATCAAAATATCCGCTATAACCCTCAGAATCTGTAATCCTAGCATCACCAGTATAAGCATAATAACCATTTAAATATTCAGCTAAACCAGAAAATCCTTCATTAATCCAAGTATCATTTACCTGCCTCTTAGTATGAAACTCTTTTTCAACAAAGAATAATAGATGTTGAAATTCATGAGCTAAGGTTGCCAAAGTATCATCTAAATCCATATTATTAATCGACCATGAGTTAATATAGAACATATCTGCTTGATTAGAAGCTACATAATCTTCCTCAGGAAATAAATCCCAGGGAGCAAAATATCCCATTAAAGTACCGTCTGTAGCATCATTATCTAACTCTGTAATTAAAATTATAACCTTTTCATTAGAATCGAAATCATAGCCTCCACTATTATAATCATGTTTAGCAAAATATTCCATATCTGTATCAAAGATTTGATTGTCAAACTCTGCTGCAAAAGTATCCAATTTACTAGAAGCTATATAATAATTATCATCAACAAAAATATATGCTCGCTCACTTACCTTCTCCAAGGTAGCTGTTACATTATTATCTATTCTATCACTATAATTTGATATCTTAAATTCTTTTTTATCGCCTTGTTGATATACTGCTTGTATAGAAACATTATTCTCTAATCTATTAATCATTTGATAATTTTTATTAATTAATTCATTCTCAAATTGGCGCATTTGAGCATCTAGTTTAACTTGTTCTAAATTATTACTCACTTTGTTTGAGATAGATCTACTTTTCTTTTTTTGATTATTATTAATATTTTGAGATGAAGAAATAACTATATTATCTCTATTTTCTGCAGAAAAATCTACTTCAATCTGACCATCAAATTCAAAATTGGAATTTGAATTTAAATCTAGAGGACTAACAGCTACAATAGCAAATTCACCTTTTGCTATTGTACCTAAATTAACTTCTTTACTTTCATCAGCAGAAAATATCTCCTTATATACCCCAGCGGAATTATAATTAATAACTTCACTTAAATCTGAGGTTGCCTCTTTACTACTAGAACATCCTCCTAAAATTAGCATGAAAGCTAATATTATTATTATTATACTATTCTTTTTCATTTGCTCCCCCTTAAACTTGCTTAATTTTTAAAATCTGATAATAATTAAAAAAATAACTCAATAATAACTTCTACAATTAAAGGTCAAAACCCTCTATTTAAAATGGAAAAAAAAGAACCAAAAGGTTCTTTTTTCTAAAAATATCATCTTATTTTATATATCTTACAAATCTATCTTTCAATAATTGCATAAGCATCATGGGAATGGATAGATTCTTGGTGCCTACTACTTACACTAAAGGATTTGATTTGACTAGCCTGATCTAGCTTTTCAGCTACAAGTCTCACTACATCCTCTACAAATCTAGGATTTTCATAGGCTCTTTCCGTAACATATTTCTCATCTACCCTCTTTAATACTGAATAAATTTCACAGCTTGCTACTTCTTCCACTATCTCTATTATATCTTCTATATAAAATAATCCATCAAACTTTATACCAACTTCAACATAACCACGCTGGTTATGAGCTGAATAATCACTAATCTCTTTAGAACAAGGACATAAGGTAGTAATTGGTACTTCGACTGTTAATATAAAATCATAGCTACTACCTTGTAAGGAAGCATTAATCTTAACATGATAAGGAACTATCCCCATAAAACCTGATACTGGAGCTTTCTTTTCTAAAAAGTAATCAAACTCTAAATTTAAATGAGCATCCTTACTTGTCATCCTCTTTTTCATTCTATCTACTATAGATCTTATATCTTGCTTGAGATCATTAAGAGTTAACCCCTCTTGTTTTAACTCTGATAATAACTGTGGTAGCCTACTCATATTAATTCCTTTTAACTCTTTAGGCAGATTAACCATCATCGAAAAATTGCCAACCGTTGAAATTACTTCACCTATTTTACTTTGAATCTTAAAAGGACAGACTAGATTATCTACCCCTACCTTATTTATATCAAATTTATAATCGCCTTTAGTATTTTGAATATCTTTCATCATTTATGCCTCCTCTTTTCTAGACCCCTCTTGCCTCTGGAGGCCAAATAAACTTATGTAGCTGTAAACTTAATCTAACTTTCAAATTATTCTTTGTAAAAAATAAGGATTCTTGCTTTAAAAACTCCACTATCTTATCTACTTCTATTGCCTCAAATATAGGCGAAAAATTTATTACAACCTGCCTTTGAGCTAAAATATCTTTATATTTTTCTATTACTGCTAAAGCATATTCTAAGTCCTTATTATCACCAACCACAAATTTCAATTCATCATTTGATTCTAATTTTATAAAGTTATCCATAAAGATATTATTATCTGACATCTTAGAGCTAGGACTTTTGATATCTAAGGTATAATTAAGATCAGAATCTCTGCTGTTAATTTTAAACTCACTTAACTCCTGCTTACTATAAAGTTGACAGCTACCATTGGTCTCAATTCTTACTTTAAATCCTTGCTCAACCAAATACAAAGGTAGATAACGTTTGACTTGATCCCTTTCTAAAGGTTCTCCTCCAGTACAGATAACCTCATTACAGTTAAATTTATTTATTCTTTCTCTTATCTCTTCATAAGTTAAGTACTGATATTCTTCTAAATTTTGATTGTAGCTATATTTAGTATCACAATAACTACATCTCAAATTACATCCAGCAACCCTGACAAACACAACTACTTCTCCAGCGGAAATACCTTCCCCAGATACACTTTTAAAAATTTCAACTACTGGAATCTTAATATCTTCTTTCTTCATCTAATTCTCTCCTCTAGCTTCGGCATAACTTGTTGGCGTCTCCCATAACTTAACACTAACTACCTCTATATCTAAGTTATCGAAGCTATCTTCTAGTAAGCTTAGAAAATAACTAGCCATCATCTCTGCTGTAGGCCTAAACTCTACTTCAAATACCTTTCGTTCTGCATTAGACAATAATCTGGCTATTTGATGCTCAACTTCATCTGGTGAATTACCCCAATAAATAAAGGCATGATCTAAAGGCTCTACTATTTCTTGCTTTACTACCTGCTTTAAATCTTTAAAATCAATTACCATTCCAGCAGCAGCTCCATCATCCTCTAAGGATCCCCTCTTTTCTGCTACTGTAACCCTCATCTTATATGTATGTCCATGTAGATTCTTACAAAGCCCTTCATGTTCTGCTAACATATGAGCCATATCCCAGCTAAATTCTTTACTTACAGTTACTCTACTCATCTATCTACTCCTTTATATAATTTTATCTGAAGTGAATTTATTTTAATTATAAATTATACTATCTAATATAAATAAACAACTCTAGAATCTGATTTAATGGTATAGTGAGACAATTTTAGGTGCCTGAAGTTAGGTTATAGGGATTAGCAAGTTCTTCCTACCTCCTATTTCCTAATGCCTCTCTCCTAATCCCAAAACTGTCCTAATATCTATTAATCCTCTACTTGATCCTGATATTCTACTGGATCTTCATACCCTGCTTCTTCAAAGGCCTGTAAACGTAACACACAACTATCACAACTACCACAGGCATTACCTTCTCCACGATAACAGGACCAAGTTAAGCTATAATCCACTCCCAACTCAATTCCTAACTTTATCTCTTCTGCTTTAGTCATATTAATAAATGGGGCATGAATTTTAATAGGTCTCCCCTCTTCAGCTCCACAGACTGTACCTTTATTAATAGCATTTTCCATAGCATCAAGAAATTCTTGACGACAATCTACATATCCAGAATAATCAACTTCACTTACACCTATGAATATATCTTGAGCTCCAATTACTTCTGCATATGAAGCTGCATAAGATAAAAAGAGCATATTTCTAGCTGGTACATAAGTAACTGGAATCTCATTATTATCCTGCTTTCCTTCTGGCACCTCTATATTACTATCAGTTAAAGCTGATCCACCCCAAGCTCTCATATTTGTATCTACTATTATATGTTCTGAAACATCGACCATTTCTGCTATATTTTTAGCACAATCCAGCTCCTTATCATGGCGTTGACCATAATTAAAAGAGATAGCATAAAGATCATAACCTTTAGACTTAGCCAAATATAAAGCTGTTGTTGAATCTAAACCACCTGATAATAAAACTACTGCCTTCTTCATTAATCTCCACTTCCTTCTTCTTATTTTTAATTTTGTTACTTGTTACTCATCACTTGTCACTTCTCACTTGTCACTTGTCACTTGTCACTTCTCACTCATCACTCATCACTTCTCACTTCTCACTTCTCACTGCCTTTCCCCATAGTAACAGCATCCAATAGCACCATTTAACTGTGGTTTATCTAAGACAATAACTTGATCATAATCCATTTCAAGATATTTTTGTAAAGCCTTATTATAAGCTACTCCACCTGATAGAACTAACTTTCTACTAGGAAATTTAGTTAATAATGGCTTTAATCGATTATACATTGAATAGTTAACTCCTGCACATAAGCTTTCCAGCTTTACACCTTCTGCTATTTGACCGATTAACTCTGATTCTGAGAAGACAGCACAGGTAGAATTAAGCTCTACAGGATCTCTATAATACTCAGACATCTTATCCAATTCAATTTCTAATAAATTAGCCATATTCTCTAAATACCTGCCACAAGATGCAGCACATTTATTATTCAACTCCAGATCAGTAATTAAAGCTTTTTCTACTTTAACCACCTTAACATCTTGACCACCTACATCTAATAAAATAAAGTCTTTCAATCCAGTTTGATAAATTGCACCATAAGTATGTGCCTTAATCTCATTAATCACTTCAAAGGATTTTAAGTCAGTATTATTTCTACCATAGCCTGTCGATACCTTCCTATCAATCCTCCCAAGATCTAACTTACTTTCATCTACAATTATTCTACCTTCAAAACTACAATATTCTTTATAAAAAGAAAGAGTACTGATCTTAAAACTCCATACTATCCTCTGATCTTCCATTACTGCTAACTTTACCTCTCTACTCCCTAAATCAATTCCTAACACCCTCATAATCTTCTCTCCTTTAAGTCACCTAACATATCTAAAAAAGCTTCTAATCTTAATTTAGTCCTAGAATCCAAAGAATTCTGTTTATCGCCTACTATATTTAAAATAGGTATATCTAGCTGCTCTTTAATAACTATATCCTCTATTTCACGATAGCAAAATGCCTGAGTGTAATGGATAATTCCATCTAAATCTCTTAATTTAATCTGCTTTTTAACCTCTGCTAATCTAAAGTCTAAATCATAAACATATGTATAGTCATAATACTGCTGATAGATATTATCAGATTCAACTACTCTGGGAAAAGCAAATTCTCTTTGAACTTCATTATAGACAAAATAGGCATCAAAGTTATTTACATATTCATAGATATCACAAGTCATAGGAGGAACACCAATAAAGCCTAGTCTAAGTTTTTTCTTTATCTCTTCTCTCTTACTTATCTCTTCTACCTTCTCCTTTAACTTAGCTTCAAATTCAACTAAATTACTATTAAAATCACTACAGCTTACTTGGTATAAATGATTCTCAAATCCTGTTGCTTTATTGTTCTTATAAGTTAGTCTATCAATCTCTGCTGCTAATGACCTAAGACTACTTAATCTAGCTCTAACCTTCTCTACCTCTTCTTCTCTTACATCAAATAATTTCATAAAATCATTGATTGAAGTCTTAATATCTGCTAATTTATGACTATGAGGATAAGCAAACGGATAGACTTTAATTCCCTTTAATTCCATCACCTCAATCAAAGCTCTAGTATTTGAACAATCACCTTCTATTACACCAAGGACTTCTTTGATTCCATTCTCAAGACAAGCTCCATAAATCCCCTTAATCCAGGCACAAGAACTTTTAGGAAAGCCATCTCTTTCTGCAATATCTATATACTTATTATAATCTGTAGAAGTTATGAAGATATTATTTAAATCTACTACTTCATAATTTGCTGCTAGCAAAACCTCTATTGGAACCGTTGTTGTAATTCCTATTTTTTTCATAGTCATCTCCTCTCTTGACATATAACAAAATTTATCTCTAAATAAGCTGTTACAAAAAATAAAAAAAAGAGACATCTCTGCCTCCTATCTATAAAAACATCAAATAAACTACCGGCTTAATGAATTAGATTAGATATGATGACTAATCACAATAAATAATAAACATTAAATGATAGTTTGCCCTAGTTTTATTTATAGACAGGATGGTGCAAGCGAACTGTCTTATGCAATTTTAAAATAATTATAACACAGAATAAATAAGTAAAGCAAGATAAAATCAGATATCAACAATACTTCTACCTAATATTAATTTATAAAAACCCAGAGAATTAACTCTGGGTTAAACTACAATCTAACTTATAATATTCTAAAATTTTATAATTTTCATTACTATTATTATCCTCTTATCTAAGCACTTGTTATTAGTTATCTTTCTAATTTCCAAAATTAGATATCTGAACCATTATTGGATCATGATCACTTACTATTCCTATAGGTCCATACTCAGCATAAATCGAATTAATATGAACTGCATCTATCTCCGTAGTTGCTGCTAAATTATTACTTACTAAGATATGATCTAATATCTGAGAATTACCTTCATAGATATAAGTAAATCTATCATCATCCTCTAAATTTTTCACCAGATTAGTTAACTCAGATCCTTCAAGAATATTCACAGCATCAGAGAATTCAAAATCATTCATATCTCCTAATACTACTAGATTTGCATTTGGGTTAGCAGATAAAACCTCTTGAACAAATCCATTAACTACTTCTGCTTGTGCTTTTCTTTGGGTTTCACTAGAAAACACTGGCGGTTGTTGCTTCCCAAATAATGGGGCATCTCCACCCTTTGAATTGAAATGATTAGCTACAACAAATATCTTTTCACCATTAAATTCAAACTCAGCAACTAAGGGTTTTCTACTATTATCAAAAGCACCATTACTTGGATAAATTCTGCCTGGATTAAGGGATAAAGTAATACTCTCTCCACTTCCTTGAATACTAACAGCATCTGTAGCAGTTGCATTACCCTTTGCAGTAAAATTGATCCTATCCTTTCTATAGATAAATCCTACTCTAATATTTCCTCCTGGAGCTCCACCATCTTGACCATCAATTGGATCAATATTGACATAACCATAACTTACTCCACCAGCATTAGAAATAGCTGAAATCAATTTGTTATAAGTCTTATCAGCAGCAACTACACCATTGTTATCCTCACCATTATTATCTTGAATCTCTACCAATCCGACAATATCAGGATTTTTTAAATTATTTACAATAGCACTAGCTATCTCTGACATTCTAGATGCTTCAGCAGCACTTAAATTTTTAACATTAAAACTAGCAATAGTTAACTTATCCTCTGCATAATTTATAGTTGTAATATCTTTATTATTATTAGCTCTAGTAAAAGCTGACTCTGAACTAAACTCCTTAGTATTATAAAGCATATACTTTCCTTCATCATAGCCTATAATTCCTACAAAAGGTTGATTAAATTTATCTCCTACATCAAAAGAATCAGCATATCCATCACCATCAAGATCCATCTGTTCTAAAGTATCTGTTTCAACAATAATTCTCTCTGGATTAAAATCATCTTCTGCAATTAAAACTCCACCATATTCTGTTCTAGCCCCACTATTATTACTTCCTCCACAAGAAAGTACTGCTATCTGACCATACTCAGTAGGTCCAACAACCAAAGCATTATCAATCTGCACCCTCATTCCTTCTAAAGACTCATAAAAATCGATAGCATCCTCTGTAATATCAAAGCTTGTTAAATTATCATTATCAATTTCATGTTCTGGAATAGTTCTATCAACACCAAGGATAATAGGGGACGGTAAATCATTTCCAGTAGATTTAATTTGAACTTGAGTTGCCTCAATAGCAGTTATAGTCAATTGTCTAGGAATATCAATCCACCACTCATCTTCTGTATGAGGAATTGCATATTCCTCTACATTGCCGGCTACAATTACTTTATCCCCTACAGTTACTGCTTTATCACTTAAAATGTAGATAGCTTCTGAGGTAGCATCATTATCATCAGTATCTATCTCTTGCATATAAAATCCAGTCTTATCTTTTGCAGTTACTATTCCATCAACCTCTTTTACAGGATTGTTTAGCTGAGGTGAATCATGACTAGCACCTTGAATTTGATAAATTTCTAAAGCTACAGCACCTTCTGGAATATTTCCTTGACTATTATCTCCATCTGCTACTATATCAGCCTGACTTCTTGGTATAATCTTATACTCTCCATAATGATATTTAACTACACCAGTAATAGAAGTATAGCTTTTTCCTTTATCTATACTTAATTTATCATCTTCTAATCTAACTACAGCGGTTCCTGTACTATCAGTTGCATCTAAATTTTTAGTACTATTATTATCTTCTATGGTTATATTTTTTATAGTAACCAGTTTACCTTCATAGGCTTCACCATTCTCCACTGACAGATCATTTGCTGTAATAACTTCAGGTACTATTAATCTTCCTTCAGCTTTAACAAGAGTAATATCATCAATAGAATCAGGTTTAATTTCTGCCATACCATAATATTGGCTTATTTCTCCTGTTACTATAATCTCACTACCCCTAGTTAATTCAGGATACTCAATCCCATAAACTAAAATTCCGGCTGTATTATCTTGAATATAGATGTTGTTACCTAATACTGCACTTACTATTCCACCTATATCTTCCATTTTCCCCTCTTCATTTCTTAGATCTGCAATTGGCGTGAGAGCAATAAAATTAATATTACTTTCTTCTCCAGCCACTTTGTGAGAACTAGGCAGAATTGTATAATCTTCAGCAGCAGTAACTAACTTCTGTTCTCCATTTAAATTATCTAACTCCCAGTTACCTGTAGCATCACTCTCAACACTAATACTAGCATTACCATAAGATATTGAGACACCTTGGATTCCATTACCATTAAGATCCTTAATAGTTCCTGAAACCGAATAAGTATTCTCTTTAATAAGATTATCATCATTATTACTACACCCCAACACAGTGAGTAAACTTATAACTAAAGTTGCTAAGATTATCAACTTTCTTTTTTTCAGTCGTCTTATCATAATAACCTCCATTACTTTAATATTTAATTCTCCTACAAAAATTAATTTAAGTAATGACTTATAAACAATTCATTGTAGGAGAATATTTTTTTACTTAGCAAGTTAACATCAAAATATCTAGTAGATAAATACTACTGTACAACTGTAATTCTTCCTTCAACCTTTGCGATATCTGCTGTTACTGTGTGGTTTTCTAAACTTTGAATATAATGCTTTAATACTTGATCTAATCCATCATATTCTCCTACAACACTATCGTCAGCAAACATTTTATAATCATCTCCGCCAGCTGCCATAAAATCATTAGTTGCTACCTGATAAGTTTTAGTTTCATCAAGTGTTCTTCCATTTATAGTAACCTCAACAACTCTATCCCCAGCTTTCTGGCTTGGGTTAAATTTAACCTTCATCCCGGCAATGTGAGGAAAAGCACCTAATGTATCTGGATAAGATGAAAGCCCATGCTCAAGTGCTGCTTTTATATCTGCACCTGACAATTCTTTTACTACTACATAATTACCAAAAGGCAATACTGTGATAACCTCACCTAATGTAATCTTACCTGTATCTATTGAATCTCTGATTCCCCCACCATTTGTTATAGCTATATCGGCACCTGTTTCCTTTAACATTGCATCGGTAATTAAGTTTCCAAGATTAGTCTCACTTGTTCTTACATGATCTCTTGCTCCTTCTAATACAACTTCTGTACTTCCTACTATTTCTGATAATATTTCATCATTTTCAGCATTAATTTGATCAATTATATCTAAGATGGTTGTATCACCTTCTAAATTAGCAGCATCTTCTTTAGTGAATAAGCTCGCTCTAATATCTAATTTCCCATCTTGATCTATTCTAATATCAACTATCCCAAGATTCTTATCATACTCTTTAGCTTGAACTATCAAAGTTTCATTTACTAATTTACCTTCTGTTAATTCTGTATGACTATGACCATCAACAATTAAATCTATACCTTGAGTTTGCTCTGCTACCATTTCACTAGTATATTCACTAGACTCATCTACTCCTAAGTGAGTTAATGCTATAATAATACTACATCCGTCAGTCTGTAATTGATTTACCATTATCTTTGCTTCTTCTATAGGATTTCTAAACTCTAATCCCTTTACATTATCAGGATGAGTTTTATAAGTTGTTTCTGGAGTTGAAAGGCCAAAAATACCTACCTTATTTCCAGCTACCTCTTTAATTCTATATGCTTTTAATAACCTTTCTTCATTATCTTTGTAGATATTTGCTGCTAAGATTGGAAAGTCTGCTAACTCATCTAATTCAAGTAATCTCTCTTGTCCATAGTTAAAATCATGATTTCCAGCTGCCATAGCTTGATATCCCATAGCATTCATAATCTCAATCATACTCTCTCCTTCTGATAATTGAACTATAGTCTGTCCATGAATAGTATCACCGGCATCCAATACTAAAACTTCTCTTTCTTCTTTTAACTGATCAATTTTAGTCTTAAGCTTTGCTAACCCCATTCCAGCATAACTACCTTCTTCTACCCTACCATGAATATCATTTGTATGGGTTAAATAAAATTCACCTTCTTTTCTTTGTACTTCTCTAGTCGCCATAAAATTAATTCCATTACCTTGACCAGCTTTTATTGCATGGCTTTCTGGATCAAAGGAATATCCCTCTTTAACTGGAATTACTACATCGCCTTCTTCCAAACCTCCTTTACTCCAATTTCCATCTTTATCTGTTATAGCAGTACCATCTCCATTATCAAAAGTTAATGTTACACCTTCAATACCTACTCCATTAAAATCTACAATCTTACCTGAAAGATTAGTTCCATTACCACTGTCATCACTACATCCTAGCAATACAAATAATCCTAGAGTTACAATAGACAAAATCAATAACTTATTCGCTTTTCTTCTTATTAACATGATTTCACCTCCATTACTTTTTAAAACTCAAATAATAGTCCAAGCTTGCTAGTAAATAAATTTTAGTAAGTTAATAATTCAAACTACTACTTTCTAGTTAAATATATATTTTAACTTAATAGAATAAATTATTAACTTTATACTTTCCACCATTAATTATATTAGAATAATATTACAAATGATTTAAATTTATATTAACTTTTGTTAATAAGCCCATTATTAACCATTAAATAGTCTTGATTGATATAAAACATTAAAGAATTATAATAAAGTAGGACCAGCCTCACGGCTGGGACCCCTTGTCAAACTGTACGTACGGTTTTCCCGTATACAGCTTTCGGTTATTGGTGCTCCTTATCAGAGAGTAAGTCTTCGACTCTATGTTACCATAGATGTATATTTTACCCTTAATTAGAGCACATCAGTAAGTAATGATTGAAGTCCTTTATCTCTTAGATAACTATTTGAAAAGCGATAATTTTGATACATTATCGCCTTTTTCTTTTCGATAAACGAACGCATTCTCATTCTAATCCATTTATCCAACCTCGTAAACAAAGTCTTCACATTTCCTATCTTGAAATAGTTACCCCAACCTCTCAAAACTGGATTTAATTTTGCAATTATTACTTCTACAGGAAAAGGTCTAGTTCTTCTAGTAATCTTTCTTACTTTGTTTTTGAATTTTGTTATTGCTTTATCTTTAGGTCTCTTGTATTCAGAATGGTGAAATTTGAATCCTAGAAATTCAAATCCATCATAAAAGTTAGTTACTACCGTCTTACGAGGATGAAGTTTCAACTTCAATTCATCCTCTATAATTTTACGGGTAACTTTTAACGCTCTCTTTGCTTTGCGCTTATTTTTAGTTAAGATTACAAAGTCGTCAGCAAAGCGGACTATTTTGTAACCTCGACGAGTCATTTTCTTATCAAAGTAATGTAAATAGATATTAGCTAATAGAGGAGAGATGACACCTCCTTGAGGTGTCCCTTCTCTAGTTTCTTCTCTACCTTCTTCAGTCATAACTCCAATTGTCAGCCATGACCTGATAATATCTAATACCCAACCATCACTTATATATTCCGCTATAAAATCCATTAATAACTCATGGTCTATAGTATCAAAATAAGATTTAATGTCTGCGTCTACCACCCAGTAGTAACCTTGTTCTTTATATTTCTCTATCTTTTCTATCGCATCGTGAGCAGACCTATTAGGTCTGAAACCAAAGGAACATTCACAAAATTCTCGCTCAAAGTATATTTCTAGTACTTGCCTCACTGCTTGTTGAGCAATTCTATCTTTGATTACTGGAATACCTAGTGGTCTCTTTTCTCCATTTCCTTTGGAAATGTACGTCCGTAACACTGGTAATGGCTCGTAAGTATTCTCTATCAGCTGTCTATGAAGTTCTCGCATATTCATCTTGTAATTATTTTTAAACTCTTCTATGCTTACATTATCAACTCCACCACAGCCACCATTATCCAGTACTTTTTGTCCTGCAATATATAAGTGAAATTTCTTTGTGATTTTATCCTTCAAACTATATAGAGTTCGAAATTTTAACACCTATCCTAACTTCACTACTTACTAGTTCTTCCTGTCTCACCTTAATATCTTAATCCCTATATTCATAGCACTCCTGAGCACGTCTCTAAGCTCTCACCAATCGCACCTCTCAGTTTACCATTACTTAGGTTATGGTGTTCTCTAGGTTATCCATACTTTACAGTTATGATTTCCTGTTTGTAATTCTACTAGAACCCACTATAGTACTAGTGTTTAAACCACTCAAAATTAAGATATCATTAGTAATCAAATCTTAAACTTCAATAACCTAGATATCCTTCGCTATAATCAACTTTCGTTGATTTTTTTTCTCACTACTATGATATCTTCTGAACTCTAATATATCATCACTCTGGCTTTCCTGTTGGAGTTATACCATCACTTATCTCTATAGATTTCTATAAAGAATTATATTAGAGATTCCCTCGGTCAATTACGTAAACCCTACAATCATTCCGACCCTAATCACACCTAGTTTTCTAACATGGGCACTTCCAGTTACACGTATTTACCAGCGCTACCTGTCTCTCCTTTGTACAGAGCCCCAAGCTAACATTGGACTTCCCCGTTTTTATGGCGGGTCGCCAAAGCTAAATGCCACCTCTGGTTCACATATTGTTCCGGACTGATTGCTCATCTCAAACTCTTCAGATTCTACCTCACGGTAGACACCCTACTACTGTTGATTTCACACACCGTACTGGCGAAAACAGCATGGATAGGATTTTCACCTACTGTTTACTAAATCTACGAGGCACACATATAAAAAAACACCTATCCTGTTGGATAAGTGTTAATAATATCTATGTATTTATTGCTTTATCTATTATCCATACTCTGAATTTAATGGTGGGACTAGCAGGATTTAGACCTGCAGCCTACAGATTAGGAGTCTGTCGCTCTATCCGACCTGAGCTATAGCCCCATTCAAAAATATTATAAATTATTTTTTAGGATGTTTCAAGTATTGCTTAATCTAAAAATTCTAATCAATTTATTATTTTACCTACAATTACCTTATTATTTATTAATTTGAATTTTATATTTTTACTTTTGCAATTCAACTACTAATCCCAAACTATCAGAAAAACTATGTATCTTCTGATACTTACCAAACTCTACAATCTCTTCTCCTTCTAAATTAAGATAACCCTTATTCCCTTTAAAACAAGCAGTTGCTATCCCTTCTTGAATATCACTGATACAACCATACTTCTTAGTAGTCTTAACTTGGCCATTAATATCGGCAATTCCATAATAATTATCCTTCTTAAAGATAAAATGACCATCTACAATTGGAAAGTATACTTGGGAAAAATTATTATCCTTCACATAAACCTCTCCTAATCTATCCACTAGATATGAATTATCCTTTTCAAAAACTATTCCATACTTAGATCCAAAATCTGTCAATCTCCCTTTGACAGAGAAGATAATTTTGCCATCTCTAGCGATATAGAAACTTGTATCTTTATTTGATCCTAAAAAGATTCCATTACTATAACTATATACATCTCCGTTAAAATCTAAAACTATTTTCTCTCCGGTCACTTTATTGACTATTATCTGCTTCTCTTCTTCTTTTCCTTGATAACTTACACTTATATATTCTTCTGTACCAGCTATAGCTTGAAGATATATCTTAGAATAAGCAGCGTCTAAGATTAGATTTCCATGATTATCTGCTAAACCTCCATAATTACCTTTTCTTAAATTAATGAATCCAAATGATCCGTCCCAAATATAATCATACTCTAAAGGTATCATCAATTCTCCATTATAATTTAATACACCATATTTTGAATCTTCCTTCTTAGCAACTATATAATTTCTTTCATCTGCAAAAAAGAAATCTAAATAAGTATAACTCGGCTTTACAAACTTATCAGTTTCTACATTATAAAAACCCTTCTTTCTATCTAATTTAACATAATAAATTCCCTCTTCTTCCTTTCTAATTGAATCATAAATTGGCTTAAGTATAAGTTCATTATCTTGATCTACCAAACCATAACTTTTATCATAATAACTCTTTTTCTTAATAATTATAGCTGAACCTTGATAAGGATCTTCAGCTTCTGAATTTAAATTAGCCCTTCTCTCTTCTTCTATCTTTGCTCCTGCCCTATCTATCTTATAATAGCTTTGGCCATCATATACTACTGCTTTCCCCTCAGCAAAATCAGAAACACGTAGATATTGAATTGAGATTACTAGCTCTCCTTTTTTGTCAATAAACCCATATAAATTATCTTTTTTGACCCTAGCTCTGCCTTCATGAAAAGGAAATACTTCATCATAATCGTTAAGATTTATTACCTCTTCTCCGCGTTGGTTAACAAATATATAATTATAATTTTTATAAATATCAATATTTTCATCTACTCTACTAGATTTCTGAGCTAAGTTTTGCACTTTTAATATATTTTTTTTATCTTCTAGAATAAATCCATCTCCAATCTGATAAGCATCAGAGACCTTATCTACGAGATGGCCATTCTTATCAACAACTCCTAATCCATCAGAATACTGGAGTGTTATAAAATCATTATCATAATCCCTAGAGTAATAGCCAGTCAATTGATAGACTGGTTTAAAATCATGATTTAAGAAGACTGTATAGACTCCATCATAAAGAAAAGTAATTCCATCACTAAAATCACCTATACTTTTGAATTTTGCTTCAATTACTACCTTTGCTTCTTGATCTATCATCCCAAATAGATTATCTTCTTCAAATACAGCATAGCCTTCAGAAAAATCATCTATACTATCATAATTTGCCTCTATCTTAATCTGACCCTCTTTATCGATGAATCCATATTTATAATTTTCATTATTCCGATATTTAGCTAATCCATTCTTAAAATCATAATAATAGTTTTGATCATCTTTATTAATAGTAATAACTTTTTCCCCTAGCTTATTAATAAAATATTTGCCTTCTTCATCAGAAACATAAGCAAGTCCATCGCTAAAAGATCTTCCCTGCGTATAAATAAAGGGGACTACTATCTCTCCTTGAGTATTGATATAAGCAACTTTTCTATAAGTACTTACTTTGGCCAATCCTTCTTGAAACTCCTCGACACTTAGGTTCCCTTCAATCTCCAATTTTTCTTTGATGTCTTCTACACTAAATACAACTTCTCCACTTTTGTTAATATAAAAATAACCTTTATCATCTTGAAAGACCTTAGCCACTCCATTTTTAAAATCATTAGCATATTTATATTCTGCTTTAATTACTACCTCTCCATTATAATCTAGATAACCATGCTTATTATCCTTTTTAAAACGAATTCTTCCCTCTTGAGCCTTTGTGATGCTAATATTATTTAAATCTTTTTTGATATATTTTAGGTGTTTTTGATTATCATTAGCATAACTATTGCTAGCTACTATTAAAATCAAACTCATTATAATAAATATTTTTCCTAATCTTCTTATCATCTTATCAACTCCATCAGTTGTCTTTTTTTATTCTTTTATATTTTACCAAACAAAAACTTATTTTTCCAGTTTTTTATTAATAATTATACAATTGTATCTAAATTAACTTTATACTTATAAAATTTTTAATTTTGATATTACTCTAACTAAAATTTTCTTTATAACTTAAAAAGACTGTCCTATAGGCTAGCCTTCTTCCTTAATTAAATTTATTTAGCAAAAACATGATTACAGATCTGAACTACAACCTCTCTAGTCTTAAAGCACCATTGATACTTAGCCCTACGATGATTATAAAAATAAATTGCCCCTCGTGTAGGATCCTCTCCCCGCAAAGCGCCCCTAGCAACACGATAAACTGATAATATATCAGCTATATTCTTTTGTTCTGGAAGTGGAGGTACAAAAATTTTAATTGGATTAATAAATTTTTGATTAATTCCAAGCTATGATGAAGCAGTTATAAGGATTTTTATCTCGTCTTGACTTTTTTAGAATACAAAAAATAAAATAGAAATTCTTGATTAATTTCTTTATTACCTCTTAGAATATTAGCCTACTCCCATAAATGCGATTTCAATCCATCAAATCTTACCTTATTATCTGCCATAATCAACACTCCTTCTTCTATATCACTTCTAAGTATATTAATTGAATAAATTTCTTATAAAACCTACATAAAATAAAAAATTAATTTAATACAAAAAACTAGTATCCCCAAGGAACTGAAAATAATAATCCAAAAAATAAAAAAACCTATCCCCAAGGATAAGTATTTATCTATTATCTATTATCTACACTTAAAATGGTGGGACTAGCAGGATTCGAACCTGCGGCCTACAGATTAGGAGTCTGTCGCTCTATCCGACCTGAGCTATAGCCCCATAGTTATGATGGATAAGTCTGTGTATAATAATATATAATATTTTAACCTAAATTTCAAGTCTAGATTAAGCTTTTTTAATGTAACTTTTAACCATAAGAAGAGTTGAAACCTTAACTTATCCATAATAGATTTTTATCAATTAAACTACAAATATTGTATAGCTTAAAGATTAAAACTATACTCTAATCAATTCACACATTCACACAACTTAATTTTATTTATTATAATCTACAATCAAATAGAAAAAACACCCAGAATTAACTGGGTGCAATAAAAGAATTTTAAATAATAAAATATATTATTTAAATACACTATCGTTGCATTGTTAAAAAATACAATTGAAACCTTTACTATATTTTAGTACCTATATTTTTAAATTTAATAATAAGACAAATGTCCTATTGAAATTTTATTAAATAATTTATATATATCATTAAATATCAAAATATACAATAAATTTCTGTAACAAGTTAAAGTTAACCTGAGTACAAAACAATTATTTTGAAACTAATGTTTATTTAACCAATTAACCCAATGGAACGTCTTGTTAATATATCTAAACATAGAGTATTTTATCTTTCTAGTAAGTTCAAGTAAAGTTCCTTTGAACCTAGACTTTTTCTTAATTAACATTAAAATCAAGAATAGAATTATGGCAGTATAAATTTGGATTAAAACAGCATTTTCATTTTGTCCAAAGAATCGCTTTATTTTTAAGTGTTGTTTAATCCACTTAAAGAATAACTCTATTTGCCAACGTTCTTTATACAGTTCAGCTATAACAGCGGGTTCTAAATCAAATCTATTTTTTAATATAGAAATTATTTTTTCTTTATTATCTCTATCAATTGTCTTAATCTTAACTAATCTCATAGGGTATTTCATTCTAGTTTTTGATGTATGGTCTCCTAGCATAACATTAGCATCCAATAATATATTAGACTCTGTATCTACAGTAGTTAAAGGCATAGTTTGGGTAATCTCGATTTTAGTATTGGATTTTGCCCTTGTTACAAAATAAATATCATCTTTTATAAATTGATCAAATTTCTCATAATGAATATAGGCTCTATCAAAAAGATAAGTAACACTAGGGTCTAACTTTAATTTATCAAATACTTCCTTATCATGAATAATGGCATTAGTAATAAGGACATTTTCAGGAGCTTCATTATTTAAATCATATACAGTATGAAGCTTAATACCACCCTTGTTTTTTCTAAATTCAGCCCAAGGGAATAAGGATAAGCATAGGCTAACAGTTGAAGAATCTATTATTTTTACTAACCCTATATCTTTTAGGCTTCTTCTAAGACCTTGTTTAGCCTTAAGTTTATTAAATAAATGCTGAAAAATTTCAAAAAAGATTAGATTATTTCTACTTTCATTTTTACGAGAAAGTTGAGACTTACTTATTTTAGGTAACGATTTATTTAATTGCTCATTATGCTTTAACTCAGAAACAAAATCTTCTAAACTATCTTTTTCTGTAAGATGATAATATAGTAAGTATAATAAGTGAACTTCAGTTGTTAGTTTTTGTGCCTTATAATCTGAATTATATTTATCGATTAGATTTTTGAAGAAATCTTTGTCGATAAAATCTAGAAATTTATTTAAAAGTATGGTACAATTATTCATAAATTGATTCTCCTTTGATTTTATGGATTTTTGTACTGGGCAGTACTTATCCATTTAATCAGAGGAGTTTTCTTTTTACAACAGGTATTTTATTGAAATATCTAGATGCAACGCTAGTGATTTAAATATAAAGTTTTCATATCAGTCTTATTTTATCAACCGTTTATAAATAAGTTTGAATATTTTTTTAGATCTCTAGCTTTACTTCTGACAAGGCAGTAGCCACTGCTCCCAATACTCCTACATCACTACCCAATTCAGCTAAAACAACCTCAACATTATTTGTTAAAGAACTCATGGCTCTTTTATTAATTTCAGAAGTAACTCCATCCTCTATTAAGCTCCAAGAATAAGATACTCCTCCTCCAACTACTATTGTATCAGGGTTGAAGATATTAATTAAATTTGCCATACCTATACCTATATAGCTAGCAAGTCTATCTAAAATTTCTTTAGCTAATTTATCATCTTTTTCAAATGCTTTAGCTATAACTTCACCATTAATTTCAGAAGAATCAGTTACTAAATCTCCAATTAAAGTCTCTTCTCCTGCTTCAACTGCCTCTCTTCCCATTCTACTTAAAGCTGTTCCAGAAGCTATAGCTTCCCAACAACCATAATTTCCACAACCACATTTAATTTCACTATCAGGAAGAATAGTCATATGGCCTATCTCTCCTGCAGCATCACCGGCTCCATGGAATATCTCTTTATTAATGATTATACCTCCACCAATTCCAGTACTTATTGTCACATAGATCATATTTTCTGCTTCTTTTCCAGCTCCAAACCACTTTTCACCTAAAGCTGCTGCATTGGCATCATTCTCTAAAAAAACAGCTATACCTAAGTCCTTTAATTCTTCAACGATATTTACATTATCCAAGTCCAAATTAGGTGTATGCTTAATAGACCCTTCTTTAATATTAACAGGACCTGGCACACCCAAACCAATACCTTTAACTTGAGATAAATCTAAATCAACCTTCTCAACCACCTCATAAATTGTATCCTTAATTTTTTGAATGACTGCATCTTTACCTTTTTGAGCCTCTGTATCTTTTCTAACTCTAGCTAGAATATTCCCTTCTAAATCTGCTATTGCTGTTAAAATTTTTGTACCTCCTAAGTCAACACCTACTACATACTCTTTCATAAGTTTCACTCCTTTATATAGTTAATAAATATAATAAAACTCCAAATATATAAACTAATAAAAATTTAAATTAGTAATTCTAAAATAAAAGATTAAACAAGAATAATTTTTACCACGAATTAACACGAATCTACACTAATAAGGTCTTAAAAATAAAAATAATTTTTTGCCACAGATTTTTAAAGATTAGTCAAGACCTTTTTAAAACCTAATTGTATAATTCTAATCCTTTATTTACTTCACTTAATCCTAAATGATTTATTTAAGTTAAACTGAGCTTTCCATAATATAAATAAGTTTAGATGACTTTAAATCTTTTATTAATTTTTTATAATTTTATTCGTGTTCATTTGTGTACATTTATGGTTCCCAATTCTTTATTTTATTTTTAAATTTTTTCATGCTCTATATATCTTAGCTACTACCCCAATAATGCTTTCTTTGTCCATCTTCTACTGCGCCATCTAAATAACACACATATTCCCCTAAACCATTCATCCAATAGTAATCCTACCCAAATACCAGGTAGACCATAACCTAAAACTATTCCAAAAAAGTACCCTCCCAAAACACCAATTCCCCACATAGAAATTATAGCCATAACTACAGGAAAAATCACATCCCCTGCACCTCTTAAACCATTAATAAGTACAATGTTGAAATTTCTGCCTGGCTCTAAAAATGCATCTACCATTAATGTTACAGCACCAAGCATTATAATACTATCAGTCTGCGTATAAAAAGACATAAACCTTTGACCAAAGAAGAATAAAATAATACCACCTAATACTGAAAAAATCATAGCAATTTTAAAATTCTTCAGTCCTGTTTGATAAGCTTCTTCTATTTCTCTAGCTCCAACTAACTGCCCAATCATAATTTGGTTTGCCTGCCCTATAGCTATTGAGAAAAGCATTGCAAAAGAAACTATAGTCCAGACATAAGTTCGAGTTATATAAGCTGATTCGCCAAGATTAATCAATATAATACTCATTAATACCGTCTGGGATAGGCTATAAGACATATTCTCCATCGCTGCTGGAAAACCTATCTTAAAGAGTTTCTTTAGCACTATTAAAGGCCTTTCATTTAAATGAGAGAACATTTTGATTGAAAGTATCTTTTTGAATAAGAATATAAAAGCAGCAATAGTTGCACAAATTCTACTAAAGGTAGTTGCTATAGCTACACCTTTAACCCCTAATACTGGCACACCTAACAAACCAAAGATAAAGACAGCGTCACCAAATATATTTATAATATTCATTATAACAGTTATTATCATCGTCTCTTTAGTATATCCATGGCTTCTAATAATAGCTGTTAGAGTATTTAATATAGCCTGAAAGAATAATGCCCCTCCTACAATAGTAATATATTCAGAAGCATACTTCATTAAATCTGGTGTAACTCCAATCTTAATTAGTATTTGGTCTCCAAAAAAGATCATACTTATACTAATTATTATTCCAACTATTAAGTTCATAGCTAATGAAACAGCACTTACTTTCTCTACTTCATCTCTTCTTTTAGCTCCAACATTCTGTGCCACTAAGACTGCTGTTCCAGCAGAAATAATTACAAATATAAGATTTAAGTTACCGATCAACTGATTTGATGCTCCTACAGCCCCAGCTGCCCTATCATCAAATTGACTTAACATAAAAATATCTGCTACTCCTAATAGCATAAATAATAAGATTTCAATAAAAATAGGTCCTGCTAATTGATACAAGTTTTTTCTTTTCTCCATATATTACTCCTTTTGTTAATATTCATATTTTTAATAAGTGATCAGTATTTTTTAGTTTTTAACGTACTTATATCTGCAATAATATCTTTAACTTGATTTTGATTTAGTATTATTTAAACTGATAATATTAAAAATAATTCAAAGTCTATGCTATATCAAATTTAAAATAAAATCAATGAAATTCCCCCTTAATTATTTCAAGAGGGAATAAAAGTAATAAAGCTTAAAAATTATTTATCTCTCATAATAATATTACCAAGGCAAATCATTTCCTGCTAAATGCCTCTCATAAAAATCTTCATACCTCTTTATCTGCTTAGAATCCATTCTTTTATTAGTAGCTGCTAAATTAGATTCTAGCTGTGACATATTTCTGATACCTGGAATTACTGTAGAAACAGCAGAAAATCCTAAGATAAATCTTAGTGCTTCATGTACCATACTAGTCTGTTCATCTTTAATATCTTTAATCTCTTCTACTAATTCTCCACGCCTTCTAATTACTTCCGGAGACCATCTTGATCTAATCCCCTTAAAGCTACTATTCTTGTCATACTTACCTGTTAACCATCCAGAATCTAGAGGTACTTTAACAATTAATCCTACTCCATTTTCTTCAGCTAATTCAAAAGCCTTCTTTGGCTCTTGATAAAAAATATTAAACATAACCTCAATAACTTTAGAATCTGTAGTATTGATCAACTCTAACATCTCTTTACTACTATCAACAGAAGCACCATAAGCTTTAATCTTACCTTCTTTCTTCAACTCTTCTAAAATTTCAAAATGCTTACTATTATCATTTAGCATTTCAAAGGGAGGGTTGTGTAGTAGCACACTATCTACATAATCAGTCTGTAATAATCTTAAGCTATTCTCTACTGAATTACGCAGTAGTGATGGATCATAATCAGTAGTTCCATCAGCAAAATGTCCAAATTTCGTACTAATAACTACTTCATCTCTTTTCCCCTTTAAAGCCTTTCCAAGTAATTCTTCACTCTTTCCTCCTGCATAGTTAGGAGCTGTATCAAAAAAATTACAGCCCATTTCTATTGCCTTATGAACCAACTCAATCGCCTCTTGATCTGTTGATCCTTTCCAATCCTTTGTATTACCCAATTGCCAACTTCCAAAACCTATCTCTGAAACTAATAATTCTGTGTTTCCTAATTTTCTTTTATTCATTGCAACTCCTCCTAATTGGTAATTTTTAGTATATTTGGCTGTAAAATAAATTCTAATAAAATTATAAAATTTAGATATATCGTTATATGGTTATATAGCGACACTTTTAGGTGATAGGTGCTAGGAGTTGGGAGTTAGTAAGATCTTTCTATGTCCTAGCTCCTAACGCCTAACTCCGAAACTGTCGCTTTATCTATATTATGCTTCATTTTAAGTTTACTTACCTATAAAAGAAATCAGTCTTAATTAAATCGCCTTATACTATTGAGCAATATCAGCTATATATTCTTCTTCATCATCTTCCATTATACTAACAGTACTTCCACTAGAAATATGTTTACTTTCGAAATCAACCTCAGTAACACCTGATAAGATTCTGCAATTACGACCAATTTGAGTATTAGCAGGAATTCTAACCCCTTTGCCAATCACATTCAATCCATTCGCTAGTAGATTAGGCTTCTCATCACTACAGGTCATATCCCCACCAAATCCAAGATGAGAATTAACCCCAATAACAGAACTCTTATCAATAATACATTTGCAAACTATAGAATCTTTACTAATTACAGTATTATTAAGAATAATAGAATCTCTAACTACTGCTCCCTCTTCTATAACTACTCCAGGAGATAGTACTGAATTTTCTACTACTCCATTAATTATACATCCATTTGAAACTAAACTATTATTAGCCCGACCCTTTTGGCCAAATTTAACTGGTGGCTTTTCTTCACTTCTAGTATGTATCTTCCAGCCATCATCATATAAATTTAATTCTGGTAGATCATCTGTTAAGGCCAAATTGGCTTCCCAAAAAGATTTTAAAGTACCTACATCTCTCCAATAACCTTTGTATTCATAAGCAAATACTTTATTATTCTCAATCATCTCTGGTATAATATGATGTCCAAAATCTGAATTATCTTGATTACAAAAAGCTTCTAATTTTTGAATTAAAATATCAGCTGTAAAGACATATATACCCATTGAAGCTAAATTACTTACTGGATTATCAGGCTTTTCAACAAAATCTACAATCTGCATATTCTGATCTAGCTCTAATATCCCAAATTGATTTACATCATCCCAATCTACTTTCTGAGTAGCAATGGTTAAGTCGGCTCCTTGTTCTATATGATAGGATATCATCTTATCATAGTTCATCTTATAAACATGATCTCCAGATAAAATAATTATATATTCTGGCTTATTCTTTTTAATATAATTCAAATTTTGATAAACTGCATGAGCCGTTCCCTTATACCAACCACCTTGCTTACCAGTATAAGGTTGTAAGATAGTTACTCCCCCTATTCTTCTATCTAAATCCCATGGTTTACCAATACCTATATGATTGTTTAATGACAATGGTAAGTATTGGGTTAAAACTCCTATATCATAGATTCCGGAATTAACACAATTACTCAAAACAAAATCTATCAATCTAAACTTTCCTCCAAAAGGAACACCTGGTTTTGCTCTATCTTCTGATAAGATATCTAACCTTGTCCCTCTTCCTCCTGCCAAAACTAAAGCCAATGTCTTCATAATAGGATAACCCTCCTAATTTTATATTAAACTTTAACAATTAACATAATTACTTGGAAATAACTAAATAAAAATAAATATCCTGAGATAAATTACTAAATTTCAAATAACAATTATACATTTAAAAAGCAAATAAAATAACCCACTCTGAATTTGGTGTATATTATAGCAAATATAGTTAAAATTTATTATGTTAGTAATTATGAAATTTCTATTTATAAAATTAGTAGATTATATTGTATAAAATTAATGAGCTATATATTTTAATTTTAATCAGTTAATAATTTATTATATAATTCAATATACCTTTCAGCTGAATTAGTCCAGCTAAAATCATTTTTCATAGCATTTTCTACCATCTTTCTCCATACTTCTCTTTTATAATAAAAACTAATTGCTCTTTTAATGGTATATAGCATATCCTTCTCATTATAGTGGGTAAAACTGAATCCATTCCCCTCACCATTTACTTCATTATAGGATTGAATAGTATCCTTTAATCCTCCTGTCTCCCTCACAATTGGTATAGTACCATACCTTAAGCTAAATAATTGACCTAATCCACAGGGTTCAAATTTTGATGGCATTAAAAACATATCACTACCTGCATATATCTTCTGGGCTAAGGTAGCATCATATTTAATATTTGCAGCCACCTTATTAGGATAAAGTCTAGACATCTCTTTAAACATCTCTTCATATTTAAAAGATCCAGTTCCTAACATAACCAGTTGAATATCCTCTTGCATCAGTTCATCAATAACCAATGCAATTAAATCTAATCCTTTTTGATCTACTAGTCTAGAAATCAGACCTATTACAGGGATATCTGCTTTTTGAGGCAATCCCATCTCCTCTTGCAATTTTATCTTATTCTCATACTTGCCTTCTAAATTATCAATATCATAATTGCTATAAATTCTATTATCAACAGCAGGATCATTATCTTTATAACTAATTCCATTTAAAATCCCATATAAATCATCACCATTCATTCTCATAACATAGTCTAGACCCTCACCATATTCGGCTGTTTTAATCTCCTTAGCATAAGTATTACTTACAGTAGTAATTAAATCAGATGCCTCAATCCCCATCTTCATATAATTTATACAATTATCATGTTCAATCACCCCCAAATCCCAATACTTATGATCTATACCTAAAACATCTTCAAGAATTCTTCTAGAAAATACTCCTTGATAGCGAAGATTATGAATTGTATAGACAGTCTTAATATCTTTATAAAAATTATACTTCTGATAATTATCCTTAAGCATAATACTTAATGGACCTGTATGCCAATCATTACAATGAATAATATCTGCTTTAAAATTAATCTTAGGTAACATTTCTAATACCGCTCTACAAAAATAAGCAAATTGAAGATATTTATCTTCATTCTCATAAATATTATCACGGTGGAAATAACTTTTGTTATCTATAAAATAAGTTATTATACCTTTATTATCTAATTTATTGACTCCTACGTACTCATTTCTCCAGACAACTCTAGTCCTAAAATGGATTAGATGCTCTAAATTCTGAATGTACTTGCTAGGAATTTGACTATACTGTGGCATAACTACCCTAACATCATGAACTAATTTTTTAAGTTCTTTAGGTAAAGCACCTGCAACATCAGCAAGACCTCCTGTCTTAATAAAAGGTGAAAGCTCTGAAGATACAAATAATACTTTTAATTTCTTCATAATTATAATACCTCCTTAGTACATTCATTGAAAAAAGTACTCTAGATTTAGATAATTTAACCTTAAAACAGACCCCAAATAGCTTATATCTATAAAATCAATCTTGAATATTTTTACATTTGCAGAGTAAAAAAAGTTAACTTTTACTAATATATTATAATTACTCTGCAGGCTTAAAATATATTAAAATCAATTTAATCAGCCCCTAAATATCTTGGCTATTTAAAAGTATAACACCTAATCAAGTTAGCTATTTCATCATAATAATTGCAATTATCCCACAAAAAAGAATCAGTATAATAACTTATCTCTTCCCACGGAATATCTTTTAATAGTGGTTTTAACTTCTGCTCTACATAAATTTCCTGCAACATAGCCCTTAATCTAAAATCTAATTCAAATTGCATTTTTTCAGAAATTGGCTCAATATAACCTTCTTCTTCTAGAAATTTAAATGTCTTACTAGCCTGCTCTTTTTCACTCCATAAATTCCAGCTACAACTATCAACTAATCTCATCCAGGATGTATCATCTTTAGGATAAACTAATCCCATTGCTTGGGCATCCTTATAAGACCATAAAGTCCAAGATACATTTTAACTTTATCTCTTTTCCTTGATAAACAAAACTTTGCCCTGATACTTGAATAAAAGAGTCATTCATCATATCTCACCTGCCTTTGAGGATATTATATCTAAAGTTTTTATTCTTCTAAATTCATCTCTAATCCATATCCATACTCAAACAATGGATCATAATCTTCATCATTAATATTAATAGGAACTTGATTTATAGCTTTTGGCCAAGAAACAGGTAATTTACCTGTGAAGTTATAATCACCAAAGATAACATCAGCTACTCCTTGCCCTTCACTCCCTGGTAACCATGCAGCGACAAAGGAATCCCAATCTGCAATCTCTTTGCTTACAATCAATGGTCTTCCAGAAACCATAATTGCTACGACTGGCTTGCCAGATTTTCTTGCTTCTTGAAGAGCACTAAGGTCTGTTTCACCTAATTTTAACTCTCCATTATCACCTTTAAACTCAGTATAAGGTTGCTCTCCAATTACAACTACTACAATATCAGCATTATCTATCTCTTCTACTACCTTTCCTTGACCTGTTACTGCTTTTTCAATACCTTCTTTTATTGTAGTTCCCTCAGTAATATCTCCACTCTTACCTTGCCATTCAATAGTCCATCCCCCACACTGATTTCCTATATTATCAGAATTAGAACCTGATACATAGATATTAGCCTCTTTAGATAATGGCAGAAGGTTATTTTTATTCTTCAATAATACCAATGACTTTCTAACAGCCTCTCTCGCTACTTCTCTATGCTCTACAGATCCAAAACTACCTTCCTCTAGTAATTTTCTGTTTGCAAAGGGCTCTTCAAATAGATTAGCCTTAAATTTAACTGTTAGAATTCTCCTTACAGCATCATCAATTCTTGATCTACTTATATCTCCATCTTCAACCGCCTTTTTAGGATAATGAATAAATTGTTTCCATTTATTTGGTTCCATAACCATATCAACACCTGCATTAATGGCCTTGACAACCTTCTTAGCATAATTAGGAGCCTTAATCTCATCTAAAGCTTCCCAATCAGAAACAACATAGCCTTTAAAACCAAGCTCATCCTTTAATAGATCAGTTAATAGATACTTATTGGCATGCATCTTAAGACCTTTCCAGCTATTAAAAGAGGCCATTACTGTTCCTACATTCTCTTCAATAGCTTTAATATAACCGGGTAAATGGATTTCACGTAAAGTTGATTCATCTAAACTCACATCTCCTCTATCTATCCCCGCTTTATGAACATCTGTATGAACTGTAAAAAAATCACTCATAGAATATGACATCCCTGTACCCCATTCAGTTCCTCCATCACCAATAAAATGTTTAGCAGTAGCAACTACATTTTCACCACTCATACTATTACTTTTACCTTGTAATCCTCTCACATAAGCTCCAGCCAATAATTCTTGTAGCTTAGGGCTTTCTCCAAAACTTTCATAAGCTCTACCCCAGCGTTCATCACGAGAAACTGCAACAGTAGGAGCAAAAGTCCAATCTAGTCCAGTAGCTGCAACCTCTTTTGCAGTTACTCTAGCAACTTCTTCTACCAAATCGGCATCTCGAGTAGCTCCTAATCCTATATTATGAGGGAAGATAGTTGCACCTTTAACATTATTGTGCCCATGTACAGCATCAATTCCATAGATAATAGGAATCCCAAGTCTAGTACTTAAAGCTTCCTTCTGGAATTGATCATACATATCTGCCCAAGCCTTTGGAGTGTTTGGATTAGGCACAGAACCACCGCCACTCAATATTGAACCTAATTTATATCTTTTAATATCACCTGAATATACTCCTTGTCTGTCAGCCTGAACCATCTGTCCTATCTTCTCTTCTAAAGTCATTTGACTGAGTAAATTATCTACTCTCTTTTCAATATTAATATTAGGATCTTTATAAACACTATCTATCTCCAATACTGAAACACTTTTTTCCTGCTTCATACAGCCTACAGATAAAATAATCAAAATTAAACTTAGATAAAAAAAATATAATCTTTTATTATACAAAGTTTATCCTCCTTATTTGCTCCAGATTATTATTTTAAATTCTGATTAACTTCTACCACATTATTGATTAAATTCAACTGTTCTTTAGATATTTTGGCCTGATCTTGAATTTTAAAATATAGATCTGTATTGGCTTTTGTTACTTCCTTAATTATCTCACCCATCTCATTTACAGAGACTAGTGCTTCTTGACTTTGACTAGATACCTCTTCACTTGATGCAGATATTTGTTCAGTCAAGGAACTTAGCTGTTCACTAGCAACAGCTTGATCTTGAGCTGAATTAGTAACTCCCTCCATTCTAGTAGTGATGTCAGTAACTAAATCATTAATCTCACTAAAAATATTAACTACATTATCTTCTTGATCACTAGACTTTGACATCATGGCTACAACTACCTTTACTACATCTTCTATTTCATCAGTCATCTTCTTAACCTCTTTATTTGCTTCCATACTCTCATTAGCCAAATCCTTAATTTCTTCTGCTACTACTGCAAAGCCTAGACCAGCCTCTCCCCTCCGGGTTCCATTAGAACCCTCCGTAGTAAAACTTACCCTAGCTGCTTCAATAGCAGCATTTAAAGCCAATAGATTAGTCTGATCTGTTATCTGCATAATCTTATCTGAGAACTTATTAATCTTCGCTACACTAGTCTGCAATTCTCCCATAGCATCTGCTGCTCTATTAACAATTTCTGATCCTGATTTGATTCTTTGATTAGTAACTTTGATAGTATCATAAGTTTCTTTACCAGATAGTGAAATAAACTCAGCTTTTTCTGATAATTCTGTAATTCCAGTGGATATTTCTTTAATAGCTATAGCTACTTCTTCTACAGCTTCTGAGATTTCATTATTTCCATCCATAAGATTTTGAATAACTTCATAACTTTCAGTCACTTTATCCTCTAATTCATCGGCAATATTTTTCATATCTTGAGCAGAATCATTAACTGCTTCTGACTTGTTAACAGCTTGATAGGTTTCAGATTTAATTTTACTAGTAACCTTATCAATACCTTTATTAATTGTTAAGCCTAGAATAAAAGTAATCATCATACCTATTAAATTTATTATTATTATTTTCTTCCTATTTGCTTCTGATTCCTCAATAACATCATTAAGAGTTTTATATAATCTATTCCAATTATACTCTTTTAAATATTCATTAACTGTATTAATATTACCCTCTAATGTTCTTAGATCTTTTAAGAGAATATTTTTCATCATTCCTTCACTATCTTTCATCTCTTTATTTATTTCTATAAAATCATTATTATAAGCCTTCAACATATTTAATGCTTTTAAGGTTTTTTCATCCTTTATATATTCTTTTAATTTATCTATACCTTTCCCTATTTCATCAAAACGTTCTTGATCTGTAAGCCCCTCAGAATCTGTAAAGGATATTCCTGCTTCTTCTCCATAAATTCTCTTAAGTTCTTTAGATAAGTGATGATCAATACTACTTGCAGTTTTAACAGCAGGAACAAACTTAAAATTCAACAATTCAACCTCTTTTTTCATCTGATTAGTATTGGAGACTACAAAAAAACCAACAACAAATATTATTAATAATAATGAGGTAAAACCTATTTTAAATTGTTTATTAATTGTTAATCTAGTAATTTCTTTAAATGGTTTAAGCATTTTCATTAGTATCACATCCATTCTGATTGAGTTTTAAACTAATGCTGATTAGATTAAAACTATAATTACTCTTTAATCTAAAAATAAACCTATATAATACTTCTGAATATATCATATTAAAGACATTTAATTAAAAGATTTCAAAAATCTTAACTTCACCTCTTAAACAGATCAAATTTAAGATTTATAAAAACTTTCATCTCATCTAATAAGTTTGTAAACTTTTTTAAGATTACATACTAAAGTAATCGATCAATAGGTAGCTATTCACTATCTAAGACTAATCAAACAAAGTAATAAAAGCCTCTATTATCTTGGGATCAAAAAATGTACCTGCTTTATCCTTTATTTCTTTTAATACAAATTCTTTAGAAATATCATTCTGATAATCATAACAATTATAATGACTACCTAGTATATAAGCAGTCTTATAAGTCAAGGCATAATAAATATCTAAAACATGAGCAATACGAGATAAAAGAGGAATTCTTTCTCCCTTTAATCCTTCTGGATATCCACTACCATCCCAATTCTCATGATGATATAATATATATTCTGAAATTGAATTTAGATAAGTAAAATTTCTCGAAATATGATAACCTAGGATAGAATGTTCTTTCACTTTTCTTTGCTCTTTAGATGTCAATATTTCTTCTTTATTAGCTATATCTTCTGTTAAATTTAAAATTCCTATATCATAAAATTCAATTAATAAGGATAGCTTTTCTAAATCATTCTGGCATAAATTCAACTTACGCCCTAGTCTTACAGCCATATCTTTCATACTTTCTATATAAGAGATCCTTTGATAGTCGGTTTCAGACAACTTATTAATTAGAGCATTTAATAAAAAATTATCTGATGAGTTTTTAATTTGTGATTTATTTTCATACATTTTTTTACCTGCTACCTTAAATATATCTTCTATAGATTTTATCCCTTTTTCAAATTCATATTTAGTAGAAATCCCCAAAGATATACTAGGGGGAATAGGTTTTAAATTTGACTTTTGGCATAGATCTTTAATTCTTCTGACAACATGATCTGCTCCTTTATCATCAGTTTGAGGTAGAATAATACAAAATTCATCACCACCCCAACGCACTACAATATCAGAGCTGCGAGTCGATTTATTTAATATATCTGCTACCTCTATTAATAATTTATCACCCATTTGATGTCCAAAGATATCATTTGTCATTTTTAAACCATTTATATCCCCCATTATTAGGCTCAGGGGATAATTACTTTCTACATCTAATTTTTTGATAGTTTCTTCATAATAATTACGATTATAAAGACCAGTTGTTGTATCATGAAAGGTAAGATAGTTTATTTCTTCTTGAACTTGCTTTTTTTGGGTTATATCATGAATTATTGAATATAATAGTTTCTTACTTTTAGTCTTTATAAGACTAGCATAAACCTCTACATCTCTTATATCTCCATTAGCCAATCTATGTTTAAAATAAAAATGATTTTTTTCTTCATCCTCTACCTTTCTTATTTTTGCCAATAATTTTTGGAAGGATAAAGTATTTATATCCGTTAAATTTTTCTTTAAAATTTCTCTTTTACTATAGCCATAATAAGATAGTGCAGCAGAATTAACATCTATAATATCACCATTTTTAGGATCAGCTAAAATAATAACTGAATAATTATCTTCAAATATATTTTTATAATAACTTAGATAATTTCGATTTTGATTTATCTGAAATATAGTATAAATCAGAAAAATAACCAGTAGTAATATAACTAATGACATATTTTTCTCCTTTTTATTATTTATTTTCATCTATATAACTTTAAAAATATGAAAACTATATTTATAAAATATTTATTTTGAAAAATCTAAAACCTAAAATTTAATCAATTATTTACGACTTAATAATTAGAGAAAATAGGGTAAGAAAGGAGGCACAATGCTCCTCTCTCTTTATATTTATGGGTATTTAATTGAAGAAAACTTAGTTGTTAATTTATTATCTATATTAACAATCTCATTCCCATAAATCCTTAGTAGTTGAGAAAGGAGTTATGATGCTCCTTCCTCTTTAGATTTATAGGTTTTAATTGAAGATAGCTTAGTTATTAATTTATTATCTATATTAACAATCTCATTCCCATAAATTATCAGTAGTTGAGAAAGGAGTTATGACACTCCTCTCTCTTTATATTTATAGGGATTTAATTGAAGGCTACTTAGTTAATGTTTCTATAGATCAATCAAATAAAAATAAATTAATAAAATAGTCCACATAATATTAATAGCAAAATAGAATATTTCTTTTATTAACTATGCAAATATTTTAATTTGTAAGAGAAAGAGGTTAACCTCTTTCTCTTATCTATTTTAAAGGGAAAACAACAATTTAAGAAATCTTTATATCTTCAGTGAAAGTATATAAAAATTCTAACTCATCTTTTTATTTGAAAACTACTTCAATACAATTATCACTCTCTAATAGAATATATTGTAAACCTTTGTTTTTCTTCTAATCATCAAACTTATATCTGAAAATATAGACCAAAAAAAGTTAGTTATCCAATCTTCCTAATATATACTAATATATAAGTTAAACTGATTAATTGATCTGTTCAATACTTACATCATCAATATAAATTGTAGTTGCTACTCCATCTTTAGTTTTTCCTAAACTAAATACTAACTTTGGATTATCATCTCTACTCATTGATACATCAAAACTATACTCTTTCATCTCACTACTAAGAGTGGAATTAGTTTCACCATATATAGTCCATGATCCTCCATCTTCTTGTACCATTACTATTATATCTCTATCTTCTTCTGCTCTTGCTTTGAAAGAAATTTTGTAATTTCCTTTGCTCAATTTTAAATTTTGTGCAAATTGAATTGCCCAACTTTGACCTCCAAGAGCAGCCACATCAATCTTAAATTCACCATTTTCTGCACCATATTCATTAACTGCCCCACCTTCACCAGTCCATACATACCAGTTACCTGGAGCACCTAACTTGTCTTGAATTTCTTGATCAAAATTACCATTAGCAATTACACCTTCTTCAGCAGAGACAGCATTAGGGTTTTCTGAGCTATGATCTCCCCAATTCTTCTCATATTCACTATCCCATACCTCTTGACCATCAATTGATTCTGGATTTTGATCTTCATAAATTTTAATATAATCTATCTCCATAGTCTGTGGGAAAGTTGTTGTTTCATCAGGATTTCCTGGCCATGTTCCACCTACAGCAATATTTAAGATCAAGTAGAATGGGTGATCAAATACCCAAGTACTACCTACTTCGGCCTTATTTGCAACATGGAATAATTCTCCATCAAGATACCATTCAATCTCATCTTCATCCCACTCTATAGTAAAGTTATGGAAAGCTTCAGAAAACTTGCTTCCATCTTCTAATCTGTATCCACTACCTTCACTACCATGTCCAGTTCCACCAGGTCCTGGTCCATGAATTGTTCCATGAGTAGCAGAGTCTCCATCTCCTCCACCAACCATTTCCATAATATCTATCTCACCAGATCTTGGCCAACCTACTTCAGCAATATCATCACCTAACATCCAGATTGCAGGCCAGATACCTTGACCTTCTGGAAGTTTAGCTCTTACTTCAATCTTTCCATATTCTTGATTGAAATTACCTGCTGTAATCATTCTAGTTGAAGTATAGTTATAGCTTCCATATCTATCTCTTCTTTTTTCCTCTTTAGCAGTAATCACTAACTTACCATCTGATATCTCTACATTTTCACCATCAGTATAATACTCTAATTCATTATTACCCCAGCCTGGGATACCATTGGCATGACCATTTCCTACCTCAAATTCCCAGTCAGATAAGTCTGCCTTAGAATCAAAGCTATACTCTTTAACAAGCTTCCAATCCTCTAGCTTATCTTCCTCTGCTTCAGTTAATGTGCCCTCTTCAACCAACTCTACTTCTCCTGTCTTAACTAAAAGAACATCATCGATATAATAAGTACCAGGATTTAGTAACCAAAACTCAAAGCGAGCATTAGCATTAGTATCTTTCTCCATCACAAAACTTGCTTCATAAGTACGCCATTCAGTTGTTAATCTATTGTTGGTTTGAACATATGATGCCCAAGCTGCATCTCCTACTCCACCAACTTTCATAGTTAAGTCTATTTTAGACTTAGCTTTAGCCTTAAATTGAACTTTGTACTTACTTCCTCTAGTTAAAGTAAGTGGACCTTGTAATAGTTGAACAGAATAACCTGCATCATTTCTATTAACATCAATCTTAGCAGCTCCATTAACTATAGTAGCACTTCCTGAACCACCACTACCTTGATAATAAGACCAGCTTCCCTCTGAATCTAGACTTCCTGATGGAAGATCTCCAGTACCATCAGCTGGTTTTTTATCTGATAAAGGCAGATCAAAAGTACCATTACCTAAAATACTATCGGCAGGATCAATAGGTGCATTATCTTCTGTACTTAAACCTTCTGATTCACCCTCACCTTTAGCCACTTCAACCATAACTACATCATCAAAATAAACTGTACCTTTTGTTCCATTAGACGTCTTTCCTAATTCAAAAGCAATCTTAGCTAGATTTGAAGTTACACCTTCAGCAGTAAATTCATAACTATAGCTCTTTCTATCTGTTGTTAGATCAATAATCTCTTTACTGTATTCTCTTCCACCTTGGACATCTTCTAGAACCTTTACATTCATATCTCTAGCAACATCTGCCCAAGCATTAAAAGTTACCTTATAAGTTGAACCTTCTACTAACTCTAAACCAGTTTGGAATAATTGTAAGTTCCAAAATTCCTCACCTACATTACTAATATCAAACTCTAAAACACCGTTATTTATATTATAGTTTGCTTTAGCAGGTCTCCAATTCTCATACTCTGTAATATTAAATACCTGCCAGGCAGCTTTAGCATTAAATTTAGCAGAATCTCTACTAGGATCTGCAGCAAATCCAAGCTTATTTATATCAAAGCTACTATTTTTAATCATGTTAGGTACTATAGCAAAATCTTCTGCACCTAAAGTAACTATCTGGTTTAAATCTCCAGCATTAATTACTACCCCATCAATATTTTTAGTTCCATACTTTTCATTACTTACTTTTAAAGTGTAATTACCCTGTTCTAGTCCAAACTCCACTGCAGAACCTGTTTTTGGACCAGCAACTTTAGCTCCATCTTTAAGTACTTCTACAGTAGCCTCTACAGCATCTTGATTTTCATCTTGAAATGCAATTCTTAAATAAGGCTTTCTTGAAACCTTATCATCTTGGCATCCTGCAAAGACCATTACTCCTATTAATAAAAATGTTAATACAATAAATCGATTTCTAGAAAATGATTTTTTCATTTTTCTCCTCCTTATAATATTTAATATATATATCATCAGGAGTTGATTATAAAGAGAATTTATAAACTCTTTTTCTTATATTCTTATAAATCCTTAATAATCTATTACTAATACAATAAAGTCTGAATAGAATGAGCTGGGATCACTAATTCTACAACCTTCTCTCCATCCTTTAATGCAAATACTTCTTCTTTATCACTTTCATTCATTACTACAACGGCTATACTTCCATCGGTATTTTCAAAAGCAGTAATATTTAATTCTTCTAAATCAGACTTCCATTCAATCCTTTTTGCACCTGGAAGGATATATTTACTGAAATGCCCCATATAGTAATAAGGTGTATTATAATATAGAATATCTTTCTCTCTATCTGCCATAATAGGTGCATCACAAAGATTCCCTACATGATTTGGTCCACCTTCTTCATTTAAGTACATATTCCAATCACACCAAGCTACAGTCCAATGATTTAGATCAGCAATAATATGGCGAGCATACTTCTCACCAGTCCACCATTCACCAATTAAATTATCAGTATCGATATTATAATAAGGATTACATCCTTCAGTAAATACTAGATTGGTATTATAAGTCTCATAGGTATAATCTAATACACCATTATCTACTGTAGATTTGCTGTCTTCAGGACCATACCAGTGAAATCCTACTCCCCAAACCCATTTAGCAGCTTCAGGGTCAGACATAATAGTATCCACTCTTGACTTCATAATATCTTTATTATGATCCCAGACCATAATCTTCACATCTTCTAGACCCTCTTCTTTCAAGGTTGGTCCTAAAATCTTAACAAAGTCTCTTTCTTGCTCATCAGTATAAATACAATTATCCCAAGGAGTTGTAGCCATTGGTTCATTCTGAATTGTTACTCCCCAAATATCTATACCTTCTTTTTTATACTCTTTAATATACTTAGCAAAATATTTAGCCCATACTTCTTTATATTCATCTTTTAGGCTACCACCATTATTCATTCTCTCATTAGTCTTCATCCAAGCAGGAGGACTCCAGGGAGAAGCAAATAATTTGAAGTTTTCTCCTTTAGTCTTCAAAGCATCTTTAATCAAAGGAAGCAAAGACTTTCTATCTCTTTCAATTGTAAAATCTTTCAACTCTACATCACCAGGGGTCTCAGTATAAGCATAGTTCCCTAAGGAGAAGTCACAACTGTTGATATGAGTTCTACAAAATGTATAATTAATTCCCTCATCTGGATCAAAATAAGCATCTATGGCTTCTTGTCGTTTTTCAGGACTTAATTGATCAAGAGTTGAAGAAGCTGCTTCTGTAAAGGCTCCTCCAAAACCAATAATCTCTTGGAATTTCTTATTTCTATTAATCTCTACAGTAGGGATTTTTTTAGTATAGTCTTGTTGAAAGGATAAAGCTTCCTTTTCTGTTAATCTATCATCTGTATCTTTTGCTGTTTGAATTACTGTAATTTTATCTAGCTTCATCATTATACACTCCTTTACTTTTTATTAAGTTAGAGTTAGGATTAATAGCTGAACATTAATCACCTTAAACCTTAGTAATCAAGTTATTCCAACTTATATTATCTAAATATAATATAATCAACCTTAAAAATATATTATTGATATACTCTTACCCAATCAATATACATCTTCTGTGGAAAATTTGTTGTAGAATCAGGATAACCTGGCCACTCTCCACCTACTGCCACATTTAAAAGTATATAAAATGGTGCTTCAAATTCATCAAACATAGGATCACTCATATCTTGTCTATGGTATTCAACACCATCTAATTTCCAGATAATTAAATCAGAACTCCACTCTACTTCATAGACATGGTAATCATTAGATAAATATTCTGACAGAGCCTTAGACCCACCTATATATTGCCATTCATTTAATTGATTGGCAAAATGAACCGTTCCATGGACTGTCTGCTCTTTAGAATTATTACCTCCTATTTTTTCCATGATATCGATTTCACCACAGTAAGGCCAATCAACTGTTCCACCAGTTTCACTAATATTTGTACCAAGCATCCAAAATGCTGGCCAAATCCCTTGCCCTTTTGGAACTTTAATTCTGGCAGCTATCTTTCCATACTTATATTCTACTTTCTCATTAGTGATCACTCTTGCTGAGGTAAAATTACCTCTATCAAGACCATTACCATTATACTTTGCTTCAATTACAAGTACACCATCACTATTATCTTCCTGCATTTGGATATAAGAGTTTTCAGAACTATCAGTATAAGCCTGCCATTCCTTATTGAATTTGTATGTTGTTTCTACCGGAAGTACTTGCCGAGTCCAGTTAGAGGAGTCTAATGTTGGAGAATCAAATTCATCTCTCCAATCAAGAACCCAACCAGCACCAGGCTTCCAATTATCCGGTGGAATCGATATTTGTGAAAAGCTTATGTCTATCCTTTCGTTACTACCATTAATTAAAATATCTCTAATTTTAGTATGAGATTTATTATATATCTTTATAGTATAATTCCCATTACTTAATCTGAATTGAACTAAATCTCCTTCATCACTAGTAATCATTTCTCCCTCTTTATAAACCTCTACTTGGAAAGTAGAATCTAAACTATGCTCAATATTAATAGTCAAGGTATATTGTTGATCAATATTACCTCCTCCACCACTAGTTTCTTCAGTACAACCACTTAAAATCATAATTATCCAAATTAAAAGTAATATAAAAAATGATTTCCCCTTAATCTTAAGCATATTATTATCTCCTAGTCTATAGGTTTTAAGTTCCTATTTTAGCTAATTAAGTTAACCATCAATCGCAGACACCTCAGCATCCACGATTTTGATGGTTTTGAAACTATTACTACTGAGCAGATTCAAAATAAATATCTGTTAATAATATTTCCATACCTGCTGTTTGATCTGCCGAATTATTGTGTATTGCTAGTTGAGTAACTCCTGATAAATCTCCATAACGAGCTAAATCAATAGTAAGCTCTTTCCACCCGTTCCCTAAATCTATTATTGTATAGTTACTATCTGAAGTAGTCAAATCATATGGAAACTCTGGTGTATCGGCTCCTGTTAATTGTACTAAAATCATTGGATAATCACTTGTTTTAACTTTAAGCTTCATTGTATCATAACCTGCTAATGAACCTGCTTCAATCTCATTATAGGCTAGTACATTACCCCAACCAGAACCATATTGAATGCTTATACAAGGGTTATAATCTGTATCATCTGCATAAGAGAGATTTTGTGTTGTTCCTGTACCCCAAGTATCTAAGCTACCTACTAAATCTATAGCACCACTTGGAATTCCATCAGTTGCATATAAATATACTGGATCTGTTGTTGCTTGAATTTCTTCTAATGTAAGATTGATAGTTGTGTCCCCTGATAATACTATAGTTTTTGAAGCTTTTTGATATCCTGCTAAATTTGCTTCTACAGTATATTGTCTATTCTCTAAATTGAACACTGCATTTCCTAAAGCATCTGTTGTTAGTGGAGTTGCTGTATTAGTCTGCTTAATTGATACAGTTGCTCCCTCTAATGCGGCTGTCCCATCTGTTAGATTTACTGTCAACGATGATGTTGATAATGCTGTACCTGATGTTACTTTTACATTATCTATTGTTACAGTAGATGCTAGACTTGCATCACTTATTGCTCCTAAACAAAAGTTAAGTTTATAAAGGGGAGCTGTTGTGAGTCCAGAAAATTCAAAACTTGCTTGATAAGTCTGCATTGTATCTGTTAAGCGAAAATCAAATTGTCCTGGTGATACAGCTGCACCTGTTGGTGCTACTTCTAATCTAATATCTCTTGGCACATTTGACTTTGCCTCAAATGTAACTAGATATCTTCCTGCTCCTGGTACTGTTATACCTTCTTTATAAAACTGTGTCTTCCAAAATGCATCTCCTACTTCATTAACATCTAATTCTACCGCTCCACTTTCTACTGTAGCTGTTGTTCTTCCTTCTGACCAAATTGTCCAATCTTCACCATCTAATGTAACTGTTCCATCTGTTGTTCCAGTACTTGTTGCTGTAGTTAAAGAGAAGTCTAAAGAATTATCTGCTCCATTAATAGTCAACGATTGAGAAGTAGTCTCATAGCCACTAGCACTTACATCTACTGTATAAGTTCCATCTGACAATGTAAATGTAGCTACACCATTTGCATCTGTTGTAGAATCTATTCCATCAACTGTTACTGTTGCCCCCTCAATTACACTATCACTAGAATCTCTAACAGTTGTTGTTAACATATATTCTGCTGGTTTTTGTGCTTGAACTTCTTTTAGTGAAACATTATCAATATAGAATTTTGTTGCTTCACCTGTTCCTAGTTCAAATATTAAATCTCCTGTAGTTGCTACACTCATATCTGCAGTAAACTCTACAGTATATGTCTGCATTTCTGTATTCAAACTCTTAATGTGATTTCCTCCTATATCATTGAACCAAGGATCTGCATCAAGCTGTTCTCCAATATTAACTACAATATCTCTTGCTACATCTGCTCTTGCATCAAATCTAAGTATATAATCAGTTCCATCTACTAATGTTATTCCAGATTGAAATAACTTTGGATCATAAGTATTTCCACCAGTAGCTGTTACATCTGCTACTAATTCTCCATTTCCTATTGCAAGTGATACTGCTCCTGCATCACTCCAAGTTTCCCATTCACTTCCTAGTTCTGTTTCAAAGTCTCCATTTGTAATTAAGTTTGTAGAGTTATCTGTAGAACCACCATCAGTACTCTCAGTTAATGTTATGTCTTTACTGCTACCGTCTCCATCAATAACTACAGCTTCAGTAACAGTTTCATAACCAGTAGCACTTACCTCTACTGTATAATTTCCGTCTGTTAATACCACTTGAGCTATACCATTTGCATCTGTTGTAGCAGTTGTTCCATCAATTGTTACTGTAGCACCTTCAACTGCACCACTAGAATCTGCAACATTTACTGTTAATGTATACTCAAGAGCATTATTTGTATCATTATCATCACTACTACATCCAGCAAAAACCAATAACCCTATTAATAAGATCATTAAAATAGGTAATCTCTTCATTATTATCCCCCTTTGAATTTATATCAAGGTCAGTAAAATTCAATTCAATTTCTGATCAAAGATAATGATTATTAGTTCATATTAAATGAGGTAAGGATAACTTAATTTAGTATTTAATAATAGTTGTTATGAAAGCTTACAACCTATTTCAGCTAACCTTACCTATATAACTTTTATAATTTGATTTTTGCTTAGAAGTTTACGTTATAAGTAGCTTTAATCTCATGTGTTGTATAGCCACTATAGTTTGGAGCAATTGTACTAGTATTAGGCCAATTATTCCATGCATAATTCTCTGGTCCATGTTCCCAACTTTCTGCACCATCATACCATTGATGCTCTGCTTCTTTTTTATACACTGAATTTACTAAATCATCTGCAGTAGCATCTCTATCTAAATTATAATTATCGTATTTATACATTAAACTAAAGCTACTATTTTCAGTAATCTTATAGCTAGCTCCTAATTTAATTAAATGTTGTCTACCACTAGCATCTTTTATCACATCATTATCCTCTGTTGCATAACCGAAATCATAGCTAGTAGTTAAAGTAACAAATTCATTTAATTTATAACTACTTCCTGCCCCTACTTTAAAACGAGTTTCAGTAGAGAAGTTCTGATCAATAGCCTTATCATCACCAGTATAGTAATTAATATCACCATGTAAATCTGCAGTTAATCTTTCATCATCAACCAACTTATATGAGCCATTTACATTAAAATCATTATATTCCATATCTACATCAAAGTTATCATTCTCTCTAGTCATAACTCTATATGAAGCACCTAGACTCCAAGGACCATCACCAAAGGATACACCAGCTTCAACCTCTGTCTCAGTATCATCTTCGTCACCATTTAATTGGCTTCTAGTCATTTCATAATTAGTTAAATCTAAAGTAACTGTTGGATTAAACATTGTCTTTAAATCATAACTAGCATTCAAACCTAAACCTTTCTCATACCCTGTACCATCTCCATAATTGAAATTAGCATCTCCAAACCAAGAATCCATATCATGATCTGCTCCAATTACAGCTATATAATCTTCTCCTACATTCTTATAAAAAGTATTAACCTTTAAATTAGGTAATGGATTTACAGTAGCACCAACCTCAAATATATCAGTATCTTCCTTAGCTCCTTGGCCGCTTAAATCATAAGCTGGTGTATGCCATGGAATATTCTGCACATTAATAACTTCTGTTACATCATCACCATATTTAGCAGTAATAAATTCACCATTTAAAGTAACCTTATCTGTTAAATAATAATCACCATTAATAACTAAATGTAAATTATCAAGGTCTTTATCAAAGTTCTCTCCTTGTTCATCAGAACTTTTATCATGAGTATTTATAATAAGAGCCCCAAGCTTTCCTTTAGCCAAATCCTTCTTCAAATCTGCACCATAAATTAATTTATCTGCTTTCTTAAATGTATCATGCTCATTAACTATTATGTCATCTCCAGCACTACTTGCAGTACCAGGAGTACCCTTACTTGTTTGGAAGACAAATCCCTGTGTAGCCACTCCAGCTATATCAGTCTGTACCAATATCCCTTCACCATAAGGAGTCATTTCTCCCCAGTTATCTTCAAATTGAGTAGCAAGAACTCTTTCATTAAAATTATAGTTGAAATTATTAGTAGCAATTATTTTAGCATATTTAGTATCTGCAGTAAGAGTTAAATCTCTTAACTGAACTGGAGAATTATCTCTTACAGTTGGAGTCTCTTGTACTCTAGTAGCTCCTGTACCATTAGGATAACCATTAAACTCATCTGTAAGTGATTCAAATCCAGCATTGATTGTTACAGTATCATCTACTGTAATTTTAGTATTTAATAATATCTTGCTTTCAAATTTCTCTCGATTATCATTTGGATTATCAGTTGTAGACTGTTTCCAGTCACCAGTCCCAAATATATTAGTGTTACCATTCATAGAATACCAAGGATTTCCATCAACTTCTGTAAATTCATCAAAAGTCAACCATAATCCCCCATCAAATTCGATTTCTGTCTCTGCAAATGCAGGTAGTGCTAATGAAAAAACTAATAAAAAAGTAAGTAATAAGGAAATCTTTTTCATAAATAAACCCTCCTAATATTAATTAAGTTTAAATTCTAATATGATTTCTTTCAGATTTAAATTATTAGGACTTATAGGCTTATAAACTTATGCATATAATTCAAATTAATATTAGCTAACTATCCCCCTTTTTAATTTAATAGTTTTGCTATTATTATTAAACTGTCAAATATCACAATGATATTGAACAGTCTTCCTTATCAAAGTTAATATATATTGATGAGTTGTTTTGTTGACTTATACAGGACTATACCACTAGATCTAAAATTTAATTATAACCTTATTATTTTGTACACTTTGATATATAACACAAAATATACATAATAATAAAATTATAATTCAACATTAATTCTAAAGTTTATTTAAAGAGATTACAGATTCTCTTTTAATTAATTCCATATCATAGACTATATCTTTAGAGCTATCTATTATTAATTTATCATCTATTTTATTCATTAACATTTCCATTCCTACATATCCCATTTCATATCTAGGCTGTTTAAGAGTAGTTAATGGAGGTGTTATTAAAGAAATTATATCTAAATCATCACAACCAACTATAGAAATATCTTCCGGTATTTGCAGACCAAATTCCTTGATAGCCCGAATACCACCTAAAGCCATTGCATCATTAGCATAAAAAATTGCTGTTACTTCTCTATGATTCTTCAAGATTTCACAAGTAGCTTGATGTGAGTCTTCCCCATTAAAATAACCCGATTTAATTAGTCGATAGTCTATCTCAAAATCAGCTAATGCCTTCTCATACCCCTTCACTCGATCTCGAGAAGATTGTAAAACATCTGGACCTTTGACACAAGCTATCTTTCTATGTCCCAATTCCAAAAGATAGTTAGTAGCTTTATAAGCAGCTTTACAATTATCAACATTAACTGAAGGTATATTATCAGAATCAACTCTTCTATCTATAAATACAATTGGTATGCTGCTCTCTTCCAAAAATTCAAGATAGGATTCAGATATATCTATCCCGCCACCAATCATCAAAACTCCATCTACTATTCCCTCTCTTAGCATTTTAATCTCTCTTAGTTCTTCTTTAGCAGTCCAATGACTACTACATAACATTAGATTATAATCCTCTTCAATAACCTTCTTTTCGGCACCTTTAATATATTCTGAGAAAAAAGGATTAGCTATATCAGGTATTATCAAACCAATCGTTTGAGTCTTATTAGTAGCTAAACTTCTTGCCAATTTACTAGGCAAGTAATTAAACTCTTTCATCACTTTTAAAACCTTTTCTCTTGTTTTTTTACTAACATCAGATTTATTATTTAAAACTCTAGATACTGTACTTTTTGATACTCCAGCTTCCTCTGCAATAGTATATATATTTACACTTTTATTGCTAGACATAATATAAGATCCCCTTTTCGGTACCGCTCCCAGTAGATATTTATATTATAATATAATCCCAGTGACTTTTCAAGACTTATTTTAAAATAAGATGTATTTTTTTCCACTTGATTTGAGGAGATTATTTTTATTTAGATTTTTAAAGTAGGTCGCTAAGTAAATTTCTTTAATTCAATCTATATATTTAGCAACCTACTTTTAATGATAAACTAAGCTAAGAAGATATCTATTCTACTAATCTCTCCTTGTCTAACTTTTTCAGCAAGATCAGCTTTAACTTCTGAATCTTCTACTACAATCTCTTCCCCATTTTTAGTCAACAACTTATAACTTTCAATATCTACTCTATTATCACCAAAAGTATTAGCTCGACTAGGGTTATGATAAACCACTAAAGTCTCACCTAGGAAACGATGAGCAAAACTATTTTGAGGAATTGCTATCTCTTTGCTTTCAACTTCACTAATCTGAAGTTCTATAGTTTTAGCTTCAGTGGTAAATAAATTACTAGATAATACTGGTTCTGGTTTATAAATTAACTCTCCATCATTTACAGTAAATGGATTAGAACCAAAGCACATTAATGACCACATATGAATATATTCAGCAGTAGCTCCACTTAAACGAGCAATATATCCTCGACCATGATTTTTCTTATCACTATTAAGAGTACTTAGAATAAAAGAACTATTTTCCAATATGCTACGACCGTAAACTTTAGGGTCTTGGAAAGGAACTAAAGCAGTATCAATAGCTTGATAATATTCATCATAAAGTCCTGCTTTCAATAATTCTAGCAAGTATTTATATTCCATATGCATCCAAATAGAACCATTCTCGAGCCATCCTGGACTGAATGCTCTAGCACGACCAATTTCATAGCTTTCATCATTTAAATCACCATTAACTCGATACATCCCTAAAGGTTGATCATATAAATCACTATTATGAACACTTTCATGTAGTTTACGAGCTTCTTCTTTATCCTCTAAAACTTTCATAGCCCTTACCTGTCCTTCTAAGAATGCAGGTAATCTATGTTGCTCAAATTTAGTTACTTTTACATGAGCTAATCCTTTAGACGAAGTTTCACCAGTCTTTTCATACTCTACTGCATCATAGGAGAAGTACATTGTAAATAATCCTGTATCCTCTTCCTTAGCAGCCTCAATTCCATAATTTAATTTAGCTAAAGCCTTATTGAAGAAATCTTTAAGAGTCTTGACAGATATTTCTTCTTCTGCTCCAGCAAAGCCCATAAATACTTCTTCACGATATCCTTCTCTTAAAGAAGTAGCAAGCTCCCAATATTTAAAGTTATCTTTATCTTCAATCCAGGCATTTAAAGCATCTACAATGCCTTGATAGAAACTATAAAGCTCTTGAGGTAATTTAATAGTATCATCAACATCTGCTAGAGAATCATTTAAAAAATCTATAATTCTCTTTATTTCAATACTTTCTGCTATAGCAGAACCAAAAAGTCCAGGTAGACCATTAAGAGCATCATACCACCCTGGCTTATTAGCTTCCATCTCAATTCCCATACCATATGGATCTAAAGCAGAGACTTTATTAACTGCTAAAGCAAGGAATTTAACAATCAAATTCGTATAATAGACCTCACCTGTTCCTTTATTAGTTCTGACAGCATAAGGAAGATATTCTCTATTAGCAATTAACTGCTCTTTTTCTTCATCTTCATGGACAGATTCATATTGTCTTGGACCATTATCAGTTAAAACATACTTTTTGCTTCTTGGCAAGACCTTAGTAAAGTTATCATAGAAGGTATAACTTTCATCAAATAATAAATCTTTTAAATTTTCAGGATATACAGCTAGATAATTCTCTACTAAATCTAATGTATAAGTCCAGTGATCTATCCAATATCCTTCACCATGCTTAGCCACTGTCCAAGAATCAGCATTATCTATAACTAGATCAATAAAATCTTTCATTTCCAAGTTGATATCTATATTAAAGTTATCAATAAACACAGCAATTTCACCTGGCGTAAAAGGTTTTTCCAACCTTTTTGCTAATTTTTCTTTAGCTTCTTCAGAAACTTCATCTAATACAACATCTCTAGCTTCTGTTGTCGGAATATAGAATTTACTTCCCTCAATTACTAATGGATTATAGCCATCAGCTTGGATTAAATTAGCAAACACTTTGATATTATCCTCTTTTACTTTAGGATTAAAGTAGTTATCACAACGACGGTTCTGATTTACATCTCTAAAGTTACCATTACCCTGTGAGTAATAAGTAGGTTCTAATAAGAATTCATTATAGTCACGTTCTAAGTCTCCATGCTTACGAGAAAAAATATGGTAAGTCTGTTCATTCCCCTGGCTTCCTAGGCTAATAGGGAATCCGCCTCTAAGTAAGTTATCCATAAAGGTTTGACGACTATAAGCATCTAAAGTAGGCTCACCACTTACAGTGAAAATATAGTCAGCATAGTAGTTATGAACCTTTTTCGTTTCTTCTTCTTTATTATCCAAGAAACTAGCTGCTAAAACCTTCTCTGCTACTTCTGCAAGTCTATCTTGATCAGCAAGGTTTCCATAAACTGAATCAATTTGAACCTCTTGACCTGCTTCTAGCATTTTTTTAGTTGCAGACATAGCTGTTGGGAATCTATTCTCTAAGATCTGTTCTCCCTTATAATCAGCTAATTCCTCTCTAATAAACCCAAGTGGTTCATCTAAGCTAGTCATTTCAGCAAAAACAACATCTGGGTCAACTAATGGCATTAGTAGTTTATTATTTTCTCCTTCTTTTACAAAAGAAAGATAGAAATTACCTGCATCCATCTGTTTTACTTCTGCTTCATCCTCAGCTGAAGCTCTAAGCTTATAAAAAGGAGTCTTATTTTCAAAAGAATAAACCTTAGCCCATGCAGAAACAGTCTGACTAACTTCTTTTAAAGCCCCATTCTCCATACCATAAGGTACTAATATAGGCATACCATCCAGAACTTCAACTTCTTGATCTTTATCAGAAATATTTTTTACTTTTACCCTGCGGACTAAAGCACCAAAATCTTCATTAGGTACGATGAAATAATTTACTTTAACCTTAAATCCTAATTTTAAATTTTCTTCTTCAATTGTTAAAGCATGAGGAGCAATTGTCATCTTGGTTGAAACTCCCTCACTCAACTTTCTAAAGGGTTCATAAACAATTTCTTCTAAATCTTTTTTTAGCTTAATAAAGGTTCTAAAACCTTTAGTTGGAACATTGCGATAGGACTTATTAGCTGGGAAAAATTCCATAATCGGATTATCCTTATCCTTAGATCCAAAACTAGCAATTCCTTGACCCCGATTAACATAGAAAGCCCAGATAGGAATTCCTAATTTACCAGCAATCCCAGGTAAGAAACTTGCAAAAGTACGTTTATTCTGATAATTTTCTATAATAAAATGTCCTTTTTCATTTAGTGAAAATTCTTTACTCATTTATGTTACCTCCCTCTATTATTGTTCTAAATAAAGATAAACTTAATGATATTTTCAAATTTATTTGTTCATAACTATACAAGTTGAACTAATTATTTTCATAAAGGATATAAAGCAAAACTTTTTTGATGCAGACTAAAATCTGATTTAAAACTTTAATTCATTTAATTTTTCAATCTTTAATCTCTATTTATCTGTGTAAATCTTCATCCCAATCTTCTTATAGTGAGCTTAATATAAAGAACTTTAATACAGTTATATACACTTTATTTCAATTAGATCATTCAATGTATTATTAAGCTCTGATCTTGCCCAATTAGCTATACTTTTGTCCTTATATTGCCTATAAGTGGACTCAATTATCATGATAAGATATAAATATATTTTATACAACATACACCTTATTTCCTCATCTTTACTTAAACTATCTTTTCCCATATATGCATCCATGAAAATATTATTTCTCATAAGAAACCCACATACTGCTTCCAATAATGGATCTCCAAATAAAGCACGCTCACAATCTACAATTCCAGTAATTTGGGCTGATTTGGGATCTACAAAAATATTTCCTTCCCATAAATCCTTATGAACAAGTGATGGGGTTTTTACTTGATTTAATATATCTCTTTGTTCATTGAGAATATCATATAACTTATCATTTTTATATGAAAATGATATTCTAACATCTTTAGCATCATCCAAAAGATCTTTTATCATATTTAAAAAAGCTTCTGCCCATGTACTAAACCTCTTATTTTCTTGAGAGATATGACCAAAATAATCTCCTCTTATCATATTTATCTTCTTAACAATTTTACCTAGTTCTAAATAAATAGCATTATACTGTTGCTCTGTAAGTTGTTCACGTATCTTATCAAGAGAAGATCCAGATACAAATTCCATGAAAAAAAACTCACTATCAATAATCTCTCCACTACTATCATAATATAAAACCTTAGGAACAGGAATACCTTCGCTTTTATACATCTCATTTAAAGCAAATACCTCTGTTTTCATAAGATTATTCTCATATCTCATAACTTGAACATCTTTCACAGGAGAAACCTTCAGTACAGTTTTTGGACCTTCACTAATATCTATCATATAAGCAGTATTAAAAAAACCATCGGTTAATTCTCTGATCTTTTCTAGCTTTACATCTCTTCCAAAAGCTTCTTGTGTAAGTCTTATAACTTCTTCTTTTCTAAGCTTTGTTTTGGTTATGCTCTGCATAATCTCTTAAGGCTCCTTATTTGAATTTAAAAATAACTTAGCAAAGGCTTATTAGTCAATTATACCAATTTCCTCTTTAGTTATTACTTGAATCTATCTCTAAAGACCTTAAAACTTATTAATTAATTCACATCTTAATTGACTTATAATACTCTAAAACTAATTCATTTAAACCTTCTCTAGAGTCAGTGATATCTGCAACTATAAATTCTGCTTCTTCTCCTATGATTATCGCCATCAATTTATTGATTCTACTATTAACTTTTTTAAAAAATTGAGTATATATATCACTATAGAATTGATGGTATACTTGCTCATATGCTTCCATTATTAGTCTCCTTATAATTTCATTAACTTATTATTTCCAAAGAGATTCTGTTAACTCAACTAATTTACTCTGTTGCTTTTCATTTAACTCTATCTCTGGTGAGTTCTCTAAAGTGGTATCTCTATTCTCTACAATTAAAACCATAGCATCTTCACTTAAAGTATGGGTATGCCAAACTCCTTGCTTAATATTGTACATTTTACCTGGCTTCATATCTTGACCATATATTTCTCTAACCTCTAATTCATCACCATCACCGATAAATAAGATACATTTACCTTTTAATAACACAAAAACCTCATCAGTCTGATCATGCTTTTGCATTTTAGTAATCTCCTGTGGAAGCAACTCATCACAATAATTTAAAATTGCTACTCTCCATTCACCATAATCAACTACAGGCTTATATCCTTCATCAATATACTCTTTTACCTCTAATAAATCTTTGATAATCCCCATAGTTTCACTTCCCTTTTCTATCATATTAAAATCTTAAACTTTCTAATGATATCTATAAGCTTCAAAACTTTACTATCTATATAGAAACCGATAAATATTTCATTATAAGTTGAAGTAATTACTTTAACAAAAGATATAAATAAAAATCTTCTTTTAGCACGAATAAACACGCGCCCTGAGAGTGATTTTCTCGAAGAAGTACTCTTGGGGTGAATCTATACTAATAGTTCAAAAGAATTTTATTGATAAGTTAATTTTTTAGTCCTTTATTCGTGTTAATCACCCCAAGAGTACTTCCTCAATCGACAAAAGTCCTCTCTTTCAAGGCGCTGTGTTAATTCGTGGTTAAAAAATCTTTAAATTTTTTTGTGTTCTATATAGAATCTGTGCCATTCTGTGTCTAATTCTGCTTTTGCACAACATTTAAGCTTTTAAAATTGCTTCTATCTTAGCTAACTCTTCATCACTGAAATCTAAGTTTTCTACAATCTTTACATTCTCTTCAATCTGACTGGCCCTACTTGCCCCTACTAACACAGAAGTCACTCTTCCTCTTCTTAATACCCAAGCAAGTGCCATTTGAGCCAAAGTCTGATTCCTTGATGAAGCAATCTCATTTAAACTTCTAACCTTATTAAGTTTCTCTTCTGTAATATCTTTATCATTTAGAAATTGACTTGAACCACCAGCTCTAGAATTAGAGGGAATCCCTTTTAAATACTTATCTGTCAATAACCCTTGAGATAAAGGAGAAAAGACTATTGAACCAACACCTTCATCTTCTAATAGATCTAATAGTCCATCATCTTCAACCCAACGATTAAACATTGAATAAGAAGGTTGATGAATAAGGCAAGGAGTTCCTAAATCTTTTAATACAGCTAAAGCTTCTTTAGTCTGTTCAGAATTATAATTAGAAATACCAACATAAAGAGCCTTACCTTGGCGAACAATACTATCTAATGCACCCATAGTCTCCTCAATTGGTGTATTAGGATCTGGACGATGATGATAAAAAATATCTACATAATCTACCCCTAACCTTTTAAGACTCTGATCTAAACTAGATATGAGATACTTTCTTGAACCCCAATCACCATAAGGGCCTTCCCACATTCCATAACCTGCCTTAGTAGAGATAACTAATTCATCGCGATACCCTGCTAAGTCTGTTTTAAGTATTCTTCCAAAATTCTCTTCTGCTGAACCAGCAGGAGGACCATAATTATTAGCTAAATCAAAATGAGTTATACCTAAATCAAAAGCTTTACGAATCATAGTTCTACTATTTTCAAAATTATCATTATTACCAAAGTTATGCCACAAACCTAAGGAAACTGCAGGCAATTTCAAACCACTATTACCACAACGATTATATTTCATATTCTTATATCTATCTTTGCTTGCTACATATTTCATATATTAGCCTCCTATAATAAGGCTATAAGTGTGACATTAATAAGCAATCACACTCAATACCTTTTTTATAATTAACCTAATGTAATCTCTACTTGATGAGTATTATCTGCACTTAATTGATCTACTACATCTCTTTTAATTACTGTATATCCATCTTTTACTTCAAAATCAACCTCTTTACCATTGATTATAACTTTTTTAATACTGTATTCTCCAAATTCAATACCATCTTTATTGTTATAAGTCACATTTAAAGGTCTATTAGCAAAAATAGTATAGATACTAGCATTCCCTTCATTATCAAACTGTTCTTTTAATAATTTAGGGTCTAATACTAAATTACCTAACTCTCCTCTAACTCCATAAACTTGAGTTACTTCTGTTAATAACAACCAGCTAGCAGATCCAGTCAAGTAGTGGTATAGACCTCTTCCACGTTCATTGATATACTCTGGTATCCCTGGATAGATTCTGCTTCTTTCAAAGTCATTACAATGTTTATAAATAGAGTTAATAACCTCATATCCTTCCTTAGCAAAACCACGTTGGTAAAGAGCATTACCATACATTACAGCCATATGGCTAAACATTGCTCCATTCTCTTTATGACCGAAAGCAAAACCAAATAATCTTCCTAAGTTGGTCTTCAGCTCTTTAAAGTTAGTATTTAAACGATATCCACCAACTCTATCATCTTTTAGATAATGGTCAGCTGCTTTGACTATCTTCTCTATCTGTTCATCAGTAGCTACTCCACCCATAATAGGAAATACCTGACCTGTTAGAGTCATTCTTGTACCTAATGGGTGATCACCTTCTAATCTCTCTCCATCATTATCATAATAAGCATTGAACCATTCATAACCTTCACTATTTCTAATCAACTCATTCTTGCGTAGATGATCTACAATCCACTTACCTTTAGCTTCTAAATCATTTGCAAGTTCCTCAATGGAAATTTCAACCTTATCGCCAGAAAATTCACTCGCACAACTATCAAAATATTTATCTAACAATTTATGCTTAGCTTCTACTGAATCATAATCTATCCTATCAGCTAATGTATCTAATAATAACTTCATCTCTTCAGCAATCTCTATTTTATCAATACCTTTGTTTTCTGATAGCTTGCGTAATAGCTTAGCCATCTCTAATAAATTACTAGAATATAAAGCTGTAAAGGCTACACTCTCCCCTCTTTCTTCAGCCATATCTAAACCATCATTCCAGTCAGCACCCTCTAGCTTGAAGTTATTATGCTCACCTACATTAAAGAATAAGGTCAAATGCTGAACTAACATATGCTCTAAAATACTTCCCTCATAAACATTACCTTCTCTATCTAATAATTTATTTCCATCTTCAGGCTTCCAATTTTCATCCTTCTTCTCTGAGCGATAAATTTGAGCATCTTTAAAATAAGTCTGACCTTCTAATAAGAACTCTAAATCTCCACTCTGATCGATATATAGCTTAGTAGTTAGAAATGGCCAAGAACCATGATCCATCCATACCCTGCTGATATTATTTCTATCTGCTATAAATTCTCCAGGCTTAGAACCAATAATAGTAGCGTTACTTCCATCAATTCTGACTCCAGCAAAGTTATTGAACAATAGATCCCTTACACCTTCAGGCTCCATTAAAAGAAGTGCCAAACAATCTTGCCATAAATCTCTCCATCCTCTTCCTCCACGACCATAATCGTGATGTGGTAGGAAAGAACAACCATAAATTCTTCTTAAAATAGGTTGTAAAGTAACCCACTTCATCCATTGATCATAATCTTGATTGCCAGAATTGAATTGCACTGTATTAATCTTCTCTTCCCAGTAAGCTTTATTCTGACTTATATACTTATCAAATAAATCTTTACTTAAATATTTTTCTGCTATTTTTTCTAAATTGGTAGCGTTTTCATTAATTACAATAGCCAGAATATAAGATTTCTCTTCCCCAACTTTTAATATCCTGTCTTTAAATCTCAATGCTCCAATTGCCTCAAAACCTTCTGTTTCTTCACCAGATTGACAATAAACATCTGTATCTTTAGCAATAGACTTAGGCCACTCTAAATTTCCACCTTCTCCAATGAAATCTTCTACAACTGGACAGAACTCTATAGGTTTCTTCCCATCCTGCTCTGCTCCTAAAACACCATAGCTAACATTATTAACCTTATGTCCCCGTTCATCAAAAGATAATGTAGGATTGACAACTATACCACTGTCTATAGTCTTAATCTTATGTAGCAAAGAAGTTACATGCCGATGATCTCTTAAATTATCAGCAGAACGACCATATACAGGTATAGCAGCTGTAGGAGTTATCTTCTTATCTTCATCTCCTGTATTAATAATCTTAACCTCCATCAATTCTACTGTATCATCATTAGCAGGAACAAAACTAGTTATCTCTGATTTAATTCCTAACTCACCATTTTCTCTAATTACCTTATGCCATAGTAGACCAGCTTCAACAGTAACGCTTTCACCATCTTGCTTAAATCGTGAAGCTATTTGTTGAGCTGAATTTCCTGTAGCAGACCAGATATCTCTTCCATCTATATTAATCCAAAAGTTTCTTGCTGATTTAGTATTATGCAAATCCTCAACTGAAACTGGCATCAAAGCAAAGGTATTCTGACCTGTCTTAATATCCCCATGCAAATTAGGAGTGATCGCAGACATCATTCCAGCTTCATTTGTCAATGGAAAATAAAGATAATTACTCTTATCTGCATCTTCTAATCTAAACTCTCCATTCCCTCCAATAAATTCCCAAGTTTTATATGATTTTTCTGCCATAAACTTATTCCCCTCTCTTTTTATTATAAGAGTCTTATATTTAAACTCAGTCTTACTAACTATTTAGACTAAACTGAGGTAAGTAATCTATATTCTCTCTAATAATATCATCTAATAAAGGCTTTACAACACTACTTTCAACTAAGGGATGCAAAAGTAAAGCTTGATAGGCAGCATCATAATCACCATGAACCCCTGCTTCAATAGCTAAGATTTCATAGTCATTAATCACCTGTATCAAACCTCGAATTTTAGGAGATAATTCTTTACAATCCAGAGGATGAGCTCCTTTACTATCTACGTAACATGTTCTCTCAATAACTGAATCATTAGGTAAAGAAGCTATAGTTTCTTGATTTGGAACATTTAAATAATGAATATCACCTTTATCATTATAGATAGCACTCATAAGTTCACAAGCGGCATCAGAATAATAGTGCCCTCCTCTTTCATTTAATTCTTGAGGCTTCTCCCTTAAACTAGGATTCTGATATAATTCAAATAGAAAATCCTCTAGTTCTTTAACAACCTCTCCTCTAGTACCTTCATTTTTGGAAGCTATAAGCTCCGCTTCTAATATTTTCGCCGTATTATAATAATATTTATGATAAGGACAAGGCAACATCTTTAATGACTGAATTAAATCTTTCTCCCAAGGAAAATCTGATATATTCTTTACTGTAATCTTTCGTTCAGAAATTAAACCTTCTATAATATCATCTATTTTACTCTCACCTTGATAAATTACATCTCGACCCCAGACCAAATGATTTAAACCAACTATATCTAAATAGATATCATCTCTACTTAACCCTAAAATATCAGCTGAAACATTATGCATTACTACTGGGACATTACACAAACCTATACATTTTATCTCAGTATACTTCTTAACTGTTTCTGTAATAATCCCACTTGGATTAGTAAAGTTAATTAGCCAGGCATTAGAGGCTAACTCCTCTATATCCTTACAGATATCTAATATAACTGGAATAGTTCTCAAAGCCTTTGCCATTCCTCCGGCTCCTGTAGTCTCCTGGCCTAGACAGTTATATTTCAAAGGAATCTTTTCATCTCTAATCCTAGCATCTAACTGACCAACTCTAAACTGAGTAATGATAAAATCAGCATCTTTGATTGCTTCTTTTCTATTCAAAGTCAGATGAACTCTGATGTCAACTCCAGCTTCTTGCACAATTCTTTTAGCTAATCCACCAACAATCTCCAACTTCCACTGCCCTTGCTTAATATCTACTAAATATAAATCTTTGACCGGAAATTCATCATACCTTTTAATAAGACCTTCAATAATCTCAGGGGTATAACTGCTTCCTCCTCCAATAACAGTAAGCTTTAAACCATTCTTAGAGTTCAATATTATCCCCCCTTTTATTCAAACTCTTCTTCAAGCTATGGATCTCTTTTTCGGATTGAATTAGCTCTTTGACTAAATCTCTACTTAACATAGCATTCATCAAATGATCTTGGGCATGTATCAATAATAAACTTATTTCAAAATCCTTTCCTTGGGCCTCTTTAGTCATCAAATCTGTCTGTTTCTTATGAATTCCCTGTAATACTTCAGTTGCTTCGTTTAATTTAACTTCTGAATCGTTAAACCTTCCTGCTCTAGCTAATGACAAGGCTTCAAAAATAATGCTTTTAGCCTTACCTGCCTGAGCAATTATTGTGAATATAGTTTCTTTAGGGATCATAATAAACTCCTCCTAACACCTTATCTTGTAAAAATAATTATTAACAATTAAATATCTAAAGTATTATTTGCTATTACATTTTGATACCAATAAGCACTATCTTTTAAAATCCTTTTTCTATCTTTATTATAATCTATATATATAATTCCAAAACGTTTGTCATATCCATAAGCCCATTCAAAGTTATCCATTAATGACCATACATAATAACCTTTTAATGGAACCCCTTCTTTTATAGTTTTATAAGCCCTTTGAAAATGGCTTTTTAAGTAGTTAATTCTCTCTTGATCATGGACTCTACCATCTTCAGATATCTCATCATCAAAAGCAGCACCATTTTCAGTTATATATAGAGGCTTTTGAGTATATTCTCTATTAACTTTAATTAATAAATCATAAAGCCCATCAGGATAGATCTCCCAATCCATAGCTGTATATTTACTATCTTCAGGTTTTACTCCTTCAATTTTGAAGAAATCAGAATCTTCATTATGTCTAACTAAAGAACGACTATAATAGTTAATACCTAAAAAATCTATCTCCTCTTTAATAATATCCATATCACCAGCTCTAATATCTAGTTGATTAAATTTTGCTCCATAAAGTTCAATCAACTTTTCTGGATATTTCCCCTTAAAAAGTGGTTCTAAGAACCAACCATTAATACAAGCTTCCATTCTTTTGGCTGCTTCATTATCTTCTTGACTATTAGAATTAGGATAGGAAGAAGTTAGATTTAAGGTAATTCCTATCTCACCATCTAACTCCAATTCTCTATATTTCTTAACTGTTAAACCATGTGATAATAAGATATTGTGAGCAACCTGCATAGCAACTTTAGGATCTTTAATCCCTGGTGCATGTGATCCAGTAAGATGACCATGAACAGCTACTACATAAGGCTCATTATGAGTAATCCATTGTGATACCACATCTCCAAATTCATTAAATAGAATCTCAGCATAATCTACAAAGTACTTTACAGTTTGACGATTAGCCCATCCACCTTCATCTTGTAAAGCCTGTGGCAAATCCCAATGATAAATAGTAATTGCAGGTTTAATTCCAGCTTTTAAAAGTTCATCAATTAGATTTCTATAAAAATCTAAGCCTTGTTGATTAATTTCTCCTTTACCTTCTGGTAATATCCGTGACCAGGATATAGATAAACGATAGCTATCAATGCCTATCTCCTTCATTAATGCTATATCCTCTTTATATCTATGGTAATGATCACAAGCTACATCCCCTGTATCTCCATTCTCTACTTTACCTGGTGTATGACTAAATCTATCCCAGATAGATTCACCCTTAGCATCTTCATCAAAAGCACCTTCTACCTGATACGAAGCTGTAGCCGATCCCCAGATAAAATCTTTAGGAAAAATCAATTTATTCATATCCTGCCTCCCATCAACTAAGTATTCTATTCAATAATCTATTTCAGATGTTTTTTCTTTAAATTTAACTGTAGATTAATCTTTAGCCTTTAGTTGCACCATCGGTTATACCAGCAATAAACTGCTTAGAAGCAATAACAAATGCAATTACAATTGGAGCGATAGCTAAAGTAGCACCTACAGCTTGGCCACCCCAGTTTTGATCTATCTTTCCTCCTAATTTAGAAAGAGCTACAGGAATAGTGTACATCTCTTTCTCCTGTAAGATTAAAAGTGCTTGCATATAATTGTTCCATGCTGCAAGGAAAGTTAATATTCCCAAAGTTCCTAACCCTGGCAAACTCATTGGAAGTATAATTCTAAAGAATATTTCAAGTTCTCCACACCCATCTATTCTAGCCGCCTCTATAATATCATCTGGAATATCCTCCATAAATTGTCTCATCAAGAAAATCCCAAAGGCATTAGCCATACCTGGTACAATTAAAGGCTTAAAACTATTAATCCAACCAAACTCCTTCATCATAATAAACCATGGAATAACAGACAATAGACCTGGAATCATCATTGTACCTAACATAATCAAAAATAGTTTTTCTTTACCTTTAAATTCATACTTAGCAAAACCATAGCCTCCTAGAGAACAGAAAAGTAAAGTAGCTGCTGTAGCTAAGACTGAAACGATTATACTATTCAAGATATTCTTATAAAATGGCATAGCATCTAGTAAAGTCTGTAAGTTATCCTTGAAAGAATCTCCAAACCAAATTGGTGGTGGGAAACTGAAGATTTCTACATTGGATTTTGTCGATAATACTAACATATAGTAAAAAGGAAATAATGTAACTATAACCCCTAAGAATAATAGAAAGTATATTAACCCCTTCTTTAATCCTCCTTTAAACTTTTTAGCATATCCCTGTGAGGCATCAATCTCTGTATTAACATTTGCCTTCATCTAATTCCCCTCCTTTATGAATCGTCTCTAAAGAATTTATTATTTAACAGTGATAAACCAACTATTAGGAAACAAAGTATATAAGCCATAGCACTTCCAGCCCCAAAGTCTAGATACTCAAAACCAGTTTGATATAAATACACAGCTGTAGTTAGACCAGCCTGATTTGGACCTCCACTACCTCCAACTAATAGCATAGGTTCAGCAAATAACTGTAGATTTCCTATAATAGACATCGTTACACCAAAAAAGATAATTGGTTTTAATAGTGGCAAAGTAATATTAAAGAATTTCTGTCTAGTACTTGCCCCATCAACCTCTGCTGCTTCATATAAGCTATCAGGTATTTTTTGCAAACCAGCATAATAAATAATCATATTCCAACCTGTAAACTTCCAAGTAACTAATAAAGCAATAGCCGGTTTTACCCACTTTGCTGACCCTAACCATCTTATAGGTAACTCCAAACCAATCAGATTAAACAACCAGTCTATTGGTCCAAAGGTCGCTAAACTCTTCAAAAAAGCATTTAAAATCCCAAAATGTTCTCCATATAAAAGTCCAAATACCATTGCTATTGCTACTGAAGAAGTTATATATGGAAGAAAATATGCAGATCTAAAAAACTCTTTGAACTTTACTGTTCCTTTGTGTAGCATAAATGCTAAGAAAAGAGCTATTACATGTTGAGGAATAGTGGTTAACATAAATATTACTAATGTATTATAAATTGACTTCCAAAACCATGGATCTGTTAAAACATATTTATAATTACCTAATCCAACAAACTCCATTGCAGACATACCATCCCAGGTATGAAAACTTAAAAAGAACGAATATAAGATAGGGAATACTCCAAATATGGCAAATAAAATAAAAAATGGAGAAACAAAAATATATGGTGCTACTTTTTTACTTAACCTCATCATCAGACCTCCTTTTTAACCAAGGGGATGCCATCCCCTTGGTTGTTATTCTTATCTTCTTTTAGTCTTTCTTTCAATTAATTGTTTAGCTTCTGTTAATGCTTTCTTAGGATCTTTATCATTTTCTAATACTTCAGTTAAAGCACTTCCTAGAATATCTCTAGCAATCGCATCATTTGTATTAGTAATAACATTAGGGATGTTTTGAGCTGTTTCAGCCCAAAGTTTTCTTACTTTCTGACCCCCATAAAACTCTACTTCTTCATCAAATATTGGAGCATCATATGTTTCTGTTAAAGATGGGAACATATCAGCTGACTCAAATGATTCTAATTGAATATCTTGTCTTGTAGCTACAAATTTAATAAATTTCCAAGCAGCATCCTTATGATCTGCATCTTTAGGGATTCCAGCAAAAGATCCTCCCCAACTTACATTCATACCATTTGGAAGTTCTGCAACTCTCCATTTTCCTGCTGTATCAGGAGCAATCCAATTTTTGATATGTCCACCTAACCAAGCACCTGAAGGAGCTATCAAAGCTGTTCCTTGTTTAAAGGTTGCATACCATTCATTAGTCCACTCTCCAATTTTACCATCCAATCCTAAATCTCTAACTTTCTTAGCCATTGTAAAAGCCTTTACAAACCGTGGAGAATCAACTATACAATTTCCTTCTTCATCAAAGTATCTCTCTTCACCACTTTTAGCAATCATATTATAAACATTTGTTGCATCTGCTATTAACCACTGATCATTAACACCATCACCATCTCTGTCTTTAGCAAATCTCTTTCCCACCTCAATCCAATCTTCCATAGTCTTAATGTCATCAATGCTAACACCTAACTCATCAAGCTTATCTTTTCTATAGAAAATTGTACCAGGAGCAATATCAGTAGGCATTGCAACCATCTTACCATCTTGAGTTGTTGCTTGAGCCCATGCATAAGATACAACCCCATCTTTAAATTGTTGAGCGTTATAAGGTGCTTGATTTAAGTCTTCAAATCCACCTTTAGCTGCAAACTTTCCAATGTGAGCAATTTCAACATAAGCCACATCTGGAACTTCTGCACCTGCTGCAATCTTAGTTAATAAAGTATTGTGATGATCAGCAATATCTGTTATCACTGGTTCAACCTTAATATTTGGATATTTCTTCTCAAAAGCAGGAATCACAACATCTACCATAGCCTCATCTGCCCAAGAAGATACCTTAAGTGTTATTTGTCCTGCCTCAGTATCTTTACTGGATTCTACCATCTTTTCACCATTAGATGAATCCTGAGAAGTCTCAGGTGCTTTTGATGAACAAGCTGATAATAATAAGACAAAAACTAACATACCCATAATAACTAGATTTTTCAAACCATCTTTTTTCATTATTATTTCCTCCTCTGAAATAAAAGTGATTTTTCAGTTAATTTTATAAATTACTCAAGTTATATAAAAATCTTATAATATTAATCAATCACTTATATTGTATCCATAAACATTAGTATCATTTATAAAATTAACTATTGTGTAAATAGGATGCTGTTAACTAAAAAACTCCTACCTTAACTATCCTTATAAAAATATCTAACTTATCTAAGTTATAGTAGGGAGATATAGTTTTTATCATATTATATCACTATCAAATGAGTAGTGATTTCTTATGTTCTTATATAAATAAACTATAAAAATATACTAATTAGTACAAATATATGTTGCTAATTCTAATAAGCCTAAATCTTATAAAATTATAATCTTATCAAATTTAAGGCGACTATATATTGAGGAGTTTAGGTATTGCGGTCTATACCACCTTATTCTAAAAATAAACAACTCCCCTAATAGTAGTTGTTTAATTATAAACTTATTCACCTTAAATCTTATGAATAAAGAGATAATAGAATTAAACCTGAACGTTTATAAACTCTTTATTAATTATAGTATAACAAAAGTAAACTTCTATTTCAAGTTCTAATTTCAATTACTTTTAAAATAAATTTTTTATAATATAATTCCAAATATAAGTAGATTTTATTAAATAATCATTTTTATCTTCATAATTTCATATAACAAAGAAACTTAATTTAAAAATCAACTATTAATGAAAAAATCACCGCCTTATCTTAGACATAATAATTCTTCTAATGAAGTTTCTTCTGTTTATTTATAAGATAATTTTCATACTTTTTGAAAAAAGGATAATAAAGTATTCCAGACAAAAATATCAAAAATATTACTAATATAACTGATTTCCAATCCAAAGTAGATAAAAAAGCTCCTAAAGGTGCAGGCATTATCCACGGAACCCTAACAAAGTTCTTCTGTACAAAACCATGACTTATAACAAAATATGCTACTACCCCAATAATAGGTTGTACAAAGACAAAAGGCAAAAACATAATCTTATTTAAAACTAATGGAGAAGCAAAGATAAGAGACTCATCAACATTAAATAAACTTTGAATCAAACTAATTTTCCCTATCTTTTTTAACTGTTTTGAAGAACTCCTCCAGCACAAAAAAGATAAGGCTAAAGTAGCACCAGACCCACCAATTAGCATATAGAAATTTAAAAATTGAATTGTAAATATTCTGCTCATCTCTTGTCCTGATAGATACAAAGCAATGTTAACCATCCAATTATACTCTAATATCGGCCTTAAAAAGGCACCAACTGTAATAACACCATGGATCCCAGTAAACCATAATAATTGTACTAACATCCCAAAAAAGAAAACACCTATAGGAGTATCAACCATTTTAACTATAGGATTGAAAAATCCACTAATCACTTCAGGTATTGATATTCCTATCATACTATGAAATCCCAGATCTAAGAAATAAAAAATCAAAACAGAAGATAAAAATGGAACTAAAGATGTAAAAATCTTTATAGTAGCTGGTGGTATATCAATGCTTGTACTTAATTCAACTTCAAAACTCTCTACTTTCTTTATGATCTCTACTGTCAAAATAGCTATTATAATTGCTGTAAATAAACTTTCTCCATTTAAACTATCTATTCTCAATAAATTACCATCAAAATTAACAGATACTAATAGAAAATTTATTATAGCAACTTTAGCAATAAATATTTCCTTTAATTTATACTCTTTTGCTAAATTATAGCTAACAGCTGATACTAAGAAAACACCATAAAATCCTATACTAACCTTAAACAACTTCATAATAACTTCACTATTTGCATTTGACCACTTTTTCCACAATAATAAAAATTTAAAAAGAAAATCGTTATCTATATCAAGATTAAATGGAGGATATCTTAAAATTATTGCAATACTTCCTATAAAAGTGACAGGAATAGTACTTAAAAGTCCATTCCTTACAGCTTTAATATGTCTTTGATTAGATAACTTAGCCATAAAAGGAACTAAAGAATTTTGTAGCCAATTAAATAATTTATCAAAATTCATTATAATGTTATTCCCCTTTTTAATTTAACTATTTATAAAACTTTTTAGCTTTATAGAGTAGCAACTATAAAAAATTATAATAAACTTAAACCATAATCTAATATACTACTTCCATTAAGCATACCATAATCTATAGCATCAATTATACCCAAAGAGATATTATTTTGGGCAGCTAATTTCTTACACCTTTCTTTCTGATATCCTACTTGTGGCCCTAACAAAACTATATCGTATTTATGAACTATATCTTGAAATACATCAATAGCATTTGCATCTATGCTAATCTCTAAACCTCTTTTTCTAGCCGCTTTATTCATCTTTTCTACAATTAAACTACTACTCATTCCAGCAGCACATACTATTAAAATTTTCATTCTTAGCCCCCTTACTAAATAGATAATGTAGTATGAATACTATAGTTATCGCCTCGATAGAAGTTTAGACTAAATTCTACTGGAGTAGTACTCGAATAAGTAACTCTTGTATTACGCAGAATTGGTTGATCTACACTCCCTCCTAAAAGTTCAGCCATCTCCTCATCTGACAATATAGCCTCAACCTCCTGATTCGCTATCGTTGGCTTATATCCTGCTTTACTTAAGGTTTTATAAATAGAGCCTTTAGAAAGATCAATATCTAATAACTCTGGACAGATATGATAAGGAACATAAGATTTTTCATATCCTATAGGTTCATTGTCAGCCAAGCGTAATCTAGCAGTTAAAATCACTCTATCTCCCTCTTCAATACCTAAACGTTTAGCTATCTCATAAGTAGCCAAAAATATCTTATGCTCTAAAACCTTGCTAGAAGGTTTCATTCCTTTCATTTCAATATGCTCATTAAACCCTATCAAACCAGGGAAAGTATCTAATTTTTTTTCAGAAACAAAAGTCCCTTGACCTCTCCTTCTCTCTAAGATACCTTCTTGTACTAAATTGCTAATAGCTTTTCTAATAGTCATTCTACTTAGATTAATCTCTTCACTAAACTGTCTTTCCGATGGAATCTTGTCACCAGATTTATATTCTCCTCTTTCTATCTTCTCCCTAATTATATTCTCTAATTGATAATATAAAGGAATTGGACTATTCTCATTTAATCTCATATTATCCCTCCTAATTCTTTGACTATAATTCATTAATAAGCTAAAAATTTATAAAACAGTCGGTTTAAGGTGTATAGGTCTATACCTGCCTTTGTAAAAAAATACACAATTTAATTATAACAAGTATAATATAAAATATCAATATACTCTAATATTTTATAATCATAATTTATTACTATAAATATAAAATTATTGATCTACTCAAGTAGATATATTAAAATATGTATTTAAAACTTTAATTAATTTAACTAATCCATTCTTTTCTCTTGATTAGAATAACAACTTTTATTTCAAATAACTCTTTTCTCACTAAAATACTTTATTTAAGCCAAATTTCAAGTCTAGATTAAGCTTTCTTGATGTAACTTTTAACCATTCCAAAGCTTAAGCCTCCTAATAAAAAGAATCCAGCATATCCAACGGCAGGATAAAGAATACGTACCAAAGTAGTAAAACCAAATTGACTAGCTATTAAAGCGACTATACTAGTAATAATTACATATACTTTATATTCAGAACCATCTGGATCAGTTAATCTAGCTACAAAACCATAAAGATTACCTACAGCCGTAGTATAAATTTCGGCTATTAAGATTGCACTGTAGACAATCTGCACCCAAGGAGCAAAGCTTCCTGCAACATAAACCATAGGAACCTCAAATTTGGCTGCAGTAGGTAAATTCAAAACCAATGCAAATAAGATTGACATAGCTCCAATCCCTAGAGCTACTCCTCCAAATATAGATCCCCATTTCAACCTAGACTTCTCTTTAACCTCTTTTCCTAAAGGGGCTAATACAGCCACTGCTATAACCAGATTATATGAAGCATAATTAATAGCAGATAAAATCCAATTTGGAACTGGTGGCTTTCCAGCAACAACTTGCTCTAAAGCACTAAACTCAAAGGGAAGTTTTGAAAGAATGGTCATAATTGTTACCGCAAATACTCCCGTTAATAATAGTGGAACTACAAAGCTAATAGCAGAAATAACACCACTAATCCCTAATAATGTTGTTAGCAGAGAAGTGACAGCCATAATTATATTTCCCCATAAAGCAGGAATAGCAAATTGTTCTTCAAATATTGCTCCTGAACCTGCAATCATAGCAGTCAAAGCACCAAATAAAAAGAAGGTAATTACTATATCTATTAATGCACCTAGCCATTTTCCGGCTGCATATTTTATAACCTGCAAGTGAGATTTTGCTTGATATTCTAGTCCTAAGCTTAAAATTATGTAACCATATATCACAAATAATAAAGTGGCTAATAATAAACCTATAAAACCTCCAAATCCATAGTAGCCAAAAAACTGTAACACTTCCTGCCCTGAGGCAAATCCAGCTCCGACCACTGTTCCAATGTATGTAGCTGCTATCCGAAAAGTAGATAAAGCAACTTTATTATCTCCTTTATTTCCACCCTGACCTATATTCTTAACCTCTTCTTTTCTTCCTAAAATATCTTTTAAATCAATTTTATTTTTTAGATTCAAAAAAACCACCTCTCTTAAACTAGTTTAATAAATTTAGAGGTGATTTATTCTTCAATAAATTAATTTTATATTTCTTTTATTATAATTCAAGCCATAGGTTTAAACCTGTGATTCATAGAAAATACTTTATTCTTTTATATTGTATATAGCCTATTATATCTAACTAAGATATACCTTCAAAAATGGTTTTAATTTTAAGTATAGCATGGATTTCTTTAAATAACTCTATCCTTCAAATTCTTTAAACAACAGAGTTAATCGCTAATAATTACTATTAATGATAAGCAATGAAAGTATTTAAGCATATGGGTAGTTTGAAAAATTACTACTCTCCTCCTATAATTATAAACACAAGATAAAGATAAATATTCCATTTGGAGGTGGATAGTATATGTTTGAACCCTTAAGTACAAGAAAAAAAGAGTTAACTAGTAACTTAAAATCCTTTTGGAATGAAACAAGCTTCTTTAATAATTCTATGGACATGGCAAATATAGGTTTTGAAACTGATATTAAGGAAGATAATAAAAAATATATTATCACAGCAAACTTACCTGGTTTAAATAAAGAAGATATTTCAATAGAGGCAGATAAAAATTACTTGACTATCTCCGCTAATAACGAAAGGTTAGTAAAAGAAGAAAGAAAACAAAATCATATCTACCGTGAAAGTCATATCAGTAATTATCAACGTAGCTTTTATATTAATAATACTATAACTAGTGAAATCACTGCAAAATTCGATAATGATATTTTAAAGATTAATATTCCAAAGAAAAACACTAGTACTAAATATAAAATTGATATCAATTAAAATTTAATATAACTCAAAAAATAAGGATAGGAATTATGCCTATCCTTAATACACAAACCTATAACATAAAGTGACTTCTTAGTTTCAAAGGAAGTCTTAGAGTCGCTTAGGTATTAATAAAAGACACAGCATTTCTGCTGTGTCTTTTATTAATTTTATTTTTTACTTTCAATCAATCTGCTAACACGATTTAAGTTAACCTTAGCTTTACTATAATTTGGATTAACTGCTAAAGCTTTTTGATAAGCTGCTTTAGCATTATCTAATTGACCAATATTTTCATAAGAAATTCCTAGATTATTATATAAATATGGTAACGATGGTTTTAATTTAGTTGCTTGCTTTAAAACAGGAATAGCTTGACTATACTGTCCACTTTGAATATAAGCAAGACCCAAATTATTTAAAGCATAATAGTTATTTGGAGCAAACTCTACTGCTTTTTTATAGTTAATTATTGCTTCTGATAAATTTCCTTGATTCATATATGCTCTACCTAATACATTGTAGGCATCATCTTGTCTACCATTAGCTACTATTGATTCTTTAAGAATATTTACCGCTTCATTCAACTTATCTTCTTTCAAATAGGTCCTAGCTAAATTAACCATAACCCGATAATGCTTAGGATTAATTTCATGAGCTTGTTTTAACTGAGTTTCGGCAAACTCCACTTTACCTAAACGATAATAAGTTAATCCTAAAATATAATGTGGGTACATTAAATCAGGATTTTCTGCAACAGCTTCTACCAATTGACCAACAGCAGCTTCGTAATTACCAGCTCTAAAGTAATTTAAACCTTTCTGATAAGGGCTCAGATTAGCTTCAGAGGATGCAAAAACACTTCCTGTTAATAACATAATTAAAATTGAAACAATTACTATTAAATTATAAGCTTTCTTCTTCATAAATATCACCTACTATTTCAATTTTTTATTCTTATCTATTTCATTTTGCTAACGAATTCTTCTAATTTAGCTTTAGCTAATTTGGGTTGATGTAATCTATAGTTACCACATTGAATCTCATTCATAGCTGGAACTTCTTCAACCTCGCTTGCAGCTTTAAAACTTTCTACTATTTTGGCTTTAATTTCTTCTAAATCTCTCTTCCCAAAAACAGTCAAATAAAATCCTGTCAGACAGCCCATAGGTGATAAATCAATTACACCTTCAATAATATCTCTAATCTTATCTGCTAATAAGTGTTCCATAGAATGAATAATTCCCGGTTCTAAAAAATCTTCATTCGGCTGGCATACCCTAATGTCGTATTTGCTCACAACACCATAATCTTCATTCTCATATACTACTACCTCTCTAATATATGGTGCTGTTACTTTTCTATGGTCAAATTCAAAGCTTTCTACATTAGTCTTTTTCATAGTCAAATCCTCCTTTAAAGTATCTATAAAATATATTCAATTTAAAAATCAATTTCCCTGCAAATATACTAAAACTACTTTAGTTATTTTTAATTCTTTATAATTTTATCTTATAAGCAATTATCAAATTATCAAAATCAATTAAGTTTAATTCTTATTTATTCACGAATTAACATCTAGAAATAGGAAAAGATAATTAAAAAAGGGGGGATTATTATTTCTTACTTGGAAAAAATCAAAGAAAAAAATTCAGATGATTTCTGCTTTGAAGTCAGACATAAAGTTCTAGAAATACCACGCAACACATATATTAAGGCATTATCAAATTTTGAAAACCCATTTTCTGAAGAAGCAGCCCAACAACTAATCGAAGAATATCTAGACTGGAAAGATGATAATGGTTTACTAGGAATGATTAGAATCAATGAGATTAAAAAAGATAATCTAGTAGAATTAGATGCAGCTGTTAGATATGTAGTAAATTGTGAACCAAGCACATGCCAAGAATGCCAATAGCCCTGTCACTTATTTGCAGGGCCTCTTTTTTTATAAACTTAATCTCCAAATCTCCTCTAAGGATTTTTGAAACAGCTTATCTAAACAATTATAGTCAATTGGATCTTTACCCTCCACCTTTAGTACATATTCCTGATAATAATTTATCTGTGTTTCTAAAAAGTCATCAATAATATCTAATCTTAATATCTCTTTATTATACTTATCAGACTTTTTTTGAATTAATAATGAACTTATTTCCTCTAATAATAGTGAATTATTTAATTCAGAATTCATTAAATTATAAAAATTCATAACTGGGATCTTCTTCTTATTCTTTATATAACTGCAGGCTAAAAGAGGCATTATTATATAAAGATACTTTTTTAGATTAATTTTATTTTCTCCTAAATATTTTTTATAGTTTGCTTTAGCCATATTTAAATAATGATATAATAAAGCCTTAGGTGAAAAATAATCTCTACTTAACCTTCTTAGTCGATCTATTAAAGTTGAATTTTCTATATAAATACTTGATGAATGTAACCATTCTAAGATAGATGGATTAGATTTTCTAAATAATTTCAAAGTTTTCTGTAGATCCCAGCCATGTAAATCAATTGAATTATTTATTTGAAGATCTATATAATCTTCTTTCTCTTCTATACTTAAGTACCATTCTATAGGGTGAACATATATAAACCTAATATCATAATCACTAGTTTCAGATGAAAAACCCCAAGCTCTACTACCAGCTTCCACTGCATACAATATTCTAATATTATTCTCCTCTTCTATATCTCTTAATTTAGAAATAATTCGATTATACATATTAACTAACTCCAAACTATTACTGATTAGAAATCAAATTCTTCTTAACAATGCTCTTAGTTTATCCATTGAATCATAATGGCTCCACTGGTTAAAAGATGGATGAGGAATATCAGAAATAATCTCTTTTTCTTTAATAATGTCTTCTACTTCCTTAATTAAGTTTAAATAAGTTGAAGCAAATTTTCCACAAGGAACTAAGTATTCAATACTTGCTTCATTATTTAAAGTAATAGTTAACCTTTTCTTAAAGTTATCCAGCAAAATACTTTTAACACGATTCCAATCCTTATTCTTATGAAGCTTAGACTTATAATTCGTCCTCAACTTTTCTAAAATATTCACTACTCTCTCATCGCTATCACTTAAGTTATATGCTTTCAAACCACCAGCTTGCATAGGAGCAGAGGTAACATTTAAAATACTAAATTCCTGAAGATCATTATACTTATCATTATATTTGTCTACTTGACTGACAATCTTTCCGAAAGGATCTTTATACTCTTTTCCATAAATAAATTTGGTCATTTCAACACCTGAACTCCCAGCAACAGGATAACCATATTTCATTTCCTGAGTATGGGGTGATTCCAAGATAAATAAGACTTTGGAAGATGGGTTAATTACATCTTCAACTTTATATTCTTCTAAATATTGCTCTGTTATCTCTAATAAATTCGACATTATTATCCTCCAATTTCTTAGATCAATTCTTAATATCTAATAATATGCTTTTCTATATCTAAACTTTTTATCCTTCTTAACTTAAATTATTAATTATCTCAATAAAAACAGATATAATTCATAATAAAAAACGAGGATAATTCCTCGTTTGTCTCTGATACTTCTAAATTTAATTATCTAACAGCTTATCTAATTCCATTCTAAAGGTCTCAATATCTTTAAACTGTCTATACACTGAAGCAAATCGAACATAAGCTATTTCATCCAATTTACTTAAATATTCCATAACTATCTCTCCTATAACAGTGCTCTCTACTTCATCTTCCATCTGATTTCTAATCTTCTGCTCTACTGAATTAACTATTCCTTCTAGCTGATCTCGAGATATTGATCTTTTTTCACAAGACTTTAATAAACCATTTAAAATCTTATTACGATCAAATCTTTCTCGACTTCCATCACGCTTAATTATCATAATAGGTAACTCATCTATTCGTTCATAAGTTGTAAACCTCTTAGCACACTCTAAACATTCTCTTCTACGTCTAATGGTTGTATTCTCTTCTGTTGCTCTAGAATCAACTACCTTACTTTCAAGATATGTACAATATGGGCATCTCATAATCTTCATCCTTCCTTCTAAATTTCAAGAAAAACATATACAATATATTGTATACATTGACATAATACCATACTGTATATGAGATGTCCAACTTTTTTAGGATTATTTCTGAATATATAAATTGCAATATAAAATGCACGGTTTTTTATTACTCAATACCTCATAAATTTTAAGCTGCCTTTAACTGTTCTTCAAATATATAATTTGCATTCTTAAACCCAAACATTTTTCGTGGATAATTATTTATCCATCGCTCAATTCTTTTAACTTCATTTCTGCTAATATTCTTAAAGCTACTTCCTTTTGGTAAAAACCTTCTAATCATTTTATTTAAATTCTCATTACTACCTCTTTGCCAAGAACAATAAGCATCAGCATAATATTGACTAGTTCTTGAGATATCACTTCCTGTAAAGGAAGTTTCTATCCCTTCATAATCATAGAATTCTTTACCATTATCTGTAGTTATAGTTTTAAATAAGTCTCTAAATTTTCTAACTCCTATTCTTCTTTCTACGCGATCTAATCCTTTTATTACAGATTCTTGAGTCTTATTAGGTATTAGTTCTATTATTTCTTTGCGACTATATCTCTCTGTTAAAACTAATAAAAAGGGCTCATCTTTACCTTTCCTACCCTCTACTAAGTCCATTTCCCAATGACCTATTTCTGACCTTTTATCAGCTTCCTTAGGCCTATCTGATATCTTTCTTCCCTCTTTTCTCCTTTTTGTTGATTCTTTTTCTTTCTGTTTAGATTTATTAGTCTTTTTATATCTACCATAAACCAAATCTTCTCTATCTATAAACAGAATGCCTTTATCTATATAATTATATATCGTCTTCCAATGTATTTTAATTTCAAACCCATCATCCTCTTTAATCATCTCTGCAATTACCTCTGGAGAATAATTTCCTTTTATTTTTTCTTCTATGAATTCAGCTAATTGATGATCTTTTCCTATTTTAATCTTAGCTCCTTTAGCAGTCGCATTGTTATCATATAAGTTTTGAGCTATATCAGCATCGTATTCTATTCTTTTAGTGTAATCTGAATTTAATAATACAAGCTTTCCCCTTTCAATTTCTCGACTTATTGTCGTCCTATGCCTCCCTAACTCTCTTGCTATTGCTGTCTTCGATTTGTTTTGTATATTATATAAATGTTCTATTATCTTTCTCTCTTCCCACTTTAAATGTTTTCCTTTTCTACTTTTTGTGTTATAATTATTTTGGCACATATTTAATACCTCCAATGTTTGCTTTGGTCAGTTAACATTATATATGAGGTATTAATGTGTGTCATTTTTTATTTTTTGAACTATCCGTGCATTTAATTATACAATGCACCATTATTTCTGAATATATAAGTAATTTATTCCTTAATAAAAAGTATCTCTTAAGAGATACTTTTTATTAAGCCTTATCTTTAACTACCATTAATTTTATATTCCGATTTTGCTCATCTTCATTAATAGCATTTTCCATATTTTCAAGTTTGTCCAACTCATCAGTACTTAATTTAGCTAACCTATTACTAAACTTTTCTTTTAAAGACATAATTACCTCCTTTATTAAATACCAAAAATAAATCTAATTCTTTTTATATTATTTATGGTTTAATTAAAATGATATTTGCTTTTATTTTATCTAATTAATAAATCAATTATTCGCAGCTAAATAAAAAATATTGGATCTTTAACGATTTTTGTGAAAATACTATATCTAAATTATTTTAAAGATTATTTTTTACCACGAAGGCATACAGATATCCAGAAATTAATTCAAGAACATTTTAAAGAATAAATTCAATCTCTTGTTCTTTATTAGTGTCAATTAGCATTTGATTCATTGCTAAACTAATCTTTTTATCTTTTAACCTTTAGCCCCATTTCATCAGCCCAAGGCTACTTAATCAAGAAGTAAAATACCACTTCTTTCACAGCGCTGTGTTATCAGTGGCTAATTCTCTAGGTCTTTAAAAAAAACTTTCGCAATAAATTTGCTACTAGCCACTAGCTAATTACTATTTATGATAATTCCTGGTTTCAAAGTATTTTTTATATGATTTAATATTTGCTTTTTATGTTTTAATCAAGATCTTAAATTATTGTTAATCACAAAGTTCATTGTTGAAATAAAATCCCTTTTAAAAGGGATTTAACTAATAATTAAATTTCATTGTTTGTATTACTAATATTATTCACTCTATTTACATTAACTAATATTACATCTTCACCTATTCTACTTATTTCTTCCCAAGGTATGTATACATCATCACCTTTTAGAAAAAATTTGAATCCCTTATCTTCTTTTGGAACTGATATACCTTTGATTTTACCTTCTACTAAATCAATATCAATATCTGTTATAAGACCTAACCTTTGACCAGTATTAACATCAATAACTTCTTTAGCCCTTAAATCTGAAGTTTTAATAATAATCATCCCCTCCTAATCAATAATTCACAATTTAATTAATTGAACAAAATTTATAAATATAATATCTACTAAGAGTTAAGTTTTTAATATGATAGATTAGTTTATAAATATTATATGTATTAAAGATCAGTATGTTACTTATTTAAATAAAATTTTATTTAAATAAGTAACTATAACTTTATTAAGTTACAAGCAAATTCAAATTTTAATAGATAGTATTTAAATACTATCTATTAAAATATATTAATTAGATCCTGATTTATTATTTTCTTCAGCAGGAAATAACAACTTATTTAAATTTGGAAAAGAAGTCTCTAAAATATGAACTAATTTTAATTTGGACTTAACAAACTTAGGATTTTCTCTTATAAATTCTACGAACTTAAATTTAAATTCTATATCCATCTCTTTACTTACCAATTGTTTATTTTCAGCAGCTAATTCTTCTAATTCTTTTTTTGATGATTCATCCATAGAATCAACAAAACATAGTGGAGGAAATAATACACACCACCAATTTTCTCCATTACCTTCCCCTAATATTACTTTTAAAGCTTTATATTTACCAGACTCTAATGTTTCATTACCATAACTTCGCGTAGGAAAGTAGAAATTATTAAGCTTTAAATTAACATCATAGTCTTTATTATGTTCTAGTAATTTTTGGGTGATTATTTCTTTTATGTCTGGTAAGTGTTTTTTTACAATAGCTTCAGCTTGAAAAGGATTATCTAATGAAACAAAAAATTTAGATGAGTTTTTAATAATCACATCTCTAACTTCTCTTTTTATTTTTTGATCTTCTAATGAATTACTATTAGCAACAACATGTAATCTTAATAGTTGATCTTTAGTATAATTATTAAGACTTGTACTATCTAAAACAATAGTATGTTTCATTCCTACTATAAAGAACGTACTTATTATTATAACTACTAAGATTACAAATCTAACGCGTCTCATACTAATCCTCCTCAATCTTCCTTAACATACTTCTTTAAATTATCTAAAGCTGCTTTTTCTAATCTTGAGACCTGTGCTTGTGAGATACCTATATTCCCAGCTACCTCCATCTGAGTTTTGCCTTCATAAAATCTCAATACTAAAATCAATTTCTCTCTATTTTCTAACTTTCTTAATGCTTCTCTAACAGCAATGGCTTCAAGCCAGTTTTCATCTTCTTTCTTACTATCACTAATCTGGTCCATCACATATATTGGATCACCACCATCATGATAAATTGGCTCAAATAATGAAATGGGATCTTGAATAGCATCTAATGCATAAACTATATCTTCTCTAGATATACCCAATTCTTCAGCTATCTCATTTAAATTAGGTTCTTTAGACTTTTTATTCTCTAAACTTTCTTTCATTTGTAGAGCTTTATAAGCAGTATCGCGTAAAGAACGACTAACTCTAATTGGATTATTATCACGAAGATGACGTTTAATCTCTCCTATAATCATTGGAACAGCATAGGTAGAAAATTTAACATTTTTGCTTAAATCAAAATTATCAATAGCTTTCATTAAGCCGATACATCCTACCTGGAATAAATCATCAATTGGCTCACCTCGATTGTTAAAGCGTTGTAATACACTTAAAACTAATCTTAGATTACCTCCTACTATTGTATTTCTAGAACTATCATCTCCATTTTGCATTCTTTTAAATAACTTTCTCATCTCTTTATTAGATAAAACTGGCAGTTCTGAGGTGTTGACACCACAAATTTCTACTTTTTTTCCCATCTACTACCCTCCCACTTATTGCCAAGTTGAAGTTTTCATTAACAGTATTCTCACTAATAAAAAAATATATACATTTATTTATCTATCTTATTTTAATTTAAAAATTAATTAAGTATGTAACACCTTTATTCTAAACCGCATACTGTATATTAAAAATAATTGTATAGAAAGGAGGAATCTAATGCCTACTTCACTTGAAATTGCTGAAAAATTATTAAAAAATGAAAAAGCTAATCGAGCACTATACGGCCAGTTAATAGATTCTTTAGATGATCCAAGATATATTAGGCTAGCAGAAAATCTAGAGCTATTACAAAATAGGCAACTGAATATACTTAATAGATTAATTGCTGAATTAGAAGAAGATGTTCCACCACCACCACAAGATCGTTACTATGCCCAACATGTTTTACAACCTGGTGAAACACTTAATGTATTAGCTATTAAATACAATACAACTGTATCTAAAATAAGACAACTCAATCCAAATTTAGGGCCAAATCCTCAAGCTGGTCAGGTCATCACTTTACCAATTGAAATTCCAAAACCACCACCTGGACATATTAAATATTATGTACAACGTGGTGATAGCTTATACCTAATTGCTGATAGATATAATACAGATGTAGATACTTTAGTTAGGTTGAATAATATCGCTGACCCTGATGTAATATACCCTGGTAGAATTTTAATTATTCCTAGAACTTCAAGAGGATAATAGTTATCAATTACAAACTCAATTAGAATTAAAATTTAGACCATTTATAATCACAAACATTATAAAAAAATTTATGAAGCCCCACATTAACCTAATATAAAAAATTCATAAAATAAAATTAGTCTTATTTAATTTTATACTTAATAAAAGATGTCAATTTATGTAGAAAAAAATTATTATATCTATTAATAAGAACTTATTAGAAGGATTTTGTATAACTATAGGAGAATACAATAATTAAATCAAAAGACATATCTACTACTAAAAATATTATTACTTAATGGATTAATAGAGGTGGTGTTAATATGAATACTTTTAGAAACAGACTTGAAGAAGAAAGAAAGAAAAAAGGATTAACTCAAAGAGGTTTAGCGGTAGAATTAAATATTCCAGTTTCAGAAATTGCTTTTTATGAGTTAGGGGATAAAAAACCAAATTTAGATACATTAAATAAACTAGCTGACCTATTTGGGGTCTCAACAGACTATCTACTTGGTAGAAGTGACCAGCGTCAAAATATAAATCAACAAATTAAAGATGTACTCTCAAAAGACCCAGTTTTACATGAATTTTGGGAAGAAATATCAAGGCGGGAAGATTTACAACTTTTATTTAAGCAGACTCGTGATCTTGAACCAGATTCAATCTATAGGGTTATTGAAATAATAAAGACTATAGAAGATGAGGAGAGAATGAAGTATGGAGGTTAAGAATGACATCGATTCTTTTCTTGAGAATATTCAAGATACCTCCCATAAATTCTATGAATTAGCCAAAGCATATGATATTTATCCCAAGATAACTAAACTGAGTTCACAATTATGGGGCTTTGTCTATAAGTCTAGTTATGGAAATTACTATATTATTATCAATAAAAATCTTAGCTGTGAATTGCAAAAGAAAGTATTTATCCACGAAGTTAAACATATCCGTGATGATATGCCCAGCAAACCATATTTTATAGGTTTAAATATGCAATATTCATCCTTTGAAAAAAAAGCTGATCTATTTGCTTTAGATAAAATAAATTTACATCAAAAAAGATAGGAAGGAGTTTAAACTCCTTCCTATCTTTTTTGATGTACTTGGCAAATTTTAAATACTTTACAAAAAAATGCATCCTAAAAGATGAATAATAATTAGTCATGCAAATGGGCAGTAGAATTTAATAACTCCAAAATAATATCATCCTCATAAAAAGATAAAATATTAACTGCTGTATTAGATTGCATCAAACGCCATGATTTATCAAGGGGTAGTTCCAAAAAAGTACTTAATAGTATTTTATTGACCCCACCATGAGCAACTATTGCTATAGTCTCTTCTCTATGATTAGAAATAATCTCCTTTATCTTTTTAACTACTCTCTCTCTAACATCTTCTAAACTCTCTCCCTGAGGAGGTCTATTACTTGAACTTGATTGCCAATTTCTAAACTCATCTTCATATTCACTCATAATCTCATCAAAAGTAAGACCTTCCCAAACTCCAAAATTAATCTCCTGTAAGCTTGAATATGATTTAACTTCTAATCCATGCTCTTGACTTAATATCTGAGCTGTCTCATAGGCTCTACTTAAATTACTTGAATAAATTGCATCTATCTTCTCATCTGCTAATCCTTTGGCCAATTTTTCAGCCTGCTTACGACCTGCAGGATTTAATTCTATATCCTTATTTCCTTGAAAACGACCTGCTTTATTCCACTTTGTCTCTCCATGTCTAATCAAAATTAATTTTGTTCCCATTAGCTTTCCTCCTAAGTAATTTCAGATTATAGAATACAAAGCTCAAAATTCCTTTGAAGTAATGAATATATACTAATTAAAGTAACTAAAATTTAAAATATATTTAATAGAATTTATCAACATTTCTTAATTGTTATAGTATATCAAATAGCTTTGCTACAAGCTTAATATTATCTTCTCTACTCTTAACTGCTACCCTAATAAAATCTTCACCTAAATTACTATAATTATTACAATTTCGAATTAAGATTCCTTCCTTAGCTAATTTATCTTCTATTTCACTAGCCGAGTACTTAGCAGAACTAAGATCAATCAAAATATAATTAGCACTAGGATAATAAGCTTTGAGATCAGCCATTTCACTTAATTTATGATATAAAAAATCCTTTTCCTCTTTTATCATCTTTTTAGTTTCTAAAATATATTTTGTATCATTAATCACAGTTCTTCCTACTTTTTGTGCCAACGAATTAACATTCCAAGGATCTTTACTCTGCTCTAATTTACTAATCAATTTAGAGTTTGCTGCTCCATAACCCAAACGTAAACCAGGAATAGCAAAAAACTTAGTTAGAGAACGCAAAACTAATAAATTATTATACTCCTCAACTAAATCAATTACTGTAAGATCTTCTTCCAAAAAATCAATAAAAGCTTCATCAATAACTATAAAGCTATTATTCTTAATCCCATAATCTAAAATTTTAATTATCTCAGATCTAGTGATGAATTTAGCAGTGGGATTATTAGGATTACATAAAAAAAAGAGATCAACTTCAGCAATTTTCGGTAATAATTCAACTATATTTAATTCAAAATCTTCCTCTCTACGTAATTGGAACTCTTCCACCCTTCCACCTATACTTTCTACCGACAACCTATACTCTGAAAATGTAGGCGCTAATACCAGAGCATTTTTAGCTTTTAATACCTTGGCAATTAAATAAATTAACTCTACTGCCCCATTAGAAATTATTAAATTTCTCTCTTTTAAATTTAATTTATCAGCTAAAGCATACTTTAGTTCTAAAGAATTAGGCTCAGGGTAATTTTCAATTCCTGCTAAATTATCTTGAATTACTTTCTTAGCTGAAGATGGTAATCCAAGAAAGTTAATATTTGCACTAAAATCTATAATCTCTTCCTGCTTTAGTCCATATTCTTTAGCCGCTTTTATAATATTACCACCATGCATAATCTCATCCCTCTCTAACTACCTTATATCCCCCATTTATTATCTTCGTCTCCATTAAATAATTTAATCTTGGAAATTTATCTTTTATTTTAGCTAATACTCTTTTTTTACCAAAATCAGATCTTAATAATACTCCAATCAAGGTTCCACTATGGGCAATATTAACTCCTAAAATACCCCTATCTTGATTGCATAGCTTAATTAATTGATTTAAATAGGGCTTAGTTAAAATTTTCTGATTTGCTAAACTACTTATAATTGCTCCTCTAGCTAATAAATCTAAATTATTCTTTCTAATTCCTTCTTTAATCAACTCATAGGCTCTTTTCACATCTTCTTGCTTAGCTAATTTTAATTCAGATAAATCATGTCTAGAATTAAAATCTATAGTATTCACCTTGCCTCCAACATCAAAAATTAATAATGGTATAGCTTTAATAGCACCTAGATAAACTAGCTTTTTACCCTGCAAATGATCAAAAGCTACTATTCCCTTTAAAAAAGATGCATCTGTCGGTTCAATTCCTAAAGCTATTCTTCTTACTAATTCTAGATCAACCCTATTATCTGTAATAATTATTGTAGCTATAATTCCAGCAACAATATCAGCTGTGCTACTAGCCATTCCCTTAGCAGAGATTAATTTAGAATCTATACTGACATTCAAACCTAGATTCGCATTAAAATGCTCTAAAGTTTTCTCAATAGCTAATCTTGTCTTGACAAATTTTGGATCTATTCTTATTTCTGATAAACTCCTATTTAATCTAATCTTTACTGAACTATAAACATCTATTGGACAGCTGATATGAAAATTAACTCCATCTATTACCCCCTGTACTAACTCTCCACAAGTTCCTGGAACTTTAACTGTTACTTCCATAAGTTTACTCCTTACTGATATAAACAAACAGTGATGAATAACAAGTAACAGGTTACAAATTGAATTCTTTCTGCAATTTCCTAAAGCGACTCTTTATGATAAGCTTCATTAAAAAATTTGATGTTAATCCCTCTATTACTTACCGATCACTTGTTACTAAACTGTCACAATATATCTATTATAAAACAACCATCATGGTCAATATGGAAAAAACCTCAATCAATTCGTTAATCGCCCCATAATTATCACCGGTTAAACCATCTATTTTAACTATAATCATCTTAATAATTAAAATAGTTAATAACCAAGAAAACAAAAATATTATTAGCCCCTGTAAATCAAAAAGAAATATTCCTACTGCTAAAGTCCAGATTGTAGCTAATAAGAAATGTTTTAATTTTAGATATTGAGCATAAGTCTTACCCAATCCCCCTTTACGAGCAGAAGGGTAATACAAAGCAGCATAAACTATCGCCCAACGACTAATAGTTGGGAAATAGATCAAAACAGAATTTTTATAACTATTAGAAATCTCTACTAATAAACTAAACTTTAATAAAAATACAGAAATAAGTGCAATAACCCCAAAAGCCCCTACTCTACTATCACGCATAATCTCCAAGATTCTATCTTTGTTTTGCCCACTAAAAATACCATCACAAGTATCCATTAACCCGTCAAGATGAATTCCTCCTGTTAATAATATCATTCCTATAATCAATAAGCTATTTGTTATTAACGGGGCTAAATATAATTCTCCTAAATAATTAATTAAAACTAAACTCCCCCCTAATAAACTCCCAATTAGCGGGAAATAAAGCATACAACTCCCTAAATCTTTATTGTTATAATCTAATTCTTTCTTAATAGGAATCCTAGTAATAAATTGCAAGGCAATTAAAAAGCGATTCATTAATATTCAATCCCCCATCTACTCTTAATACCTTGCTCATAAGGATGCTTAATAGCCTTCATCTCTGTTACTAAATCAGCTCTTTCTAGAATTTCTTCTGGCATTCCTCTTCCAGTCAATATCAATTCAGTCTTATCACTTTTTAGCTTAATTAAATCTAAAATTTCTTCTACCTTTAATAAATCATAGCGCAATGCATTATTTATCTCATCTAAAATAACTAAATCTTTCTTACCTGCTCCTAAAACTTGTTTAGTATATTGATAAGCCCATTCTACAAACTTTAAATGAATCTTTTTATCCTTATCTTCTTCACCTTTAAAAAAACAATCGCCACAAGCAGTACACTTCATTAAACCTTGACGAATTCCAGCAGCATAAGGACACCCTTTTCCAAATTGTCTAATATTAAAATTAGATAATTGCTCAGTAGAAAATAATTCTCCACTATAAGTACTTCCCTTCATATATTGAATCATTTCTACCTCTAATCCATGACCAGCAGCCCTCAATCCAAGCCCCAAAGCAGCAGTAGTCTTTCCTTTACCAGTCCCAGTATAAACTTGTACCAACCCTTGAGTTAGCCTATCTTTTAGCTCCATCTTATCACTCCTCCAAATCACCTATTAATCTCTAAAATCAAATAGATACCACACTTCAATATGTACTTCTTTAAAATAACTTCTTCTCAGCCGATATCAAAACTTCATTCCAAGATTTGCTATATAGCCTGAAACTCCAAAAAGTGATACCTCCAATGAAAACTTTTCATATCCTATACCTATGCTTGGTATAACCGCTGGAAATGTTCCTAAATCATTCATATAAGAAGAGTACTTACCGTTTTCATCATCATAACCACTAATAATCCCATAGGTTAATTTACCATATAAGTTGAAATCTGATATTTCCTTATACTGATAAACTTTACCAGCATATATATACCATGTAGGTTGGAAATATGAATTCTGAAAATATGCTATACCATAAAGCTTAGAATTAGACTTATGGTATTCCAAACCTATCAAATCCTGTTTATTATTACGATCAGGATTTTGATTCCAATGATAGGTTGTCAGACTGGTCTGTAAAAAGAAATAACTTTCATTTTCAACCTCTTGAGCAGTTATAGGCGTGGAGTGAAATAAAAACATTACTAAAAATAGAATAAATAAAATCTTAATATTGCCTCTTATCATCTTATACACCATCCTTAAGCAATCAGATAAAATTAAATTTTCTCCGATTTATATTATTTTCCACGCCATATTATAACATATATCATCTCATTTTTGTAATTTTTAGAATAATTACATATAATTTAGTGGGCTTTAATAAATCATGGTATACTATTAATTTTAAATAAACACTAAATTATTATCTCTTTACTAATCGTCTTTATAATTTCCAAAAATCTTTTCACTATCTCTAAATTGCTTCCAAAATGTAAATGAACATAGCTAGCCAATAAATTCTGCTTAGCAAAGCCTTCATATCTCCCTTTCTTTCCTTTACCTCCATATAATTGATAAGCACTATTAACTTCTTTTAAAGCAATTAGTTTTGAATAATGAAATTCATGGCCTTTAACTGTTTCAGCTTCTTTTAATAATAAATTATCATTAACAGCTTTAGCCCTTACATAACCCATAGCCTGCAAACTATCCATCATTTCTATCTTTGCTGGTACTACCCCTACCATTGAATAACGATTAGCATTAAAACCTCTAATCTCTTCTGCTAAATACATCAGTCCTCCGCACTCAGCATATGTAGGTAATCCAGCTTTAACTTTTCGATAAATATCTTCTTTTATTCTATTATTCTCTGCTAACTGCTCCAAAAAACTCTCTGGAAATCCTCCTCCAATGTAAAGCCCATCAACTTCTGGTAATTTGTGATCTTTAAGTGGGCTAAAATATTTTAACTTAACTCCCAAATTCTCTAAAATATCTAGATTATCCTGATAATAAAAATTAAAAGCTTCATCATAAGCTACCCCTAAAGTTAAATTATACTCCTGACTTTGAATAAAAATCCTCTCTTCTTTAAACTCTAATTTTGGAGTACCCTCAGCTAAAGCTACTAAAGAATCTAAATCAATATAGCCTTCTATTAAGTCAGTTAGTCGGTTTACAAAAGCAACTAACTCTTTACTTTCAGTAATTGGTACTAAACCTAAATGCCTCTCTGTTAATTCTAAATTCTTTTGATAAGGTAAATAACCTAATACCTTCAAACCTAATTCCTCTTCAATTCTTTCTTGAATCATCTGATAGTGACCTTTACTACCTACATTATTTAAGATTACTCCAGCTACATGCAATTTAGGATCAAAGTTCATATAACCATAAGCCATCGCTACAGCACTTCTAGCCATCTTTCCAACATCCATTATTAAAATCACCGGTGCTTTTAAAATTTTAGCTATATGAGCCGTACTTCCATAATCATCTCTCCCCTTCTTTCCATCAAAAAGACCCATTACACCTTCGATCAAAGATATATCTGCACCTTTAGCAGCGTGAAGAAAGCATTCTTGTACTCCTGCTTCTCCTAAGAGATAACTATCTAAATTTCGTGAGGAGTTGCCTGTAACTAATTTATGAAAACCAGGATCAATATAATCAGGACCAACTTTATAAGGTTGTACATTATAACCTCTTTTCTTTAAAGCTCCCATCAATCCCATAGTCAAGGTTGTCTTTCCAACTCCACTTGCCGTTCCTGCTATTAATAATCTAGGATACATTCTTGACCCTCCCACTATTTTCTAATTTATAATGTATAATTAAGATCAAATTCAAAACCTTAACCTCTACTACAGACCTTTTATCTCATCTAAAAAAGAGGCTATATAAAAATTAGTCTTTTTATTAGAAGTGAGAGCATTCATAAGTATGAGCAATATTTTTCCTTACTCCTTAGTTAAAAGCAAGAAGCAAAAAATGGCACCTCAATTATCAATTATCAATTATCAATTATCAATTATCAATTATCAATTTAAATAGATAATAAACAATCAAAAATAACCCCACATTCCAATACATCAAACTAATTGTCTCTTTAATCTGTTCCTTATCAAATTCAACTTTAGATTCTCCTAAATAGGCTCGAAAACTTTCTCGACCATGATAATAATTTCTCCCACCCAAACGAATACCTAAAGCCCCAGCTACCGCTCCTTCTGGAAATCCAGCATTAGGGCTAGGATGTTTTTTAGCATCTCTAGCAATTATTCTTATAGCTCCTGTCCAATCAGATCTATTAATTAAGGCTGCTATTACAAATAAAAAAGCCGTAATCCTAGCTGGAATAAAATTAGCTATATCATCTATCCTTGCTGCTGCCCAACCAAAATAACGATACTTCTCATTCTTATATCCTAGCATAGAGTCTAAGGTATTAACGGCCTTATAAGCCATAACTAAAGGAGCTGCTCCAATGATAATATAAAAAAGAGGAGCAATTATTCCATCGCTAGTATTTTCTGCAATAGTTTCTATTGTAGCTCTAATAATCTCACCTTCATCTAAATTATCAGTATCACGACCTACAATCCAATCTAATCTGCTTCGAGCCAAATTTAAATTATCTGCTACAAGAAGATGATAAATATTCTTTCCTGCTTGACCCAATCCCTTGATAGCAATTGTAGTTGATAATAAAAATAGATTAACTATTAACCCTAAATGATAATTAATCTGATAAGCATAATCTATTATCCACTTAGTTACTAAATAGCTTCCTACTATTATAAATAGCACCAAAATTATACCTGATATTCTTTCGCTTAATTTATCTCTACAAAATCTACGTAAAATTCTTTCGAAAATAGATATTCCTCTTCCAATAATAATTACAGGATGGGGATAACAATTAGGATCTCCGATAACTATATCGATCAATACTGCCATAAGTAATAAGTAAAGATTCATTCTTTCACCTCAATCTCCAATTCTCTACTAATAAAAAATAAAGTTTAATTATAAGATAAGTATTACGACAGTTTTAGCTGCTAGCTATTGGCTACTAGCCATTGGCTTAGAGCTTATAAAAATAATAATAATAGCCAGAGGCTAGTAGCTAGTGGCTGATCGCAAAATATCCATTTAGCGATGTTTCATAGCAATAATTTCATATAATAATTCCATATTTAAATTATCTCGCACCAAATCAGCTAAATTATTATAAGCTTCTTCTCTTTCCTTTTCAGTTGAAATTTTTCCCTCTCTTAAAGGAGCTAATCCCTTCTCTCCCCTTAACTTATTAATAAAACTTCTTCTAAATTGCTGATTATCAAAGATACCATGCAAGTAAGTTCCCCAAACTCGTCCCTCTTCACTACAAGCTCCATCACTAACATTAACCTCTTGCTGAGATCGCTTAGTTATTCTAAAAAGTGGCTTAACCTTCTCCCCCAACTCTGTCCTTCCCATATGTATTTCATAAGCTTTTACAGAACTATCAGCAATCTCTAATAATTGCTTATTAATTAATTTGGCTTCTACTTGACTAGTTATCTTCTCCTCTTCTATAGTAGTCTCAATATCCAATAGTCCCAGAGCTTTAATCTCCTGCTTCTTACTTTCAATTCCATCTGGATCCTTAATTATACTTCCTAAGATCTGATAGCCACCACAGATACCAACAATAGTAGTTCCTGATTCAAAGCTTTTAATAATCTCTTTATCAAAATCAATCTGATACAAATAATCGAGATCATCAATCGTATTCTTAGTTCCAGGTATGATAATTACATCTGGATTTCCTAATTCAAACTTATCCTTCACATAACGAAGTCTAACTCCTGGCTCCTCTGCCAAAAGATCAAAATCGGTAAAATTGGAGATATGGGGTAAAGTAATCACTGCAATATCAACTTCATAATCTTTAGCACCTTGCACATACTCAGCAATTACATCCTCTTCTGGAATTTTGAACTCATTGAAATAAGGTATTACTCCTAAAACAGGCACTCCTGTCTCCTGCTCAATATATTCTATACCCGATTTTAATCGGCTAACTTCTCCTCGGAATTTATTGATAATAATAGCTTTGATTCTATTCTTCTCTTCTTCATTTAGTAACTCAAAAGTTCCAATAATATCAGCAAAAACACCACCTCGATCAATATCAGCTACTAATATTACAGGAGCAGCTGCCAATTTTGCTACCTTCATATTTACTAAATCAAAATCTCGTAAGTTTACCTCAGCAGGGCTTCCAGCTCCTTCAATAACCAAAACTTCATACTCTTCTTTCAATCTCTTTAAAGAATCTTTAATTGCTTTTAATCCTATTTCTTGCTCACTAAAATAATCTTTAGCCTTAATCTGAGTAGTTACTTTACCATGAATAATCAATTGAGCAATTGTATCCTCTTGTGGTTTTAAAAGAATTGGATTCATATCCACTGTTGCCTCTATCTTTGCAGCTTCAGCCTGCACAGCTTGAGCCCGACCAATCTCTCCTCCTTCTCTAGTCACATAAGAATTAAGAGCCATATTCTGTGATTTAAAAGGAGCTACCTTATATCCATCTTGATAAAAAATTCTACAAAATGCAGAGCTTAAAACACTCTTTCCTACATGGGAAGCTGTTCCTTGGATCATAATTGTTTTAGTCTCCATAACTAAAACTCACCCTCTTCTAAAATGTCATAGATTAATTTCAGATCTATATTCTCTCTAACAATTTGAGCTAATTGATCATAGCTTTCCTCTAATCTTTCCTTGCTCACAGTAGATTCTTTCTTTAATTCATCCAAACCCTTCTTTCTTCTTAACTGATTAATAAAAGCTCTTCGAAAGCTATCATTATCAAAAATACCATGTAAATAGGTACCCCACACTAAGCCATCCTGACTACAAGCCCCCTCCATAATGTCTATTTCTTCTTCTGAACGAGAAGTTATCTTAAACATAGGATTGGCTTCTGATCCTAATCTGCTATCTCCAGCATGAATTTCATAAGCTTCAAGTTCTTTTTCAGTTAAAGATTTTAAAAAGCCTTCTTTTCCTTCAACTATAGCTTCAGTCTGATGGGTCAACTTATTTTGGCTAAATGTTGTCTCTACATCTAATAAAGCTAAACCTTTAATCTCTCTGATATTACCCTCAGTCAAATTAGGATCTAATAATCTCTTTCCTAAGATCTGGTATCCACCACAAATACCTACTATAGCTTTACCTTGTTTAGCATAATTAATTATCATTTCAGCTAATCCTGTCTCTTCTAAGTAATTTAAATCAGCAGTAGTATTCTTAGTTCCTGGAATAATAATTAAATCATAATTCTCTAGAGAATCATTAGCGCTTAGATATTCAACTTCCACTTCAGGTTCATAAGCTAATACATCAAAATCACTAAAATTAGAGATATGAGGAAGATTAATTATTCCAATCTTAATCTCTCTTTCTTGCTTACACAAGTTATCTAAAGAGAGTGAATCTTCATCAGGAATTTTAAAATCTTTACAACAAGGAATAACTCCTACTACCTTTTTTCCTGTTTTCTCCTCTAAAATATCAATCCCTGGCTTTAATAAATCATAATCACCCCGGAACTTATTTAAAATAATCCCTCTAACCAATCTTCGTTCTTTGGGCTCTAATAACTTCAATGTACCTACTACTGAAGCTAAAGCTCCACCTCGATCAATATCTGCCACTAACAAGACAGGAGTCTGATTTAATTTAGCCACCTTCATATTAGCAATATCCTGATCTTTAATATTTATCTCTGCTGGACTTCCTGCCCCTTCTAAGACTAGAATTTCAAATTCATTGCTCAGCTCTGCTAAAGAATCCTTAATAATCTCTAAAGCCCATTCAATATATTCTCTACTCTTTCTATCAGCTCTAAAATCTCCTATAGCCTTCCCCTTAACTATTATCTGAGCTATTCCTTCTCCCTTAGGCTTAACTAAGATAGGTTGCATCTTCTCTTTAATCTCAATCCCTGCTGCATCAGCTTGAACTGCTTGTGCTCGACCTATCTCACCACCTGCTTTAGTAACATAAGAATTTAAAGCCATATTCCAAGACTTGAAAGGCGCTACCTGATATCCATCTTGAGCAAATATCCGACAAAAGGCAGTGGCTAATATACTTTTACCAACATTAGAGGCTGTCCCTTGTAACATAATTCCTTTACTCATTTCTTTTCCTCCAGAAGATCAATTTAGAATTTATAGTTGATAATTGATAGTTAAAATAATAGTAAATAATGACTATTTATTAGTAAAAACACAGTTAAGATTAAGTGAAAATATAAATCCGAATAGCTATTGCTTATCAAATCTTCAACTATATCATCCATAGCAATACAAAGTAGCTATGAAAATTATAAAAATACTAGCTATCTATTATTTGCTCTTCACACCTCATTACTTATCACTCGCACCTTATTATTTATGATGCTTTTCCCTTGATTTTTTCTTTAATTATCAATTCTCAATTTTCCATTAACAATTATTCTTTAAACTCTTTTCTAACTTTTTCCCCTAGTTCTTTGATCTCAATCGGTAAACTAGCATAGGTTATATAAACCTCATCTGCACTATTAGCTAGCAACTGATTAGCTCTGCCAACAATATCACGATAAACTCTACCTAATTTATAATTTGGAACTAAACCTTGACCAAGCTCATTAGAAACTATCACCAAGATTAAATCTTTCTCTTCTACTTTAGCTATAATCTCTTCTATCTCTTGGATAATCCTTTCTTCTCTACCTTGAACATTGAAGTCATATTCATCTTCTGCCAAGTCTTCACCTTGCAATAATAAATTTGAAATTAAAAGAGTTAAACAATCTAATAATACAACCGACCCTTTATTCATTCGATCTAATACTTGAGCAATACTCTTAACTTCTTCTATAGTTGTCCATTCTTGGGGACGAGATTTACGATGCTTCTCTATTCGATCTACCATCTCCTGATCCCTACTTTCAGAAGTAGCAATATAAGTTACATCTTTTCCACCAAGCTTAGTAACTATCTCTTCTGCAAAACTACTCTTACCACTTCTAGCTCCTCCTAAAACTAGAATCAACTGGCTCATTATACCCCTCCTTTATCTACTAATGATCTAAAATCTTCATAAATTCCCATCATAGTAATAATTTTTCTACATAGCTGATTATCAAAGCTACTCATTATGCTCTTCCAAAGCAAAACTCAAGTTATCAACATCAGCTTTTTTAGCAGCATCCATCACCCCTATAACCTCTTGAAAAGCAACTTGCTGATCAGCAAAAATACTAATATTTTTTTGAGAATTATCCTTTAATTTTTCCTCTAACTTCAAAGCTAAATCCTCTAATTCTACTTTATCTTTACCTAGATAGATATTAGCCTCTTTAGTAATATAGATTTTCACCTCATTACTATTCTTTTCTTCTCTAGCTTGAGTTTTAGGTAATTGAATATTCTCCTTTACCTCTCTAATATTCAAGGTAGATGCTACTATAAAGAAGATTAATAATAAAAATACTACATCTATCATTGGCGCCAAATTCAACTCTAGATCATCTTTTTTTACTTTATATTTCATCATCTCCACCTATCTCTTTAATATAATTAATCAACTCTATTTCTCTTCTTTCACTATGATTAACTATCCCTTCTAACTTAGTAATAAAGAAATAATAGGCTGCTAGAGTCGGAAGAGAAATTATTAAACCTGTAGCTGTTGTAAATAAAGCTTCTGAAATCCCCCCTGCTAATTGCTGGGCTTCTCCATTCATAGATAAGATTTGAAAGGTTTTGATCATTCCTGTTACCGTTCCTAACAACCCCAAAGAAGGAGTTATCTTTCCTATAAAATTCAACACACCTAAATATCTTTCTAACTTAGGAAACTCCATTAATTTAACCTCTTCCATCTGGTTTTCTATCTCTTCAGCCCTTTTATTCCAATGTAGAATTCCTCGCTTTAAAACTTTAGTAATTGGTCCTTTGCTCTCTTCAGCTACTTTAATTGCTGCTTCAATCTTTCCCTCTTTAATATTAGCTTTAATTCTTTTGATCAACTCATCAGAAATTTGCTTATCAACCTTAGAAAATTGATATAACCGCTCAATTATGATCGCCATTGCAATTACTGAACAGATTAATAAAGGATAAATTACTATCCCACCTTTAGCTAACAAACCTTGCATCCCTTAACCTCCTAATTCAATCTAAAATTAACTGGTATTAAGACTAATGCTTCAACCTCTTTATCTTCTTTTTTAGTTGGACTAAATTGCCACTTCCTAACTGCTTCTACTGCAGCTTGGTCTAGCTTCTGATATCCTGATGATCTTTCAACCTTAATCCTCTTTACACTTCCTTGTTGATCTAAGAGTACTTTTAAAATCACTTTACCTTCAATCTCTCTTCGTCGCATACTTGCTGGATAGATAGGTTGTTGGTAATTAGTTAACTTCGGTAATACAACCCCTTTAGTCACTTTAGCTTGAGTTAAATCAACAGGATTCTTGCTTTTTTTTGTCTTCATATTTTTTTCAGCATTTATCTTATTCTTAGTCGCTTTCTTCTCTTTAGTTTTAACTTCTTCTGCTACAGCTTTGATCTCTTCTTCTTTACTTACTTGCTCTTTTTCTACCTTTTTCTTTTTTGGAAATTCTTTCACAACTCTTTTTTTCTTCTTTATTTCTTTATTTCTATCTTGTTTTACTTTTGCTTTGCCTTCACTTTTTTCTTTTACTTTACTTACTTCTTTAAGTTCTTCTTTCTTCTCCACTTCTAAGCGACTTTTCTTTATTTTCTTACCTTCAATCTTCTCTTTCTTTACTTCTTGAACTTCATCTTCTGCCAGATCATTCTTTTCTTCTATCTTTTCTTTTGGAGATATTCTCTCTTTTTCTTCCACTACCTTTTGGGCTATCTTCTCTTGCTTCTTATTGTCTGCCACCTCTTTTACTTCTTTAACTTCACTCTCCTTTTTGATATCTTTAGATTTAGTAATATCCAAGGTAGTAGCTTTAAAACTAACTTTTGGACTAGCTTTCTTTCTGCCTGTTGCTAAATCTTTTCCTAAACTAAGTTCAGGTATTAAATTAAATAAAGCTAGATGAATTCCTAAAGCTATAATAAGGGAAAGCTTTAATGGAGTGATCTTGCCCTTGATTTTTTCTATTAACTTCATTCTAATTTCCCTCCTTATCAACAAATAAGGAAAGGACAGAAATCTAGATATCTGCCCTTATAAAGTGACTAGTATAATTAAAACTTCTTACCTACTGTTAACATATAATTACGTTCTAACATTGGATAACCTTTATTAACCTGATATTTTCTATCAAACAAATTATTAATTCCTAAGGATAATTCTAAATTCTCTTTAATTTTCTTATTCAACTTTGCATCTACTACAAAATAACTAGGCAATTCCTCAGTTCGACCTGCCACTAACTGACCATTTAAAGATCCACTAATCTTTTTACCACTATAATTTAATCCTAAATTCAAGCTATGATAATTCCTGTAATCTAATCTTTGATCTGTTTTCTTATCCCTAGCATCTAAATAGGTATAATTAAAGTCAGCAGCTAGATTATCAGTTAAATATTTAGTTAAGATTAATTCTAGTCCCGATACCTTAGCTGTATTAATGTTTGAAGGTCTATATATACCGTCATTACCTGGAGCCCAATTTATTAAATCATTCACATCTCTCGTAAATAAATTTACTTCTCCTTTGAAGTTATTATCTAAATATCTTAGTCCAGTCTCATAAGCAAGAGCAGTTTCTGGCTCTAAATCAGGATTGCCTTCTGTATAATCATCTGCTGGCCAGTACAAATCATTATAAGTTGGAGTTCTATAGGCCTCTCCTACAGATACATGTAAATTCAACTTTGAATTAATAGTATATACTGCTCCTATTCTAGAACTAGTTTCACCCCCAAAGCTTTCATGGTTATCATAGCGACTTCCTAAAGTAAGCTTTAAATCATCAATTAACCTCCACTCATCTTGAATGAATATAGCTTTACTTAAATCATTATGTTCTCCATTCTCCGTACTATCAATTCTATTCTCTACTACTTCTCCACCATAACTTAAAGTGTGTGCATCATAGTATTTAATTTGATTAAAATCTAAAGTTAACCTTTCAGTATTATGTTCACTTGGACCATCATATCCCCACTTATCAGGATTATCATAAATATTTTGATGATCATTATAATAAAGAGCTATTTTACTATCACTATTTTCTGTCTGCTGATTCCATTGTAAATTAATATTCATATCTTCATCATCCTGCTGAGCATTAGGAGTTGTAGAACTTATTGGCCCTGGTGATCCCTTAGCTGAATCAGTATATTGTAGTGAAAATAATAAATCGGAATACTTATTTAACTCATAATTAAATTTAGCAAAAATATTCTCTTGATCTAATTCACTATTTTCACGATGACCATCTGATTTTTTCTTAGCTATAGATATATTATAACCCAATTTATCAGACTCACCTTGATGAATTAATTTATAATCTTGAGTATTAAATGATCCATAGCCTACTTTCATACTTGTTTCAGCGGTTTGGCTACCACTTTTAGTTATAATATTGATTACCCCTCCTAAAGCATTCGCGCCATACAATGCTGAGGCTGGACCTCTTAAAACTTCTATTCTCTCTATCTGTTCAATAGAGAATTGACTCAAATCAACACTTCCATTTTGACTACTATTCATTGGCTGACCATCGATTAAAATTAATACCTGCTCAGTGTCTGCACCACGAACTCTAATTGTCTTTTGACCTGCAGGACCACCATAGTCAGTAAAATTTATTCCTGCCATATTTCTTAATAAATCAGCCACATTATGAGCATTTTTCTGCTTAATCTCCTCTTCATCAATTACTTCCACACTTACTGCTGCTTCTGATAATTTCTCTTCATATTTAGAAGCAGTTACCACAATTTCATCTAAAGTTAAAATTTCTCCTTCCTTATCTTTAGCAAAAGCATTTCCTCCTACTAATAAATTTAATACTACTAGACTAAATAAAATAAAATTAAACCTTTTCATTTTTTCTTCCTCCACTTTTATCAATAAGTTTTTATTTCAATTATCCTAACCTTCCAATTACATTAATAGCTTTCTGAATATCTTCTTTTAATTTAAACAAATCGCCTTCAGCTATGCTTACTAATACAACTGTAGCAGGACCAGCTGATTTATCTAAATCTAATTTAGAGTTTAACAATTCTAAACTCAATTGATTGGATTTTGCTAATACATTGGCTTCATATAAAATTCCTTTAGATCCTACTGGCAATATTTCATGAATATAATCTAATTCTAAGATTTTCAAAACTAATTCCAAATCTGCAATCTGATCTCTATCCTCTACAACCTGATATCCTACCTTAGGCAATCCTAAAGCAATTATAAGATCACCTTTTTGAGAGATAGCCAACCTTAATTGATTTAAGGTAACAATCCCAATTGTAGTTACTCCTATTCCTGTTTGGACAGTAGTTATATTCTCTTCTGTACTTCCAGTTAATAAATTTTCAATTCCTACTATAGATAGTTCATCTTTAATACCTGCAATAATCTCCTTACCTGTAGGTTCTAACTCTACACTTAAGGTATCAATAATAGATATAGGCTTAGCTCCACTAGCTAGCAACTCCATTAAAGCCACTCTAGCTGTAAATTTACCTACTATATGGTTAGAAAGCTTTATCTTATCCTCTATTTTGCTACCTATTCCACCTGCAGAATCACAAGCAATCACCAAAAATTTCTCATCATCTAACTTTAAAATAGATATATCTCTAAAGTTATTCACTAAATTTACTCCTTACTAAAGAATTTGTTTAATATAACTGCTAAGAATATATTAGCTGCTGATGCTAATGTTAACATCGTAACTATTCCTATAAAAAGCCCTTGCCCTAAGAATGGAATTAAAAGAGCAGGTAAAATAATACCATTACAAACAATAGCTATGATTGCTGCTAATATAATATTTGTCTTGGCCAAATATCCAAATATAAGACCACACACCCCCATTAACAGAGCAATGATGATATGGAAAGGACCTAATACAAAACCAGCTATTAAAGCAGAAATCAAATGGCCAAATATCAAAATAACACTCCCAAATTTACCGCCTAAGAGTAATACTCCTAAATAACCAGGGAGAGAATCAAAAGCAATACTTCCAACAGGACTAGGAAATTTCAAATAAGCACCTACCCCTGATAAGGCAATTAATAAAGCACTTTTAACTAAACTTGCTATCTTTTTATCATCTACTTTCCCCTTCATCTATACACCTCCAATATAAGCTTTACATCAAAGCATCTTTATTTCTTCTAAAGCTTCAAATTCTTCTTTAACCACAACTACTTTTTCCCTTAATAATCTTTCAAATATCTCTCTTCCTTCTCCGCCAGTATAATCTTTATTCTTTAATTTACAACTGTTTACTACTATAACTCTTTTACTATTTCTTGCTGCCCACAAAACCGCTTTCAGATTAGCTAAGTTTCCTGCACCGATAGGTATATCAGTCAAAACTATCGTATCCACCTCTTTTATTTGGGTTAAATTCTTATTATGCTTCTCATCACTAATAGGAGTAAATGGATCTTCACTAATAGTTTCAATTTCTAAAGACTTCGCCAGCTCCCAATCAGAATCAGACCGATTTAAAACCCCACAGCTTAGTTGGTAGCCTGATTCAACTAAAGCCTGCATTAAATCTCTAGCACTCCCTCCACCACAAACTAAATGTATCTTATGATCTAATCTATCTTTAGTATGGATATTTTTATTATTTAAAGTAAGGTAGGGTCTTTTACTCAAATAATCTTGCTTAATCAGCAGTTTTAAACCATACACCTCTTCTATTTTTTTAGTGGTAACTACTTCCCGCGGAGTACCAAAGCTATGAATTTGCCCATCTTTAAGTAATAGCAATTTATCACAAAACTTAGCAGCTAAATTTAGGTCATGTAGAATAACTAAAATTGTTAAACTCTCTTTTTGATTTAGTCTTCTTAATAATTCCATTATCTCTATTTGATAGTTAATATCTAGATTAGAGGTGGGCTCATCTAATAATAAAAGCTCTGGTTCCTGGGCTAAACTTCTAGCCAAAACTACCCGCTGCCTTTCACCACCACTAAGCTGATTAATATATCTATCTGACAATTTTATAATATCTGTTAACTCCATAGCCTTTCTAGCTATCTTAATATCTTTAGAACTTTCTCCTTTCCATCGACTAACATAAGGAGCTCTACCCATTAAGACTATATCTTCTACTCTAAAATCAAAGTTTATATTAGTCTCTTGCGATACTATAGCTACTTGCCGTGCTAAATCTTTATTCTTAATCTTCTTTAAATCAAAATCATCTAAATAAACTATTCCCTTATTTGGCTTTAAAATATTACTGATATTCTTTAATAAAGTAGATTTACCAGAACCATTAGGCCCTATCAAACCAATAAATTCACCTTCTTTAATAGCAAAATTAATCTTAGTTAAAATATCTATTTGATCATATTGATAACTTAAGCTATCAACCTCTAATTTTATTGTCATTTATATCACTCCATCAATTACAGCAACTTGTTACTTATTACTAGTTACTAGTTACTTGTCACTTATCACTTATCACTTGTCACTGATATATTTAAAGTCAGATAGTCTTCTTAGTCTTTAATAAATAAAGAAAGAAGGGAGCCCCAAATAAAGCAGTAATAATTCCTACTGGAATCTCTGTTGGAGCAATTACTGTTCTAGCCAAGGTATCTGTTAAAATCAAAAATATTGCTCCTACTAAAGCTGAACTAGGAATTAAGATTCTATGATCTGATCCTACTAATAATCTAACAATATGTGGAACAATCAATCCAATAAAACCAATCAAACCTCCCACAGCTACCGCTGATCCAGTTAATAAGGATCCTACTACCAATAATATTTTTTTTAATTTCTCTACTTCAACTCCTAAGCTCTGAGCTGACTCCTCACCTAATAAAATCAAATTTAAATCCTTAGCTAAGAAATAAATTATAATATAAGCAATTATAATATAAAGCCAAACCATCTGCACTTCCTTCCAACCACTTGTAGCCAAACTACCCATAGTCCAAAATACAATTTGGTGCATACTATCATCATTAAAGACCATTAATAAAGATACAATTGCTGATAAAAAAGAACCTACTGCCACACCTGCTAATAATAGTGTTGCTATAGAAATTTTATGATTATATTTAGCTAAGTTATAAACAATAAAGACAGTTAACAAAGCACCTATAAAAGCTAATAAAGGAATAGTATTTAAATAATAAAGATCAAAATTTAATTTTAATATAAATCCTAGACTAGCTCCCAAAGAAGCTCCAGAAGAGATACCTATTATATAAGGATCAGCCATAGGGTTTTTTAATAAGGATTGAAACAAAGTACCTGCTGTTGCTAAAGCAACTCCTACTAAGGCAGCTAATAACACTCGTGGCAATCTAACCTTAAAGATAATGGTCTCCATAATTTCAAAATCATTCTGATTATTAATAAGCCCTTTCACTAGTGGGATTTTACTTGCTATTAGCTTAGCTAACTTAAAAAAAGGTAACTTTACTGCACCTAAGCTCACTGCCAGCATTAATGTTAATATTAAAAAAATAACTAGTCCAACTATAATTAATCTCCATTTTATCTTCTTATCATTTATCATCTTTTCAACTCTTTTCTTAATCAAATAATTCTGGGTGAATTGCTTTAGCTATCTTTTCTAAAGCAATAATAATCCGCGGTCCAGCTCTATTAACAATATCAGGATTCAAAATATAAATTCTCCCTTGCTTAATTGCTTTGATCTTCCCGAAATTTTCTCGCTCTTTAACTGCTTCTTTGCTAAATTTACCTTCTACACCATGATTAGAAAGCAGATAAATATCAGGGTTCTTAGCCAATAATACCTCAAAATTATACTGAGGCCATACTCCCTTAGCATCATGAGCAATATTAATGCCACCGGCTAAATAAATTAAGTCATCAACATAAGTACCAGGACCTGCAGTATATAAAGGTTCTTGCCAAACTTCATAAAAAACTTTCAACCTTGGTTCATCTGCTACAATTTGGCTTATCTTTTCTATCTTATCTCTCATCTTAGTAGTTAATCTACTAGCTTCTTCAACTTGTCCAGTGGCTTTTCCAATTAAAGAGATAGAGTCAATAATCTCATCTATACTTTTAGGATTAAATCCAATAACTTTAATTCCAAATTGTTCTAATTTAAATACCAAATCTTTAGGTGTAATCCCACTTGCCAAAACTAAATCTGGTCTTAATTGTAATATCCTCTCTAAATTTATTCCCTTAATTGTACCAACTTTAGTTATTTTAGTAGCAGCTTCTGGATAATCAGCATATTGACTTACCCCAACTACCTCTTCTCCTAAACCAAGTTCAAATAAAATTTCGGTATTACTAGGTGCTAAAGAAATGATTCTAGTTGGTCTTTCTTCAATAATAACTTCACGACCTAAATCATCAATAACCCTTATAGGAAAATTAGCTGCTCTTACAAGATTGCTTCCAATCAATAAAAGAAATAAACTTATTAACACAATCACTTTAGACTTTAACTTCACTACCTTATCTCCTCCTAAAAATAAAATTCCCCAATCTTCATAAATAAGATTGGGGATAATTTAGGCATAACCTACCCTATGCACTAAATTATCTACTTATCTTGCTACCGAAGATCTAATAGATTAATTGACTAGGCAGGTCTCCTGGCTTCCAGCTTAACTATAATTAATAATCTTTAACTATATAATCTAATTGCTGGTCACAGTGGCGGGCCCGCTCAGGATTCTCCCTGATTCCCTATTCTCCCTAAGCCATAGCTAAGGGCACCTAGTAACTCTATTTCTATTTTAAATTGTCTTAATAATTATTCGTTGCTTCCTAAAAATTTACCCTCTTCAGTCCTACGATAAAGGCGACTGGTTGGATAAGCAAATTCAATATTATCTTCATCCTTGAATTTTTTTAAAATACTTTCATTAATTTGATTCTCTGAAATCCTCCTTTTGCGTACACTGGTTAAATACCTTAAAGTTACCTGTACACCACTTGACTTGATCTCTACATAAGCAATTGGTGTAAATTTACCATACTTAATCATATAATTCTTACTCATCTTAATTATTCTTCTTCTTGCCCTTTCTTCTATCTCTTCTTCACTATGTTCATAGCCTGTTTCTAATACTATTTTTTTTGCCCTTTCCCAGTCACTTTCAAAGGTAACTAAGAACTTAATCTCATTCCAAATACAACCAAAACCACGAGTATAATTAAACAATGCTGCTTTAAAGATAGTACTATTAGGTATATTCACTAAGCGTCCTGTACTTTGGTCTGCTTCCACCCAATTTCCTACTTCTAATAAAGTAGTATAAAAAACCCTGATATCAATTACATCTCCCTGAACCTGATCCCACTCAATTCTATCTCCTAACCCAAAGGGTCTACGCAAAATTATTAATAACCAACCTGCAATATTAAGTAAGACCTGGTGTAAAGCTAAAGCCAAACCAGCTGATAAAAAACCTAAATAGGTTGTTAAACTTGATGGATCCTCTAACCAAATAAATGTAATTATAATTGAATCTATAAAAAATATAATATAATAAGTAAAACGTCTTGATTGATGGCGCCTTTTAAAATCTTCTACTTTATTATTAATAAATCTAACTACCCAAAATCCTATCAGATATGTGATAACTACTATTCCAGTTGATAATATCAACTTTCTTATTAAAGGATCATCAAAGTTAAGAGCATCCATTATCAAAACTAACACTCCCTATTAATTAAATTTAAAGATAATTTTTTATTCTAATCTATATCTATGAACAATTATAAATCTCTATTGTTACTCCATATAATCTTACTCAATAGAGTTTATACTATTCCAAACTAAAAAATAATTCCACTAACTAATTAGTTATTAATAATTATTTATCTTGATTAATATCTAATTCATCTTAGCTTTTAAGACTAAGCAGCAATTACTAACCTCTCAAGCTGACTATAAAAGAAATATTCTTATTTTTCTCTTATCTCTAACTTTAATTCTTTCATAAATATAAAAACCCTTAACCATAGGCATAGTAAGGGTGTAATTATGCCTATCTTAGTACCCGAAGATAGTTAGTTATCTAATTTATTAGGCAGGTCTCCTGACTTCTAGCCTAGAATTAGACTTTCCTTCCCTAGAATATAATTTCTAAGTGGATAAAAAAATCTAATAAACTAGTTACAGTGGCGGGTCCGCTCAGGATTTTCACCTGATTCCCTATTCTCTTTTAGTCCTTACTAAAAGCACCTAATAAAGATATTTTATTGTACTTAATCATAGGGATTCTATAAAACTAATACTTTTCCTGCTTTAAAGTATAATTTTTTTAGCAGCTAAGCTTATATAACTTTAGAATCAAATTTAAATATGTCGTTATAGATAGATAAAGCGACAGTTTCGGCGATAGGAGATAGGTGATAGGTATTAGGAAAAACTAACTCCCAACTCCTAGCACCTATCACCTAAAAGTGTCGCTATATAACCATTAAATTTTATGCTTGGAGATCTATATTTTTTATAATTAATATAAAATTTTCAGGAGACCTTATCATCTTTATAAAATAGAAAAAACAACCACCTAATAGATGGTTGTTAATAGACCAAACTTAATCTACAATTAGAAATACAATGCTTCTCTGCTTTTGCTTCTTCTTGCTTTTTAATCCCTTCTATCCATTTTAGATCATTCTCACTAAAGATATTATTTGGAATTAAGTATCTTTCTCCTTTTAAATTTAATATAGTATACTTATTATCCTTCACTTCACTTAATACCTGTGCCCCATTATCCATCAAATATTTATAGATCTTTTGATATCTCATTTTTTCAGGTACATTATAAATTAATCTATCTGACATTCCAAAAAACTCTTTCATTAACTCTGTGCTAGTAAATACTTCTCCTTTAGAAACTCTCATTCATCTTCCCCCTGTTTATATGATAAAGTATGTTTATTTCATCTTATCAATTTCAATTTGAAGTTTCTCTATAATCCTCTTTTCCAACCTAGAGATATAAGATTGAGAAATACCTAATATATCTGCTACTTCTTTTTGAGTTAATTCTTGTTTGTTCTTTTGTAGACCAAAACGTAAGATCATAATCTTTTTTTCACGAGTTGTTAGATTTTCCATTGCCTCTATTAATAATTCTTTGTCTACTTCCTCTTCAATATACTTATAAATCAAATCAATTTCTGTACCTAATACATCTGACAATTTCAGCTCATTGCCATCCCAATCAACATTTAAGGGCTCATCAAAAGAAATTTCACTTCTTTTTTTATTATTCTTTCTTAAATACATTAAAATTTCATTTTCAATACAACGTGAAGCATAAGTTGCCAACTTAATATTTTTACTAACATCAAAAGTATTAACAGCTTTGATTAGCCCTATGGTTCCAATTGATACTAAATCTTCAATATCAATGCCAGTATTATCAAATTTTCTAGCAATATACACTACTAAACGAAGATTCCTTTCAATTAAAACACTTCTAACAGCTTGATCTCCCTTCTCTAATTTAGCTAATAAATACTCCTCTTCTTTATTAGATAATGGTGGTGGCAAGGCCTCACTATTTCCTACATAAAAAACACTTTTAGCATTATAAAGACCTAATATCTGTAAAATTTTAATAATATAAAGACGAATTCTTAACTTAGTTTTTATAAGTAAAGAATACATAAAAACCCCTCCTTAATTTATTATCAACGAAGAACTTCTGGATTTAACAAAGCCTGATAGTTATTCTCTTGATCTAGAATTCTATCTTGTAAAGCTATAATTACACGTTCAGTTACAAAGATTTCATCCTTAGTTACAACTGTTATCTTATCTGGTCTGAATCCAATTAACATTCCATTATGTTTTCCAATAGATGAAAAAGGAATTAATCTAAACCTACTAGACCAAGGTGTATCAGTCATTTCATTTAATAACTTACTACTGTCATCTTTGTATAAATAAAAAGCATCTTTTACTTGATCTGGAATAACATCTAACATAGCTTCAATTTCAACAACTACAACAGGTACTCTAGTTAATGGATCTTGTAACTGGTTACCTGTATCAACTAATGCTTTAACTTTTAGTAGCCTCTCATCAAATTTAATAATAATTGGTATACAAAATATATCAGGTAGTAATTTGTACTGAATAAACATCCAACCAAATTTACCTATAATGATTATTAATAAAAATCCTAAAATAATAATCCATAAATTATCTGGTGAAATATTTAATACCTGAGCCAAATTATCTAAAGGACTTCCTCCAGTCAAATTATATAGAGCAAAGATAGCACCAGCTGTAACAAAAGTTATTAAATAAAAATATCCAATAGTTTTCACAAGCTGCTTACGGGATAATGGAGCAAAAGCAATTAAGATCATAATTATTGAAATTAAAAAATGAATATAAATTCTATTTAAAAACCTGAATTGAGGTAAAATAATTATAATTGTATAAACTGTAGCCAACACAGAGGTTATTAATAATCTCCAAATACTATACTCTAAATCAGATAATTTAGCTGAAGCCCATAAAATCAAATAATTCATTATTAAGTTAATAAAAGATAAAAGATCTAAATACACAACTAGCTTCATTTAATATAATCACCTGCTTCACTCCCTTATTAACAAGTATATTATTATAATTTTAAAATATAACTAAAATTTTTAGATAAAAATACAAAATAAAATCTATTTTAGTTTTTTTATGTCGAAATAAAAAAATCTCGATACCCCTTGGTATCGAGATTTAAACTAAATTTTTCTATTTCTTCTTAAAAAAGCAGGAATATCCAAGTCATCATTGGAAAAAGGCTTTATATTCAAATCATTATTACTCACAACTTCTTGCTCTTCTTCCTCTTCTTTTTTAGCAACTGTGTTATTTGGTTGAGCCTCTTTATTATTAGTCTTATCTTCTTGATCAAATCCAGTAGCAATAACTGTTACTTTTATTTCATTTTCTAGACTTTCATCTACAACTGTACCTAAGATTATATTTGCTTCAGGGTCAGCTACTTCAGAAATTACTTTAGCTGCTTCATTAGTTTCATGTAAGCCTAAATCTTTGCCACCAGTAATATTAAGTAATACTCCTTTAGCTCCCTCAATAGAAGCTTCTAATAAAGGAGAAGCTATTGCAGCCTTAGCAGCATCTGCAGCTCTATTATCTCCTGTAGCCCTTCCTATTCCCATTAAAGCAGAGCCCGCATCAGTCATAATAGTCTTTACATCTGCAAAGTCTAAGTTAATTAAACCAGTAATAGTAATTAAATCAGAAATACCCTGTACACCTTGTCTTAGTACATCATCTGAAGTTTTAAATGCATCTATCAAAGTTGTTTGTTTCTCCACAACTTCTAATAACCTATCATTAGGAATTATAATCAAAGTATCTACTTTATCTTTTAAATTTTTAATACCTAATTGAGCCTTTTGCATTCTTTGTCGTCCTTCAACTGTAAAAGGCTTTGTAACTACTCCAACTGTTAGAGCGCCAGATTCTTTAGCAACCTCAGCAACCACTGGAGCTGCACCAGTACCAGTTCCACCACCCATACCAGCTGTAATAAATACCATATCTGATCCACTTAAAGCCTCTGCAATCATTTCACGACTCTCTTCGGCAGCTTCTTGCCCTATTTCAGGATTAGCTCCTGCTCCTAAACCATTAGTTAACTTCTCTCCTATCTTAAGTGTTACTTCTGCCCTTGAGGCAACTAAAGCCTGACCATCAGTATTTACTGCAATAAATTCAACACCTTTTAAACCAGATTCTATCATTCTATTGACAGCATTATTACCACCGCCACCAACTCCAACTACTTTTATATTGGCAAATTGCCCCATTTCAGAACCAAATTCAAACATCAATACTCCTCCCTTGCTCAGATAATTAGAATATATTTCTAAACCATTTACCTACTTTGTCAAATAGCTCTTTAATTACTTGGTCTTCCTCTATATCTCCTAGAGAACTATTTTCTTCAAAAGTTTCTGCTCCATAGTGGACTAAACCAACACCAGTAGAAAAGATAGCTCCATTATCTTCGGAAAATTGGGTATAACCTTCACCAATATCATAAATAGAACCATCTAAATATTCAAGTATACTATCTATATTAGCAGGTACACCAATTCTAACTGGTAAACCTAATTTCTTAGATGCCAACTCAGGAATTCCATTCAATAAAGATCCACCACCAGTTACAACTACTCCAGCAGGAATTAATCCTTCATACCCCGCTTTATATATCTCTTGTTTTACTAGAGTAAATATCTCATCTACTCTAGGTTCAATAATATCACACAACAGTTTACGAGAAATAGTTCTTGATTTTTTTCCACAAGTATCTAATACTTCAATCTTTTCGTTTTCATCAATCAGACTAGCACTAGCACATCCATATTGAATTTTTAACCGTTCAGCATTATGCATTGGAGTTCTCATCCCTACAGCTATATCACTAGTAACATGGTCACCACCAACAGGTAAAATAGACGTATACCAAATACTGCCTTCTTTAAAGATTGCAATATCTGTAGTCCCTCCACCCATATCTACTAATACTACACCTAAATCTTTTTCGCTAGATGACAATATGGCTTTGCTTGCAGCTAATGGTTGTAATACAATTCCTTCTACACCCAAATTAGCCTGATTAACACTTTTTACTAAATTTTGAATAGATGTTACAGAGCCAGTAACAATATGAGTTTCTGCCTCTAACCTAACCCCAGACATTCCTAACGGATACTTAATATCTTTACAGCCATCCACAATAAACTCACGAGGTAAAACATGAATTATTTCACGTTCTGGGGGAATAGAAATAATTTTAGTAGCCTCAATAACACGTTCAATATCATTTCTAGTGATCTCTTTATTTTCACCTGTTACTGCTACTACACCATGACTATTATTAGATGAGATATGTGAGCCAGCAATTCCAACAAAGACTGCTTCTAACTCTACACCAGCCATTCTCTCCGCTTTAACTACTGCTTTCTCAATAGAAGATACAGTATCATCTATATCAACAACCATACCTTTTTTTAATCCAGTAGAAGGGCTGGTACCAATACCAATTATCTCTGGATCTTTATTTTCATTAATTTCAGCAATAATTGTACAAACTTTGGTAGTTCCTACATCAATACCAGCAATTATATTTCTACGTGCCACTAAAAGCCCCCCTTTCTATAAAAATTAATATTTTTATTTGAAATCGAAATCTATATATAGTTCTTTTTAATGTTAATTTCAACAAATATATTTAATTTCCTCTTTTCAGAACTATATTTTCTTGAAAAACTATTTTTCTAATTTAACAACAGTATTATTTTTATACCTCAAATCTATATATTTTACTTTCTTTGCTTGAGATTTGAGGTCATTATAAACAGAAATAAATATCTGAGCTTTAGTTTTAGTATCAAATTTTTTCCCTAACTTTACAACTCCACCACCCAGTAAATATAGCTCAATACCCTTATCCTTAGAAATATTAAGTTCAGATACTTCTTTTAATATCTGATCTGATAACAAATCTAAGTAATCTATGGCTAATTTAAGTTCAGTAGTAAATTTAACCTTATCATCATGATTAGCAATCTTCACTCCAGTAATAAGAGGTAAATCCCATTCAGCTAAATTTTTGCTTGTAGCTATAACCCATCCTTGATTATCAATTATTTGATAAGATGACTTAAGACCTACTATAGCCACAGGACGTCTTTCATTGATTTCTAGGATTAATTTGTTAGGCAAATCCCTTTTGACAGCAACACCTTTGACCTGTTGTAAACCCAGTAATCTTTTAGCTATTTCTTGTCTATCTATCTTAAATATATTAATATCCTTCACTTTAGAAAAATTAACTATATATTCATCAGACAATAATTTGTTACCAACTATTTCTATTTCTGTCACTAGAAAATAATTAGAATTAATTAGACTCAATATAGCAATAACTGATAATACACCAATAGATATCAAATAAATAGTACGATGCTTGTCCATACTGCCACCTCATCTAAAAATATAATGGACTCTTCAACTACATTGTAACAGAAAACCCAAAAAAAGTTAAATGTTTTTTATATAAATTAAATAAAAATTAAGAGTTAGTTAATACTAACTCTTAATTTAAACTAATTTAAAGCATATTCTAATATCATAACTACTAATTTATCAAAATCAATTCCTATGGCTTCGGCTGCCTGGGGAAGAAGACTTGTTTCAGTCATTCCAGGAATAGTATTTACTTCTAATACATATGCCTCACCTTCAGAATTAACTCTTAAATCAACTCTTGCCATTCCTTTACACTTAAGAGCTTTATAAGCCTTTAGAGCCAATTCCTCTGATTGCCTATATACAGCTTCATCCAATTTAGCTGGTATAATAAACTCTGTCATACCTTTAGTATATTTAGCCTGAAAATCATAGATTCCTTCTTTTGGCTTAATTTCGATAATAGGTAAAACTTGAGGTTCTTCATTTCCTAATAGAGCAATAGTTATTTCCCTACCTGCTATATATTCTTCCACTAAAACTTCTTTATCATACTTTAAAGCCTCTTGAAAAGCATCTATTAATCTATCTTTCTGATCGACTATTGATAAACCAATACTTGACCCTTCCAAAGAAGGCTTTATAACTACAGGTAAGCCTAAATCTGATATTAATTTATCTTTGCTTTCTTCTAAATCATCCATACTATCAGAATTTAAAATTAAAAATTTGGGAGTACTGATATTTAAATGTTCAAAGATTCTTTTGGACATAATCTTATCCATAGCTAGAGCACTTGATAACACTCCAGATCCAGTATAATCAATTTCTTCCAATTCGAGTAATCCTTGAATAGTACCATCCTCACCATAACGACCATGTAAAGCAATAAACGCTATATCTATATCATTTTCTATTAGTGTGTTATGAAAATTATTCTTTGGATCAATATCAATTGTGTTATATCCTTGTCGATTCAGTGAATCTAATATAGCTTTACCGGTTTTTAAAGAAATTTCTCTTTCAGCAGATTTTCCACCTCTAATAACAGCAATTTTTTTATCCTTCAACATTTATGTATCACCTCTCATCACTCTTTTCGAGATATATTAGCACCTAAATCACTTAACTTCTCAGTCAAAAACTCATAACCTCGATCAATATGATAAATATTTTCAACCTGTGTCTTACCTTCTGAAGCTAATCCTGCTAAAACCAAAGCAGCTCCAGCTCTTAAATCAGTTGCTTCTACGGTGGTTCCGGATAACTTTTCTACACCTGTAATAATTGCTGAGTTACCTTCAATCTTAACTTCAGCTCCCATTCTACGCAATTCATCAGCATGTTTTAATCTATTTTCAAAAATAGTTTCAGTAATTACACTAGTTCCTTTAGCTATTGATAAAAAAGTCATAAACTGAGCTTGCATATCAGTAGCAAATCCAGGGTAAGGTAAAGTTTTTACATTTACCCCCTTCCAATTATCTTGGCCAATTACTCTAATTTGGTCTCCATCTACTTTAAGATTTATTCCCGCTTCAGTTAATTTAGCTATAACTGCCTCTATATGTTCAGGAATAACATCCTTAACTAAAACATCCCCTCTAGTAATAGCCGCAGCTACTAAGAAAGTTCCTGCTTCAATTCTATCAGGAATAACTTGATACTCTACAGGATGTAACTTCTTAACTCCTTTTATTTTAATAACATCTGTTCCAGCACCTCGAACGTTAGCTCCTAACTGATTTAAGAAGTTTTGCAAATCTACAATTTCCGGTTCTCTTGCTGCATTATAAATTAAGGTCTTCCCTTCGGCTCTAGTTGCAGCCATCATAATATTTTCTGTAGCACCTACGCTAGGAAAATCCAAGTGTATCTCTGCTCCTGTTAATTTTTTAGCTTTTCCTTCTAAAAAACCATGTCCTTGTTTAAATTCCACACCTAACGCTTTTAGTCCTTTTAAATGTAGATCAATCGGTCTTGTTCCAATACTACACCCGCCTGGTTGTGAAATCTTAAACTGACCAAAGCGAGCTACAAGTGGACCCATTAAAAAAACTGTAGCTCTCATTTTTCTCATTAGAGATTCAGGTATCTCATAAGAACTCAGTCCTTTATTATCAATAATTAATTTATCTTCTTCTTCCTTTACTTTAGCACCCAAAGTGGTTAAAACTTCTTGCATTACTTTAACATCACGTAAATGCGGTACTCTTCCTATAGTACATTCTCCTTCAGCCAACACAGTCCCAGCTAAAATTGGTAAAACTGCATTCTTAGCTCCACTGATTTGGACTTCACCTTGAAGATGTTGCCCTCCATTAATTATAAATTTCCCCAATTTTTTCACCTCCCCTTTCTAACCTAAATAAATAATTTCTGGTATCAAATTAACACCAAATTTATCAAAAACTATTTTTTTAACTTGTTCAATTAACTCTAAAACATTTCTTGCAGTAGCATTTCCTAAATTTATAATAAAGTTAGCATGTTTAGTAGAGACTTGGGCATCGCCAACTCTTAAACCTTTACAACCAGCTTTATCAATCAGTCTTCCTGCTGAATCATTGACAGGATTTTTAAAGATACAACCTGCATTAGGATGTGACAGAGGTTGTGTAGTCTTTCGCTTTTTTAAAAGCTTTAATGTTTCTGCTTTTATATCTTCAGCATCTCTGGGAATTAAATCTAATTCTGCTTGAATTATAATCTCTTTACTATCTTGAAATCTGCTTTTTCTATAAGCAAATAATAGTTCATCTCTATTATAATCTTTTATTTCTCCAGTTGGAAGTAATGATTTTAGATTGACAATTAAATCACCTATTGACCTTAAATCACCTATACCTGCATTCATAACAATTGCCCCACCCAAAGTAGCTGGTAATCCAGCTGCAAACTCTAAACCACTCAAACCCATCTTAGATGCTTTATTAGCTAACAACGGGAGACTAACACTGGCATCAGATATTAGTCTATTACCAACAAAATCTATCCTAGAATCTTTTTTGGGTAATCTAATAACAATATTTGAAATACCTTTATCACTAATTAACAGATTACTTCCATTTCCAATACAGTAGTACGAAAGTTTATTTTTATAAAGATATGTAAGTAATTTTTGTAATTCTTTATAATTCTCAGGAATAACCAATATTTCAGCAGGGCCGCCAATTTTAAATGAAGTATATTTCTTTAATGGTTCATTAAATAATACCTGTCCTTTTATGAATTCTGATATCTCTTCTTTATATTCTATTCTCATATATAACCACCCCAATTTCACTAACACATCTATCTGCTTTGCTAAAACTACTTCTCTAAATCGATACTAAATAAGATTCTCTGATCTAATTATTATGAATACACCTTATAATATGCAATTAAAAATAAATCTGTTAATAATAAAAATAGAAGTCTAATAATTAAATTATTGGACAAATAAGCACAAAAAAGAACTTGTCCTATTTAAAAATAAATTTATATACTTAATATTAATAAGCAAAATTATTATTTACATTGTCAAATTTCTAATAATCTTAACTAAATTATCAAGAGCTTCTGGCTTCCCTAGATTTTTACTAGCCCTAGACATAATTAATAACTTATTTTCATCTTGGAATAAAGTACTCACTAGATCATATAACTTCTTTCCTGTTAATTCATTATCTAAAATAACTTTGGCAGCACCGTTATTTTCTAAAGAACGCGCATTATACTCTTGATGATTCTCAGATGCATAAGGATAAGGAATTAAAATTGCCGGAATACCACAAGCCGTTATTTCAGCTAACCCTGTTGCTCCAGCGCGTGATATAACAAGATCAGCAACAGCCAAAGCAGCAGACATGTTGTATAAATAGGGTTTAATTATAATATCCCCAACTTCCACACCCTTTATTCCCATACTTTCTGCTTTTTGTATAACACTTTCATAGCCTTTTTTGCCTGTAATATGCAATAATTGCAAGTCTAGATCCTTAATTTTATCATACAATTCTATAACAGATCGATTAATACTTTCAGCACCTCTACTACCCCCAAAAACTAAAATTAATTTCTTATCTCCGTTAATTCCCAATTCCTTAAGAGCTTCTTTTTTAGTTTTTTTCAAAATCTCTAATCTAACTGGATTACCAGTTAAAATAGTCTTTTCCTCACTATGAAAATACTTTTTAGCATCACCATTACTCAAAGCAACCTTATCTACAAATCTTGCCAATAATCTATTAGTTATACCAGGGTAAGCATTCTGTTCATGAATCAAAGTAGGAATTTTTCTAAGAGAAGCTGTTAAAACAACAGGTCCACAAACATATCCACCAGTACCAATTACAATATCAGGTTTAAAACTCTTAATTATACTTCTAGATTCTAATATTCCTAATCCAGTCTTTAAAAATGATTTGAATAATTTTAAAGATATTTTTCTAGGAAGACCTTCTACAGTTATAGTCTTTAAATCATAACCCTCTTTAGGAATAATATCAGACTCTAATCCTTTCTCTGTTCCTACAAATAAAATATCAGTATTATCAAACTTATCTTCCAGTCCTTTAGCTATCGCTAATCCAGGATATATATGTCCTCCTGTTCCCCCACCAGAAATTAATACTTTCATATATTAGTCACTCCTAATCTGTAGTAAATCTAGATACATTCAATAAGATACCTACACCAGCTAACATAAATACTAAGGAAGAACCACCATAACTAATAAAAGGTAAGGTTATTCCTGTAACAGGCATTGATCCACTCACTACAGCCATATTAATAATAGCCTGTAAGGTAATCATAGTTGTAATACCTATCGCTAACATGCACCCAAATAAATCTTCTGATTTTAAAGCAATCTGTAATCCTCTCCATGCAAATAAAAAGTAAAGAGCTATAACAGTAAATGTACCTACAAAACCAAGTTCCTCACCTAAAACTGAAAAGATAAAATCTGTTCCTGGTTCAGGAAGGTAAAAGAATTTCTGTCTACTTCTTCCTAAGCCTGCTCCAAATAATCCCCCTGACCCTAATGCATATAAAGATTGTATAATATGAAAACCAGAACCTAAAGGGTCTTTCCAAGGATCTAAAAATGATAATAATCTTTTTAAACGATAAGGTTCAGTAATAATCATAAAAAATATCCCAGGAATACTCAATGAACCCAAACCTATTAAATGTCTCCATTTCGCTCCAGCAGCAACAAACATTACCATAACCGTTGCACCTATAGTTACTGCTGTTCCCAAATCAGGCTCAGCTAAAATCAAAGCAAACACAACTCCCAATATAAGTAAAGGAGGAAATAATCCCTTCCAAAAACTTTTAATCCGTTTATTCTTTAAAGACAAATACCGAGACATATAAATAACCATTGATACTTTAGCTATCTCAGATACTTGTAATGGAGGTAAAGGCCCTAAATCAATCCATCTAGTAGATCCTTTTACATTTTTCCCTACTCCGGGAACTAAAACCAAAATCAATAATAACATACTCCCCATTAAAATTTTAGGAGACCATTTGATATATCTATGATAATCAAACTTCATAAAAAATATCATTACACCTATCCCAATAATTGACCAAAGCAACTGCCGCTTTAAGAAATAAAAACTATCATCATACCTTTGATAAGCTGAAATTGAAGTAGAACTAAAGACCATTACTACTCCAATACCTAATAAAGTTACTATTACAAAAAAAATTATAAAATCAGGAGCTTTACGATACATAGTATTTCCTCCTTATAAAATAGAACCTTAAACCAAGCCATTAATTATAAACTATGAATTTCTCTTACTGCTTCTTTAAATTTCTCTCCTCTTTCTTCATAATTATTAAACATATCCCAGCTTGCACAAGCAGGTGATAATAATACAATTCCTTCTCCAGCTGCTAAATCAGAGGATACTTTAACTGCTTCTTGAATAGTTTCTACAGGATATATATTATTATAAGCTAATTTAGTAAGACTATTTTTTATACTTTCCGCAGTTTCTCCCAGTAGTACTACCGCTTCAACCTTGTCAACTATAACCTCAGCCAAATCAGAAAAATCAGATCCTTTATCTTTCCCACCTGCTATTAAAGTTATAGGCGGTTCAAAAGTCTCTATTGCTTTAATTGCAGCTATAGGATTTGTTCCTTTAGAGTCATTAATATATTTTACTCCTTCAATAACAGCAACCTCTTCAATCCTATGCTCTACTCCAGTAAACTCTTTTAATATCTTTATTAACATTTCTTTTTCTATATTCATTAATAAGGATACCGCTACTGCTCCTAAAGCATTTTCTAAATTGTGGGGACCTTTTATACCTAACTGCTTAATATCAATAATTTCTTCTTTAACCCCTCTTAGATCAGCAATGATCTTATCAGCTTCTAAATAAATTCCGCTTTCTAATTTTTCTTGCTGGCTGAAAAAAATAACCTTTGCATCTGTATTATCAGCAAAACCTCTAACTATAGGATCATCATAATTCAAAATTATATAATCTCCTTTATTTTGATTCATAAGTAGTTTTCTTTTGGCTTTAATATACTCTTTAAAGCTACCATGCCTATCTAGATGATCTGGTGTAATATTTAAGAATAGACTAATCTTTGGTCTAAAATCTCTAATCCCCTCTAATTGAAAAGAACTAATCTCTGCTATTACTGTAGCATCCTCATTTAAATATGGAAGATCTCGAATTAAAGCTCTACCTATATTCCCACCAACCACTGTTTTCCTACCAGTAGACTTGAATATTTCACCAATCAAAGTTGTAGTTGTAGTCTTACCATTAGTACCGGTAATAGCTATAATAGGAGCCTTACAAAATTTATAAGCCAATTCTATTTCACTAATTATTTCTATTCCCTTATCTCTAGCTTGGCATAAAATAGGAATATCTATGGGAACTCCAGGGCTTATAATAATCAAATCAGATTCTAGAATTAAATCTACAGTATGTCCTCCTAAATCAAATTTCACTTTATAGTTCTGCAATAATTTGATTTCTTCTTCTAACTCTAATTTAGATTTTGTATCACTAACTATAACTTTAGCTCCTTGTTTATCTAAAAATTTAACTGTTTCTACTCCAGTTCTTTTACCTAAGCCTATAACTGTAACCAACTTACCTTCTAATTCCATAATATCTTCCTTTCTCTTAACTTAACTTAGCAAAGCCTAACAAGCCAATTAAAGATAACATAATTGCTATAATCCAAAACCTAATAACTATTTTAGATTCACTCCACCCACTCTTTTCAAAATGGTGGTGAATTGGAGTCATTTTAAATATTCTTTTACCCCCTGTTAGTTTAAAATAACTAACTTGCATCATTACTGATATAGCTTCTATAACATATACTCCACCAATAATAAATAAAAAAAGTTCTGTTTTTGTTATTACTGCAAGGCTAGCCAAAGCTCCACCTAATGCCAAAGAACCCGTATCTCCCATAAAAACTTGTGCAGGATAACTGTTAAACCAGGCAAATCCTAAACAAGCCCCAGCAATAGCTATAGTAAAAATAGCTAGATTCAAATAAGCAAATTGATACAAGATATAAGTATAAGTAATAGCTACAATAATTGTAACTCCTGAAGCTAATCCATCTAATCCATCAGTTAAATTAACTGCATTAGAAGTTCCAACTACAACAGTAACTATAAAAGGTATAAATAACACTCCCAAATCAATGCTTGTATGTAAATAAGGAATTAAAATAGCAGTTCCTATCTCTAACTTTTTTAATGCTACAAATGCCAAAACAACAGCAATTATAATCTGTCCAAACAATTTCTGTTTAGGATTTAACCCTTCATTCTTATTGGTAATTATATTAATTGCATCATCCAATAATCCCAAAAATCCATATCCTAGCATTACAAACAAAGCTAAAATAACCCTAGAGTTCAACTTACTAATGGTTAATGTAGCAACTACTACAGACAAAAGAATAATAATCCCACCCATAGTAGGAGTACCAGCTTTTTTCAAATGACTTTTTGGTCCAACTTCTCTAATATTTTGGCCAAATTTCAATCTTCTAAACCAATTAATTAATATTGGACCAGTTAATAAACTAATAACCAAAGATATGGAAGCTGCAAATATTAAGTCAACCACTACTATCACTCCTTAATTGTCAGATAATACTTGTGAAACCTCTTCAAGCTTCATGCCTCGTGAACCCTTTACTAAAATTGTATCACCATTACTTACAATCTCCAATAATTTTCTAATCAATTTATCTTTATCTTCATAAATAAATATCCTAGATTTATCCATTCCATTTTGCTTAGCCCCTTTGGCAACTTTTCTTGCTAACTTACCAAAAGAAAACAAATATTCAATATTCATTTCTGCAACTAGTTCACCTAATTTAATATGCTCTTCTATAGCTAAATCTCCTAACTCTAACATATCTCCCAAAACCGCTATTTTATTTTCCTTAGCTATATCCTTTAAAGTGTTTAACGCAGCTTTCATTGAGGTGGGGTTAGCATTGTAAGTATCATTTATAATTTTATATCCTGACTCACTAACTATAATTTGGTTACGCATTTTACTCAAATTAAGATTAGATAGTCCAGTTTTTATATCTGCCAAAGGAATATCTAAACTAATAGCTACAGTAATAGCAGCTAAAGAATTATATACATTATATTCACCTGGAACTGCTAAATTAATAATATCTTTATATCCTTTTTCTTCTATAATTAGTTCAAAAGAGATACTATCATCTGATTTCTTAATCTTTCCTGCTTTCACATCGTTATCTTTGTCTAAACCATACTTAATCACCTTAGACTGAGTTAACTCTTCCATCTTTCTAACCCTATTATCATCACCGTTCAAAATAGCTATGCCATCTTTATTAAGAGCAATAATTAATTCCGATTTAGCCTGAGCTATATTGTCCACTGTCCCTAAAAGTTCAATATGAGTAAGCCCAACATTGGTAATAACCCCTAGGTTGGGAAGAGCAATCTCTGCTAGCTCTGATATCTGCCCTAAACCTCTCATACCCATTTCAACAACTACTGCTTCATAACTATTATCTAGTCTAAATAATGTCAGTGGTAAACCTATTTCATTATTAAAATTACCTTCTGTCTTTAAAGTCTTATACTTTGTCTGTAATACAGAAGCAATCATATCCTTTGTAGTTGTCTTTCCTGTACTTCCTGTAACAGCTACTACGGGAATATCAAATTTACTGCGATAATAACAGGCCAAATCTTGTAAGGCTTTAGTTGTATCATATACCTTAACTAAAGGAATATCTAAATCTAATTTCTGATTTTGAGAAACTATTGCTGCAATAGCACCTTTACTAATCGCAGCTTCTAGAAAATTATGTCCATCAAAATTATCACCTTCTATAGCAATAAATAAAGAAGCTTCCTCTATAGTTCTACTATCAATAGATATCTTATCTACTTTAAGCTTTCGATTATTTATTACCTCACCAGAAACAGCCTTAGATATCTCAGCTAAAGTTAATGGTTCCATTAACTTTCACCTCTTGCCCTAATAGCATCTCTAGCTACTTCTCTGTCATCAAAATCAATTGTTTTATCTTTAAGAATCTGATAAGTTTCATGTCCTTTTCCTACAATAATAACTATATCTTCTGGATTAGCCAAATCAATTGCCTTCTTAATAGCAGTGGCTCTATCTTCAATAATTATATAATCTTTACCCTCTTCTTTACCTTCATTCTTAATTCCAACCTCAATCTCATTAATAATCTCCATCGGTTTTTCACTACGTGGATTGTCAGAAGTAACAATAGCAAAATCACCCAAAGTCCCCCCTATACGTCCCATAATAGGTCTTTTCTTTCTATCACGGTCTCCTCCACAACCAAAAACTACTATTTTACGACCTTTAGTGAATTCTGCAGCAGTATTTAAAACATTTTCCATACCATCTGGTGTATGGGCATAATCAACTATAACCCCAAATTGTTGGCCTTCATCTATAATCTGAAACCTTCCAGGCACACCTTCAATCTCTTCTAACCCTGCAGCAATCTCTTTTAAGCCATATCCTAAGCTATAAACTGTTCCTATTGCTGCTAAAGAATTATAAACATTAAAACGTCCTGTTAAATTCAATTTAGTATCTATACTTTTGTCTCCTAGTTTTAATTTATAACTTACACCCTTTTGAGTTACTTGAATATTCTCTGCCATAATATCTGCTTTATTATTAAGTCCATAACTTAAAACCTCTCCTAAAGATTCTTGAATAATATATTCACTTCTTTTATCATCAATATTAATAATAGAAGGATTCTCATTCAACTGAAATAGCTTCGTCTTAGCTTTTAAGTAATCTTCAAAAGATTGATGAAAATCTAAATGATCTTGGCTTAAATTAGTAAATACCTGCCTATCGAAATCCACTTCTAAAACCCTATCTAATTCTAAAGCATGTGAAGATACTTCCATTACTACATGGGTAACCTCTGACTCTAACATTTCAGAAAAAATTCGTTGCAAATCCAAAGATTCAGGGGTTGTTCGACTAGCATTCTCTTCTTTATCTCCTATTTTATTCTTAATAGTACCAATTAACCCTGTATTAATACCCAATTTTTTTAATATAGAATCAATCAAATAAGTTGTAGTCGTCTTACCATTAGTACCTGTTACTCCAATCACTGTTAAATCTTTAGAAGGATAATTATAAAATTTAGCACTTAGTTTAGCTAATGCCTTTCTAGAATCATCTACTTTTATTACAGGTATGCTAGACACCTTAACATCCTTCTCAACAATAATAGCACTGGCACCATTATTAATAGCCGATTCTATAAACCTATGTCCATCCTCTTTAAAACCAGTTATTGCTACAAACAAACAACCCTTTTGCACCTTTCTAGAATCATAAGCTATACCAGAAATATCTATATCAAAATTTTTTTCATCTCTTTCAATTCCTAATACTTTAACTAGATCTCCTAATTTAATCATTCTAACCCCCCTAACTATAATTCCACTATAAAAATATAGCATTTTTAAATTGATATTTATAATTTATATTAGTTATCAAATTTTTATTTGAGCCAAACTGTAATATACTTTCCTGAGTCAACTAAATTACCGGCTTTAGGTCTTTGATTTACCACTTTACCACTACCATGCCATCTCAATCTCAAACCTAAATCACTTAATAAGTTAGCTGCTTCTTTTACTCTAACTCCAGTTAAATCTGGAATAGTTACTCTATATCTACTCTTACTCTCTTCAGCACCTTTAAAAAATAAAATAACTGTACTACCTTCATTAACAACAACTTCTGGATTAGGAACTTGATCTACAATAACATCGCCTTCACCTTCTAATTTTACTTTCAATCCGGATGAAACCAATATTTCTTCCGCATCACTTAAAGAAAGATTTTTTACATTAGGTATTTTGACTCTCTTTATTCTTTCTTCTTCCTCAGTTTTAATCTCTTCTTGTGGAGGAATTTCTAAATATCTTAAAGAATCTTCAACTACATTGTGAAAGATAGGAGCTGCTACCTGTGAACCATAATAGGGATAACTACTTACTCCTGACAATACCACTAGAACAACTAAATGAGGATCATCAGAAGGTACCATGCCTATAAATGAAGAGTCATATAACTGCTTACCATAATGCTTTGCTGTACCTGTCTTACCACCTATTTCATATCCTTTTACTGCCGCTTTCTTACCTGAACCTTCTTTTACTACTCCAGACAAAAGCTCTCTCACAGTTTTAGCCGTCTTCTTAGATATTACTCTTCTTATTGGTTCCGGGGATACATCTTTAATTGTCTTTCCTGCAGAATTTCTAATTTCTTTAACCAAATGAGGCCTTAATAATTGACCATCATTAGCAACAGCAGATACAGCAGTAATTAATTGAATTGGAGTCACCGAAATACCATGGCCAAAAGATATAGTAGCCAGTTCCACAGGACCTATCTCTGGTAAATCATACATTAATCCTTTAGCTTCACCAGGTAGCTGAATATTTGTTTTGTCACTGAAACCAAAAGCTTCTATATATTTATAAAAGGTTTCTTTTCCAATTCTTTGACCAACTTGAACAAATCCAGGGTTACAAGAATTCTGTACAACCTCTGCAAAAGTCTGGCTACCATGTCCACCACTCTTCCAACAGTGAATAGTCTGACCAGCTACTTCTATATATCCAGGATCAAAAAATCTATCATTTGGATGTACAACTCCTTCTTCTAGACCAGCAGCAGTTGTAATAATTTTAAAGGTAGAACCTGGTTCATAAGTATCTGATACAGCACGATCCCTCCAAAGTCCTGGGCTATATTTAGCAAAATTATTAGGGTCATAAGTAGGTCGATTTGCTAATGCTAAAATTTGACCTGTCTTAGGATCCATCATAATTATTGTTGCAGCCTTAGCTGTATGCTCTGTTAACGCTTTATCTAACTCTCGTTCTGCTATGTATTGAAGAACATTATCTATGGTCAAATAAATATTATTCCCATCATCTGGAGCTTTATAATCCTTAATTCCCTCAGGAATCTTTCGACCAACAGCATCACTTTCAATAGAAATTCTCCCTGGGTTCCCTCTTAATTCATAATCATAAGACAATTCAATTCCTTGTAATCCCTGATTATCAACACCAGAAAAACCTAATAAATGAGATGCAAGAACACCTTTAGGATAAAATCGCTTAGTTTCATCGGTAAAAGTTATTCCCGAAAGATTTAATTTTCTAATTTTTTTAGCTTGTTCTTCACTTACTTTACGAGCAATATATACAGCAGCAGCCTTTTTAGTTATTCTTTCATAAATATCATCCTGACTTTGGTCTAATATCTTAGATAACTTCTTAGCCGTTTCCTTAGCATTTTTGACCTCTTTGGGTATAGCTACAACTGTATCGGCACTAGCACTAACCGCTAACTCTACTCCATTTCGATCATAAATGATTCCACGCTTAGGCTCTACTTTTAACTCTCTTAGTCTTTGTCCTAAAGCTTTTTGTTGATATTTATTATTACTTATAATTTGTATCCATAAGAACCGAGCTGATAAAGATAGCATAAACAAAATTACAAATAAAAATAATATACTAATCCTCTTTCTAATTTCTAATCTTAGCTTTTTCATTTAACTACCCCCTCATTTAATTTTAGGAGGATTATCATTCTAAAGTTCCTGCTTGAACTTTAGACATAGTAGAAAACCAAACTAATAGTCTATCTTTAATACTTTTATCAAAATTAGTCTTGTTTCTGCTATTTTCTTTATGCTTTGAAGTCTCCAATTTATCTTTCTGTAATGGTTTTGATGATACAATATATTTAACTTTATTGGGTTCTATCATTCCTAACTTATTTTTAGCAATCTTCTCAATTCTAGATAAAGATTTCAACTCGGAAATATCCAACTGTAAATGCGCCTGCTCTGTTTTTAATTTATCCCTTTTTTCTTCTAATTTTTCCACCTCAAAATTCATTCTAGAAATCTGAACATATTGGTTAATATATAAAATAACTAAAATTCCAATTAAAAATATTAAGAAACCATATAATAGCATCAATTTAAATGTAGCATTACTACGAGACTTTTTGACCTTAGTTCTAACATTTTGACGTATTCGACTTTGGTGATGGTCTAAATATTCTCTTCTAGGTCTCTTTACCAACTTTATTCACCAACCTTTTATTTTAGAACCTTTATCTTCTCCGCTACCCTTAATTTAGCGCTTCTAGATCTAGAGTTTAGATCAATCTCTTCTTCGCTAGGTAAAATAGGACTTCTTGTTATAATTTTAACTTTCTGCTGAACATCACAAGTACATACCGGAAATTTAGGTGGGCAAATACATTTCCTAGCTAAATCTTTAAAAGTATGCTTTACAATTCTATCCTCTAAAGAATGAAAAGTTATTACACAAACTCTCCCCTTAGGATTTAACCTATCTACAGCATCTTTTATTGTTGATTCAATAATATCTAACTCATTATTAACAGCTATTCTTAAAGCTTGAAAAGTCCTACGAGCTGGATGAGGACCTTCTCTTCTGGCTCCCACTGGAATAGCAGCTTTAATTATATCCACTAGTTGAGTAGTAGTTTCTATCTCTTCTTTATTTCTATAATCAACTATAAACTCAGCAATTCTACTTGCCCACCTTTCCTCTCCATATTCTTCAATAATATCATTTAGCTCCTGGTGGGATAAATTATTAACTAAATCTGCCGCTGTTCTACCCTTCTTTTGATTCATTCTCATATCTAAGGGTGCATCATATTTATAGCTAAAACCCCGTTCTGGAGTATCTAATTGATAAGAAGATACTCCTAAATCAAACAAAACTCCATCTACCTTATCTATACCTAATTCATCTAAAATTAATTTTAAATTTTGATAATTATCTTGAACCAGCTCTATTTGAGCATCGAAAGCTTCTAATTTTTTTTGAGCGGCTTTAATTGCTGCTTTATCTTGGTCAATACCTATTAATTTACCTTTAGAACCAATCAATTTAGCTATCTCTGATGAGTGACCAGCTCCCCCCAAAGTACAATCAACATAAATCCCGCCCTCTTTACAATTTAAATGTTCGATACTTTCCTTTAATAATACAGAAATATGATTAAAATCCATGAATTTATCACCTTATCCTTTAATATCTTATTTACTTATTATGCAATTAACTTAACTATAGATCTAATATCATAGTTATCTAATTTTAGAATAAAATCTAAATATATCTCTATAGAAAGAGATTGCGACAGTTTTTATTAGCTGCTAGCTACTGGCTTCTAGCCTTTAGCTTTATAAGTTCTTAGCTAATAGCCAGAGGCTAGAAGCTAGTAGCTAAATTGTCGTAATATCCCTATTAAGTCTCACTTATGTCTTAAATATCTATAGAATTACTGAAAAAAAGCAATCTATTTTCACTATATGATTTCCAAATAATAACTAAATTAATATAAATATTTTATAAATTTGATTACAATCATCTAGTATATGTTTTGTTTTTTTAAGATTTAATATTTGCTATAAAATTCAATACTTATGTGTTTCTATAAATCTCAATAAATTCCTCTAATTTAGCCATGATAAAAAGATTTTAATTACAATAAAATGAAATAAATGGTTTACAGTTTGAAGGAAATATATTTTACAAATTATTGTAACGATTTTTTTAGTAGATACATAATCTAAATAATAAATTAAAACTACATATAAAAGGAGGTCATAATATGAAGATTGATTTTCTATATGCATGGTCAAAAAATGAACATGATGATTTAAAATCTGTTGGTGGTGGCTTTAAGCTACCTGCCCCTTTAAAATGGTTTAAATCTTTATTTAAAAAGTAAATTATATGTTAATCAATAAAGGTACTAAAACAGGTACCATTGCAGATAAGATTACTCCACTAATAAAAGCTACTATTGTAATTTCAGCTTGATTAATACTCCTAGTAATTAGAGGTAACGTAGTATCCATTGTTGTAGCACCTCCAGGAGCAATAATTGCTATCTTACTACCTAGTTTAGCCATAATAGGTATTAATATGATGGCAATTACTTCTCTAAAAACATTCGTTAAAAATGCTAAAGTCCCTATATCTGCACTATAAATCTTAGAAAGTATAATACCAGATAAACTATACCAACCAAATCCAGCACCTATTGCACTAGCCTCATTCACAGGTATATCTAATAACTTACCAAATAAAATTGCTCCTGCTATACTTCCTACTCCTACTAAAATAGGAACCAACAATACCTTTAGTCCTAATCTTTTTAGATCATTAATTATTTTTTTGTTTTTTCCTATATCTATACCTACTCCTAATAATAAAAATGATAGCGAAAGAGTAGAAATCAAATCTAACTCTCCAATAAAAGTAGGAGGTATAATTTCATATCCTAAGTAAATACCTATCACAATCATAACTATGATAATTAATAACATTTTTAATCCCCCTTACTACTACGAGCAACTTCAACAAATAACAATAATAAAATACTTCCTAAAATAGATCCAATAGATAAAATTATAGCTTTTAACCCTAATGAATCTAAATTATTTATTATCTCCTTACTTATACCAATCTTAATCCCCATCACTAATAACAATATCATTAATCCAACTAAAGTTAATTTATCACTTAATTTATTAAGTCTATTTGGCAATATATCTATGTAGCCAATTAAAATCCCCATTAATAAAGATAATATAATTACCCACATAATAATCCTCCTCTAAAAATATAATAAAGATTTCGATATAATTATAACATACTTATAAGCTTGCTACCAATAAATCTATTTTACTAACTAAATATATCTAAAGAATAAATATACAATATTATTAAAATGGTAAAATCTAACTACTATTAATAAATAAAAGATATTAAATTAAGCTTATATAAAGCACAAAGATCCACCTCTTAAATTTTCTCACACTACAAATTACATATTAAATATTAGATTAGTTTAAATAACAAAAGCTTTCTACATTAATGTAGAAAGCTTTTGTTATTTATTCTTATTTAACCGCTACAGGAAGAACTATATATTCCCCAGCTTTACCTTCTAAAGTTTCAAGATTATTTATTTTCTTTATATCTTGTATATCTATATCATATCTTTCTGCTAATGACCTTAAATCATCATCCTTAGCTACTGTATAATAACGATTAGCAGGAACAGGAATTTTTAATATTTGTCCTAATTCTAACATCTGTGGACTTTCTATATCATTATAATCCATGATCTTAGCAAAAGAAATATTAAAGGCTTTTCCTATACTCCATAAAGTATCATACTTTCTAACTAAATATTTAGCAGTTCTTAGGTTAGTAGTTTCTTGATCTTCTTTAGCTTCTTTGCTAATATCAATTATTTTAGGGGTAATAAAGATAACCAACTCTCTTTTATCATTTTTGACTTTTCTTTCTCTAAATAATTTACCTAACAGAGGTACATCTCCTAATAATGGTACCTTAGACAATTCTTCAATTTGCTCATCAGAGACTAGACCTCCTATCGCTATTGTCTTACCATCATTAACCATAACATTGGTAGTTACATTCTTAGTATTAATTTTAGGCATATTATCAATATATCCATCTAAACTACTTGTCTCTTGACTAATAGATAAACTAACAGCTCCATTTGTGATTCTTGGAGTTAATTTTAAAATAGTACCTACAGTTCTAAATTCAACCTCTCTTGTTGTTTCATCATCACTCTTGGTCTCTCTAATAATAGGTATCTCTTGTCCTATATTAATAACTGCTTCTTTTCCATCAATAGTTGATAAATGAGGATTAGCTAAAGTAACACTATCGCCATTTTTTTTCAAAAGTCCTAGAACACTTTTGTAATCCATAGTTACATCTCCAACTTCTACTACATTTGCTTCTTTAGTAGCATTAACATTATCCCAAATAATTGAAGCACCATTTGAAACTGTCTCTTTAGCAAAATTCCAATTTATTCCCATACTATCTAATTCATCACGGGATATATCTTCTATTCTAGCTTCAATCATCACCTGTTTTTTAGCTTCATCTAATTGAAAAATTACTTTCTCTACATCCTTCATCTCTTTTTTATAAGCACTAACAATAAGACTATTTGTTCTAGTATCAATTTCTATACTATCTTTTCCTACCAACAGCTCTAAACTTTTCTGTATATCTTTGGGAATTGCATTTTCTAATTTAAATACTCTAGTTTCTCTTTTATCAAAACTATTTTTTAACTTTTCGGGGCTACCAATTAAAACTGTATTCCCCACAATTCTATAATCTAGTCCATTTGTCTTAGCCAATAATTCTATAGCTTCTAAAGCGGGTATATTTTTCAAATCAACAGTGACTGGCCCTGCTACAGATTTATCAGTGATAATATTCATACCAGAGATATCTGCTATAGCCCTAAAAGCATCCTTTAAATCTACCCCTCTAAAATTCATCTCAATATTATTTTCTTCTCCAAATGCACTCAAATTCATCGAAAACAAACTAAGCACCAACATCATCAATACTAATTTTTTAATTGAATTCTTATATTTAATTGCTCTCACCTCCAAAGATATATACAAAATACTCTCCATGTCTTTCAATTACTATTCCATCATACCTTATTTCTTTAAGAGTACAGCCAGCAAAACTTTCACCTATTTTCATAATTTGAACTGCAGAATTTGAAGTCCCAAATTTAACAATAGCTACTTTAGAAGGTCCATTATTGACAACACCCAAAACCTTAATATTATCAGTTATATTCTCTGTTCCGCTTATTTTACCTTTTTTTCTATTTTTACCTATATTTTTAGAAGCTTTCTTTAATACAACTTGAAAAGGATCTTTAGTAGAATATTTTCTATTCTTTAATCTATCTTCTACATTACTAGACATTAATTTGACAACTTCATTTTTATCAACTTTACTCTCGGCAGAGTTATCATTCTTAGCCTTATAAGCTTTTAAAATATTATTAACTTTTCTTTCAAACCTTCTAACCTCTAGTGTATTTTTAAAACTCAATATTTTATAAGTTAACAATGTTGAACTAGATAGAAACATAATTACCACAATAAATAAAATCACTAATTTGTTTTCAAAAATCTTGGGTTTATAATCACTATTTAATTGCATCAATTAACCTCCTTCCTATCTAGCGAATAACTTCTTAAACTGATTTTTGCCTCTAACTCATTATTTGACCCTGCAACTGATGAAATATTAAACTTATTTATTCTAGTTATATATTTTAATGACTTTACTTCTTCTATAAATTTTATAATATTTCCATAAGCCCCTTTTAAAGTTATATCTACAGGAAATTCTAAATAAATATCTTGCTGACTAATATGGCCTGGCTTCATATTTGTCAAACTTACATTTGTATTTAATGCCAAATCATTTAAATCTAATAAAAAATCTACTTCTTGATTTTGCTCTAAAAAATCTTTTTGCTTTGCATTTAATTTTTTTAATAAGATTTGATATTTTTTTTCTAAAACGGAACTTTTCTTTAATTTAGCACTTTCTATTTTAACTTTATTTAATGTATTATCTATTTGCAATTCTTTTTGATTTAAAGATTTTTTCTGCCAACTATAAAAATAACTAAAACCACCTATTAATAATACGGCAATAAAACCTATTAGCAACTTCTTTTCTCGGGGTTGCAATTTATTGAGCACCATTATTATCCCCCTTATCTATTAATTTCTTCTCTATTACATCTTTTTTATTTATTTTACCTACCAAACTATAATAGAAACCTTCACTCTCTTTATAATTAGGATAAGTAATCTTTTCTTGTCTGGCTACTTCTATATTAATATTTGAAAAGAAAATTGAATTTCGCAAGTTATCAATAATAAACTTTAGTTCCTTTTTATTAGTAGTATATCCTAAAATTTTCAATTCTCTATCTTTAGAAACACTAACTTCTCTTACCCAACTACTCTTAGTTAATATATCTCTAAATTCATTTAAAATAGCAGGCCAATAAATACTCTCACCCAGCACATCATCTCTACTAGCTAAACTATTTTCTAATTTATCTTTCTTTGCTTTTAAACTCTTTAAATTCTTAGTTTTTGAATTTAATCTAGATAATTCTCTTTGCACAATAATAAGCTTCTGACTTGCTATTTTATCAGCATAATATACATCAGAATAAAATATAGCCATAGTTATTATTATAGTAGCAATAAGAGTTATACTTATAAAAAATGTTACTGGTTGTGTTAAACCACTAGATTCTTGATATTCTGGAGGTAATAAGTTTATCATCTGTCATCCTCCTTTCTCGATGCTAGTCCAATACTTACTCCTAATAATTGAGCTACTTCTGATAAATAGTCTTCACTTGCTAATTCTGACCTCAATCGATTAGATAAATTTAATTTTTCTACTCTTACTCCAAACTCTTTAGTCAAATGGCGATCAAAATTAATTAAATTTCCACCTCCACCAGTTAACACTATCCTGTCAATATCAAAACTTTTATACTTAACTTGAAAGTAATCTAAAGAACGATAAATTGCAGTAGTTAAGTTTCTAACAATCAGATTACTTTCTTCTTTCTTAAATAAATCATTATCTTTCTTATATTCTTCTGCTTTCTCCAAAGAAATTCCACTTGTTTCTGAAATATCTTGAGTTATATTTTCTCCTCCCATACCTACTGTTCTGGTAAATAATAATCTTCCCCTATTAATAATTGATATGTCAGTAGTCTTAGTTCCTATATCTATTACTCCAATAGTATCATCCATATAAAGCTTATCTACTGTTCTAGCAATAGCTACAGGCTCTATCTCTATTGCTACTGGAATTAATTCCAAAGCCTCAAAGAGTTTTAAATACTTATCTATTAAATCTTTTTTTACAGCTATAATTAATATTTGATATCCTCCGTCATCTTTTTTATTCAAAATTTCATAATCTACTATAGATTCTTCTACATCAATAGGTAGTTTGTCTCTAGCCTCCCATTTAATAGCTTCATCTAAATCATCCTCTGGCATAGCGGGAATATCAACCATTCTACTAATTACCTGCTCTCCACTAACTGCAGTAATCACTCTATTGGCTTCAAATTCATTCTCATCTAATGCTTCGTTTATTTTCTCTTCTAATAAACTCAAATTTTTAATATCACCTTCAATCACTGCATCCTCTGGAGTTGGAATTAAAGCCAAACTATTTAAAACTATCCGTCCCCAGACAGTCTGTACTTCTGTGATTTTAATACTTTCTTCTCCAATATCAAGTCCAATTACATTTTTGTTATTCAATAAATTAATCTTCTTCTTTAAACTTGAAAATATCCCCATAGTTTCACCTCTCTTATTAAATTTTATTTTAGCTCAAACAATTGTACTATAGATAAACAACTCTAAAATTAATTTAAATATCTTCTTATAGATTAATATTTCAATATTTTAGGCATTAGGATATAGGCTCTAGGAACTAGGTAAATCCTAATGCCTAAACCTTAACCACCAAATATAAAAATATCCTCATTAACTTTCAATTTAAAGTTTGATATCTATATAATTATTAAAATTTAGAATGAATTTAAAAATCTCTTCTAAAACCTTCAACAAGATTACCCTGATAATCAGATAAGATTCCTAGATTTTCATCAGCTAATTCTGGTGAATAAATTATTTCTCCACCCCAAATATTACTTTCAAGAATTAATTTTAAAACAATTGGCTCTCCTTCATCATTATCTAATTCTACATTTTCAATTTGAATATTACTACCAATAGTAAAGTCTTCATTAAATTTATCTATTATCTTCTTCTTAATTGGATTATCTTTAGACTTATCCATTATTTCTTCTAAGAGTTCAAAGTTCAAAGAGCTTTCAGTATAATAGTCACTTCCTGCAACTAAATCTTCAAACTCTTCACCTAATAATAATGTGATCTCTTCATCAAAAATCAATCTAATCACTTTAGGACTAGAATTATTGTGTTCAACTTCTTTTACCGCTGGTTCTGCGCCAGCAACAATAACTTCATAAAATTTTACATTATAGGCTGTATCGCCACTACCAGTCCAACTGCGCAATGCAAAATACCTACCAGGTAAATCCAAATCAGATGGCAATGGTTGATGACCATTATCCCAATAATCAAAATAATCCCAATCCAAGCCTTTATTGGCATCAAAATGACCTCCACTATTAATATTTCCCCCAGTAAAGGTTTTATTGTGGGCCAATTCAACATTGCCAAAATTACCAAACCACATCTCTTCAGATACAGCATGTGGCTTTACAGTCTTATCTTCTAACCTTACTCTAATGATCAAATCATCATTAGGTTGAGTTTGTACCTTAATAATAGTATTATACCTTTTATGCCAATCTTCATTGCCCTTCCATTTGAAATCATCATTTTCCAAATCTGTTGGCTTATATATAGCATTGTAAGACCCTATTGTCTGACCGTCATCCCTTTTAGCTCCAACATAAGCAGGATTTCTATGCCATCCTCCCTGAATTCTCCTTAATACAAATCCTTTAGCTCCAGGATCAAACTGAAACATATAGCCCCAATCTATTCCTTTATCAGGATCATAAGCTCCTCTCAACAAAACTCCATAACCCCAACCACCAGAAAGTGCTGCATCTACTATTAAAGAATAACTATCTATATTACCAGTAGTACCTTCAAAATATCTATCTATTAATTGAGTGAAGATCAAACCACCACTAGCACTTGTATTACCTCCGTCATCAGTTAACTGAGCAGATAATTCTTCTCCACTTCCTGACATATTGAAAGTATATCCATCAGCCATTTCTATAGCACCGGTTACAGCACCAGTTACGAAATCTCTCCAAAACAGATTCAACTGACCTTCTTCTTGTCTCTGAGTAATTGCTTCTATTCCAGGTAAATATCTGATAATCATTCCTCTATTACCGATGATACCGTTATCATTATTCCCCAGTCCACTATTTTCAGCAAAGACTCCTGTGGAAATATTGATATCTTGAGTTGTAGTTCCTGCATTATCTATAATAGTATTTGTTGCAATCCTCACATCTACTGATTTTTCTCCAGCTCTTTTAAATTCCAAATCATATCCATAATCTCCTTTTTGGCTTCCACCTTTACTGTGAGCAATAACTCTAGGAACACTTAAGCTTCTTGGATAAAATACAATATCACCATTAGCATTCAAATAGATATAATCAAAGTTTTGATGATCAATATTTTCGGGAGTAACTAGATTAGGGTCATTTAATATTTCAATATTGGTAGCATAAGATAAGGTATTAGAAATCATCTGTTCAACCCTTCTAGCATCCTCCTGTTTTTGAGCTTGATCTTCTCCTCTTCTAAAGAAAACACTAGAATTAAACATAATATTATATATAACTACTATAATTACACTAAAGATAGAGATTGCTACCATAAGTTCTGTCAGAGTAAACCCTTCTTCTGAATCTTTTTTCAACCTATACACTATCTTACCTCCTTTTTAACGCCTTAGAACCATCACATTAAAAGAATTTTGATTTAACGATAAAGATTTATCTTTTATATCTGCAACTTGCCATTGCTCTCCTATTAAATAGAAAATCTGAAATTCATCATCACTAGCTCTACCACTTAAGATACTAATATTATCCCCCCATAAGATCTGTTGTAGATCTGCCATTGCTATAGGAAGATCAGTAGATAATGCTGTTCTTCTTTGCCAATTATTCTCTTCTGTAAATTCATAATAAATTGCTTCTTCCTCTATTATACCTCCAGTTGTTTCACTCTCATTCCCCACTGTTACATAAGTTTCTTGTCCAACAATAATATCATTAAAATTACTATTCTTTTCACCTTCTGATAAAGTTAATTCATTATTGCTTCCAGTTGCATAATTAATCTCAATTTTATTATCTAAATCTATATCTAGGGTAAAAGGAGTTATTATAGCCTTATTTTCAGAACTATGACCAGCTAACATAAACATTGAATTTGCCAAATCATTTTCTGCAAATTCTATATCATTAAATCTTGATCCTGCCAAAATAGAATTGCTAACTGACTTCCAATTCCCTTCAAAATTATGAATTAAGATATTGCTTGAACCATCATTTATATTTCCTGTAGTTACAAATCCTTTAATCTCTTGATCATCAACCTCTGTTTCAATATACTTAACAGTTCTCAGATCTAGACCTATTGTAAAACCAGCTTGTAAATCATCACTCCAGCTACCATAATCACTACTACTCTCATCAAAACTTGAAGAAATAATTGTTCCCTCACTACCAACTGCAACAAAACGACTACCCCCCCAAGCTATCCCTTCTAATTCTATATCATCTAATACAACACTAACATCATTCTCTTTCTCCCAATTCACTCCATCATCAGAAGTCATTATGATACCACTAAAAGTACCAGTAGATGACTCTTCTTCTCCTACAGCTACAAAAATTTTTTCACCTAAAGGTCCTCCATAAATAATATCATTCAAATCAATATCTTCATCTAATACACTTTGCTGTTTCCATTCTTGCCCGTTATTAGAAGTAATTAGAGTACCACTATCACCAACTAATACATAATTTACTGGTTTTACAATATAATCAACTGGAAAAGGTTGATTTACTCCTTCTACTTCAACTCTAATCTGATATGTTCCTGGATCTAGAGCTGATATGTTTGTTGCAGAAGGTATTGTTAAAGTTATATTTTCAGCTTTATTATCTTGGATTGTGACTTCGTTACTTTCTATCAAGACATCTTCTACATCTGTACTACTTACTAATTTAGCCTTGACTCTGGCACCATCTTGAATTCTTCTAGTTTCTACTGTTAAATTAATACTATCTGGTTCATCTCCAAAGACATGACTATCTCTATCGGATTCTACATTTACAATCACAGGGATATTAGGTAAAAAAGTTTCTATCCTTCTAGGATTTAAATTGTTACCTGCTCTAGCAATAGCCATTCCACCATCTACTGTTATATCTAATTGATTTTTATCATTCTCAGTGCCAGGCGCATTAACTGCTGGAAAGGTTATAGTCAAACTCTCACCAAAATTTCCTTGATCAGCAGAAATTTGGCCCACTACATTTTTTTGTGCCGAATTAATATCTGCTGTTAAATTCTGCGTCTCTCTTAAGGCAGAAAAACCATCACCAAAAAGATTCATCATACTAATTAAAGCAACTGATAAGATGCTAACCGCTAAAAGAATCTCAATTAAAGTATACGCTTCTTCCCTTTTTATTAGACTGTTCATAACTTAATTCCCCTCTTCCCATAGAGGATTTTGATAAACTCTACCACCTTGAAAGTCTGCTTCTCCACCTAAGATTTCATAGGTATTTGTTCTAAATAAATCTACATTAAAATGCGGCCCTACTCTTACCTCTTGACCTACAATTACTCCTAAATGAGTCTGAGGCCGAATGTTTCCTACTGTAGATAAGTTTATAATAGATTTAGGAGCATAGATTGCTCTACTTAATGCTGAAGGATCAACTACTACAGCACACTCTAATGTAATATTATCTCCTCCACTAACAATATCTCCAAAAATACTATGGATGCTATTTAGGAATATATTTGCCTGCTGAACATAGACATGAGCATTAATTCTCTGTCTACCACTTACCCTTAACGTCTGTAACCCATTATGATAAATAATTAGATTATCACTATTAGCCCCTATACCTGAATTAATAGTTGAATCATCATTAGCAGGATCTTCATTAACAAATTGTAAATTATTGACATATAGATTCACCTTGGCATCAGACCCATCTGCCTTGTTAATAACTATATTTCCATCTTCTATGATAAGATTATCTACTCTAATAATTCTATCTTGATTAGCTACTTCTATTGTTAATGTCTCACCATCAGCTATAGTAATATTGTCATACTCCCCATCTACATCTATAGTTAGCGCTGAGGTAGGTGTATCATTATCAATTTCTAAATCTCCCCTATTATCAAGGTCTGTAGGATAAACAGGGAACGCAGGTAAAGTATACGGATTTATCACCTCTAATGTTTCTCTTTTTACATCTACACTATCAATCATTGCATCAATATCATCTCTTACATTTTGATCTATATTATCTTCAGCTAAACCCATTAGAATATCAGTTCTTCCTGTTAGACTAACACTATTTCTGATACTACTATTATATCTACCATCTGTTTCTCCTAATTGGAAATTATCCCCTTCCAAAACAGAAGATTGATTGATTAGAAAACCACCATTAACAGTTATATCTCCAGGAATCATTACATCTCCATCAAATACAAGGCGATCCATAGCAAAAATACTTCTATCCAAATCAGCTACCCCTGACGTCCCCGTCGGCTGACCATAGGAAACTCTAATAGTCTCTCTAGCCAGAGTATTGAAGTCACTAGCATCATTTATTCTTCCCACTCTACCTTCCGATGTTATATCAATGCTATTATTATCATCATTCATCGTTACATTAACTCTATATTGCTTGCTTAGATTGGAGTTAGATTCAAAATCAGTCCAAGCAGTAGTTCTGCCATCAGCTAATCCCCCAAAATTTCCTATCATATCTGCCAGATTATGATCCTCTATCCAAGCTACCATTGCCGCTGCTCCTGAACGGGCTACATAACGCGCCTCTTTGACATTACTATCTACATCAACACTTTTGATTTCAGAAGCAACAAATGTAGATAAAGCAAATCCTATAATCCCAACGAAAAACATAACTATTATTGCTACTAAAAGTGCAGATCCTTGTTGATATTTTAGAAATTTACTAAGCATCTTGACTTCACCTCCTATATTTTAATCATATACTTCTATTCTTTAAAAAAGACCAAAATACCAATTAATAATCTCATTTCCCCAGAAGATCATTACTACTGTTCCTATAGCAATAAAGGGACCAAAAGGAATTCTATCCCTTCTACTCTTAATCCCAGCATAAATTAAAAACAATGAAATAATTGAACCAATTAAAGAGCCTAAAAAGATTCCTAATAATGCAAATTTAGCCCCAAGCACACTACCATTTAATGCTGCTAATTTAACATCACCAATTCCCATGCCCCCTTTAGTTAAGATAGCAATCACTAGTAAGAATCCTCCTGCTAATATTATTCCTAACACAGAATTCAGAATAGAAATATGGTCAAAAAAACAGCTAGTTAATAAAGCTATAACTACTCCAGGATAAGTAATCTTATTGGGAATAATTTGATATTTAAGATCAACAAAACTAGAAATTATTAAAAGAAAAATCAGAATATTATAAATAAAAAAATGAGTGCTAAATCCATATTTCAAATATACTCCCAAAGAAAAAATAGCTGTTATTAGTTCAACTAATGGATATTGATATGAAATTTTTGTCTGACAATAACGACACTTCCCTTTAGAGAAGACAAAGCTAAAGACTGGAATCAAATCAATTGCTTTCAAATCTTCTTGACACTTAGGACAATGAGATCCTGGCCAAACTATTGATTGATTTTTGGGCAAACGATAGATTACTACATTTAAAAAACTACCTATCAATAATCCTAATGAAAATATTATAATCTCTGCTATCATTTGATTTCACCTATTTCCTGAAGATATTATTGTAAGCAAAGTTAAAACAAAGCATTAAATTTTATAATACTTGACACTGTCAAAAAACAGTGTCAAGTATTATTTAAATAATTATGGAGTAACTAGGAAATCTCCATTACTATTAATCTGAATAGTTCCGCTAGTATCAGGATCAGAATAATCTAAAACATAACTAGCACTAGTAAGAGTAGTCTGGGTTAGATTATTTACTACACGGTTAGATGCATTATCATTTAATATATTTGTGAAAGTTGTACCAGTAGGATATTGTTGCTGAGTAGCCATTTCCATTTCTAATGCAGTTTGTAAGTTCTTCATTTCTGCTCTTGCTCTAGCAAATTCAGCTGTTGCTCTAGTATCAGCAAATCTAGGTAAAGCTATACCAGCTAATATACCTATAATAGCAATTACAATCATTAATTCAATTAAAGTAAAACCTTCTTCTCTTCTCAATAAGTTCATCATTTTCTCCACTCCTTTTTATTCTTTTTCTTTAATTATAGTAAATCAAAAAGCAACTTAATCCTTTTCTCCTATAACCACCCCCTCATATAAGTATAATAATCTAATCTATAAAGTAAAAGATTAAATTCCTTGTACCATATCAAACATCGGTAACATCATTGCTGCTACAATCCCTCCAACTACTACCCCCATAACAACAATCATAAGTGGTTCAATTAATGAGACTGCAGCTTCTACTGTATGTTCAACTTCCTTTTCGTAAAAGTCAGATATCTTTAGTAACATCTCATCCAATTTACCAGTCTCTTCCCCTACTTTAATCATCTGTAAAACCATCATCGGAAAGACACCATTTTTTCGCAAAGGAATAGCGATACTCTCACCTTCACTAATGCTCTTTCTAGCCTCTCTAATACTATCAGCAATAACTTGATTACTAATGATATTGGCGACTATATCTAGGCCTTCCAAAATAGAAACACCACTATTGACCAAAATTCCTAAGGTTCTAGTAAATCTAGCCACAGCAATTTTGGTTAATAACTTTCCGAAAACAGGAACCTTTAATTTGAAAGCATCTATCTTCTTTCTTCCTGACTCCCGCTGATAATATAGATAAATTGATATAATTGGAGCAAATATAACAAGAGGAACTACATACCAATGAATTGTCAGAAATTTACTTAACCCCAATAAGGCTCTAGTGATTAGCGGCAATTGCTGACCCATATTTTCAAACATCTCAACAAAGGTTGGTAAGACCCCCATTATTAAGAAAATCACTATACCTACTGCAACTACAGATATGATTAAAGGATAAGCCATGGCAGACTTAATCTTTTGTGATAGTTCATTTTCACTTTCGAAGTGATCTGCCATCTCTTCTAAAGTGCTATCTAACAAACCACCTATCTCTGCTGCTTCAATCATACTAATTAGTAATTTAGGAAAAATCTTCTTTTCCTCTTTCATTGCTGTAGATAGTGCCATTCCACCTTCCACTTTTTCCTTAATATTGCCTACAGCTTCCCTTAATTTAGAATTCTCAGTCTGCTCTGTTAAGATATCTAGTGACTTGACCAATGAAAGACCAGAATTAATCATAGTAGAAAACTGACGACAAAATAGAGCTAAATCACTTAATTTGACCCTATTCAAGAAAGGAAGTTTTATATTAGAGCTCTTTTTTTCTTGCTCTTCCTTCTCAATAGAGGTTATATAAAACCCTCTATCCCTTAACCTCCTTGCTACGATCTCTTCATTTTCTGCTTCTATCAAACCTTCAGTCAATGAACCTTGCGAATCTCTAGCTTTGTATAAGAATACCTGTGCAATAACTGCCACCCCCCTTAATATAATTTTAAATTAAATTCTTTAGAAGCTTAGTATCATTAGCTCTACTTAGAGCTTGATCCCAACTTATTTCACCCCTAGCATATAAATCTTTTAATGAAGAATCCATAGTATGCATTCCTATATCTTTATTGGTTTGCATAATCGTTTCCAATTGATGAATTTTACCTTCCCTGATTAAATTTCTAACTGCAGAATTAGAAATTAATAATTCAGTAGCTGCTATTCTATCCAAAGCATCAATTCCAGGCATTAGTTGTTGAGAGAAAACTCCTACTAAACTAAGAGCTAACTGTGTTCTAACTTGTTGTTGCTGGTGTGGGGGAAATACATTAATGACCCTTTCAATACTTTCTGCAGCTCCATTAGTATGTAGAGTAGCTAAAACTAAATGACCAGTTTCTGCTGCAGTAATTGCTGTAGAAATAGTATCTAAATCTCTCATCTCACCCACCAAAATAATATCTGGATCTTGACGCAATGAAGAACGTAAGCCATTAGCAAAACTTTGAGTATCAGACCCTATCTCCCTTTGATTAATTATAGATTTTTTATGATGGTGAACATATTCAATTGGGTCTTCTAAAGTTATAATATGCCTGTCTAACTTTTCATTAATTAAATCTATTATAGAAGCTAAAGTAGTAGATTTACCACTACCTGTAGGGCCAGTAACTAAAAATAATCCTCTAGGCTTTAATGCAATCTCTTCAAGAACTGAAGGCAAACCTAATTCCTCTAATCTAGGAATTTCATGGGGAATAATTCTTAAAACAGCTCCTGCACTTCCTCTTTGATGAAAGGCATTAACTCTAAAACGGTGATCAAACTCACCTGAATCTAAATGAAAAGCAAAGTCAACTTCCCCTTTTTCTTGAAAGATCTTTTTTTGAGGTTCTTGCATCATCATTGAAACTAAATTAAGCATCTTTTCGGGAGTTAATATTTCTTCTCCAATAGCCTCCAACTTACTTTTAACTCTAACCATAGGAGATGCACCTACAGTCAAATGAATATCAGAAGCTTCTATTTTAATCGCTTTTTTTAATATTTCGTCTAATCTCATAAGTCTACCCCCTGTCATTCAACAAATTCTGGTTTTCCTAACTGTACTCTAGTAACTCGCATTACTTCCTCTAAAGTAGTAACACCACTATTAACCTTATGTAAACCTGAAGCCTCAAGAGTAATCATTCCCTTTTCTATTGCTCTTTCAGCTATATCACCAGTGGATGCACCTTTAACTATCATTCGTTTAAGCTCATTATCTATTTCTAATATTTCATGTACAGCAGCCCTCCCACGATAGCCAGTATCATTACACCTTCTACATCCTCTACCATGATAAAAATCAATAGTATAATTTCCCTCTCCTAGATACTTCTCTAAATCTTTATCTATTAACTTTTCCCTAGATTTCACTTTACAATCAGGACATATTCTTCTTACTAAACGCTGAGCTACGACGCCTACTATTGAAGAAGAAACCAGAAAAGGTTCTACTCCCATATCTATCATCCTTGATAGCGCACCTGCTGCTTCATTAGTATGTAGAGTACTTAATACTAAATGACCAGTCAAGGCAGCATTAATTCCAATCTCAGCTGTCTCTCTATCACGAATCTCACCAATTAAAACTATATCTGGATCTTGTCTTAAAATTGAACGTAATGCACTTGCAAAAGTTAAACCTGCTTTATCATTAGTTTGAACCTGATTAATACCATCTAACCTATATTCCACTGGATTTTCAACAGTAATTATATTTTCTTTTTCATTATCTAAAGAACTTAATGCAGAATATAAAGTAGTTGTCTTACCACTACCAGTAGGCCCAGTAATCAATATCATCCCATGAGGGTGAGAAATCATCTGTTTGAAAGTTTCTAAATGTTCTGGTAAAAAACCCAAATCATCTAGATTTAACATCAAATTACTTTTATCCAAAATCCTCATAACAACCTTTTCACCCTTTACAGTAGGTAAGGTAGATACACGCAAATCTATCTCTTTGCCATTTATAATCATTTGAATTCTACCATCTTGTGGTATTCTTCTTTCCGCAATATCTAAATCTGACATTATTTTTATTCTAGAAACTAATGCTGCGTGAACATTCTTAGGAATATTCATCTCTGTATGTAATATTCCATCAACCCTGTACCTTACTTGAATATCTTCTTCATGAGCCTCAATATGAATATCACTTGCTCTCAATTTCACTCCATCAGCAATTATATTATTCACTAGCCTTACAATCGGAGCATCATCTACCATTTCACGTAAAGCATCAACCTGTACCTCTTCACTCTCTTCATTAGAATCCTTTACTTCCACCATATCTTCTAAAAACTCATTCAATATTTCATTGTTACTAAAGTATCTTTCTAAGGCAAGCTTTATCTCCGTTTTAGTTGCAATTACAGGAACAACTTCACAATGTGTTTTGAGTCTAATATCATCGATAGCCAATACATCTAAAGGATCTTCCATGGCTACAGTTAGGATATTCCCTTTTTTCTTAATAGGGATAGCATGGTGTCTATGAGCTAAAGCTGGAGGAATCATACTTATAACATCACTCTCAATTATAAATTTTTCTAAATCAACCTGAGGAATTCCTAATTGAAATTCTAATGCTTCAACCAAATCCTGTTCAGTAACTAATTCTAATTCTTGTAAAATCGATCCAAGCCTTTGGTCGCTCCCTCTTTGAATTTTTAAAGCCTTTTGTAAGTCAGATTCTGTAATAAAATCTGCATCAACTAAAATATCTCCTAATCTTTTTTTCTTAATCATATATATCCCCCGTTTGTACTATAAATACCAAAATACCTACAAGCAATAAACATATAAACCTATTTACAAGTATTTTCTATACAATCTCATATATTTTATTACCTTATTATGTAATATAGTATTTATTTTACTATAATCCATCTAATAATTTACCTATGATCTATATTATGGTATATTATAATATATTCTGCCTTATTTAATAATTTCCTTCTTAATTAATAATTTATTTAATTAAAACCATAAAATTTAAGGTCTTAATTTGATATACAAAATAACAAGACCCTAAATCCTCAAATTAGAATTTAGGGCGGTTTCACCATTTGCTCTATATAATCCATAAGGTGACCAAATTTAGATTATATTTCATCGCTTCCTGAAGTAAATATTTTTATTATAAAGTTAATATAAGGTAATTATATATCATTTTTCCTTATAATTCAAGATATAATTACTTGTTTGATAGTGTCAAGTTTCTGTAGGTAAAAGTTTAAAACTCCTCTTTTGATAATTAAAGCAATGACTTTACTGCTTTAAACAGTCTAGTTCTTACTCCTTTATTTATACTTGGGATATTATTGCTTGGTTCAGCAAATTTCTTTTTCAAATTATTTTTCACTACTTTTGATTCTATTTCCACTATTTTTTCTTCTTTTTGCTCTTTTCTTGCTTTCTCTAGAATAATTTCTTTTAATTCGTATTCTGTTCCTCCATTAAATTTAAAAGACCTTAATCTTGCCATCTGATCTACTCCTACTTCAGACCAACCCATTGGTCTTGAACTTAATCTATCTGATAATATATGACTAACATGACCTTCAGCACTACAACCAATAGCATTTTCATCTTTATAATAGTTTACTATTCCAGCCCAGTTATTATAAATATAGCTTCTACTTTGTCTTATCGCTTTCTTCTTAGATTCCTTTTCAGCTTGAGATATCAATTCACTAAATATCTCTTTTATCTGTACTTTATCTAAATTATTTATTCCTTGCCAAAGATCAAATCTAAGCTTTTGGGCATGTCCTGTAGCCTTTAAAACATACTTATTTAAATGATATCTATCTAGTATCTGCTTACTTTTAGGCAACCACTTTAAACCCTCTTTAATCCAAAGTGCCCCATCTCCTGCAATATAAATCTGCTTTATGCTATCAAAGTCGTAATATCCTCTATATAGTCCATAATTTCTAGCCACAAGTCTTCCGACTTGTTATACATACCTGAAAAGGAATAACTGTTCTTTAACTTATTTCTACCATTTTCTTTAATAATTCCTTCATGAACATAAACTAATCTTGGTACAGCATTCTTCCCGTTTTGCAAAGAAACATGGTCTTCATCAGCTTCTATATATAAATAATCAATCTTTCTTTTTGCTTTCGGATTACTTAATTTATCGTTTTCTATTTTACCTAATTTTCTTATTTTATTCATAACTGTTTGACCTGTTATAGTTAAATTATTCACTACTTCCTCTCCTACTTTGGCGTAAGATTTATCAATTGATAAATCTACTATCTTTGCTTCTAAGCCAGTATCTATCCTTTGATACTTATCTATACCTAATTTTTTATCTGCTAAATGTTCATACTCTTTATTGAACTTAGATTTATAATACCTTCTCTCAAATTCAACTTCACCAAACTCTGTTATCAATTTTCTCTTCTTTTTTCTTACTATCTTCCAATTCTTTTTACGCTCAGGACTTTCCTTAATTACTTCATCTATTACTTCTATAATATACTTACACAANTCTTTACCTAATTCATCAAAGTCTTTTCTTAGAGTATTTATAAAGTCTGAAATATCTTCTTTATCACTCAATAGAATATTTTTTAAAAATTCTTCTGAATTATCCTTAATTTTTTCTCCAAACTGCTGTATAATTGTATCCATAGGGACTCCTCCTTGATGTGTTTTGATTAGGTACTTAACACTTTATCAAAAGAGGAGTCCTTTTTCTAATTTTTTGATTAAATTTACCTACACTTATTTTACACTAAGTTACTTGTTTATAAAATAAATAACATATAAAATCTTTAATATTAAAAAATAGTACCCAAAAAATAAAAAAATACCTCAAAAAGGTATTTTAAATAAAATGGGGTGGATAATGGGATTTGAACCCACGGCCTCAGGAGCCACAATCCTGCGCTCTAACCAACTGAGCTACATCCACCATAGTATTTGATTTTCTATTTCAAAAATTCAAATGGCATGCCTGGGAGGATTCGAACCTCCGACCCACGGCTTAGAAGGCCGTTGCTCTGTCCAGCTGAGCTACAGGCACATAATGGTGGGTCTAAGTGGATTTGAACCACTGACCTCACGCTTATCAGGCGTGCGCTCTGACCAACTGAGCTATAGACCCATGTAATGGAGCGGGAAACCGGACTCGAACCGGCGACACCCAGCTTGGAAGGCTGGTGCTCTAGCCAACTGAGCTACTCCCGCTTAACTTATTGGTACGAAGGGTGGGAGTCGAACCCACACGCCTTGCGGCACTAGATCCTAAGTCTAGCGTGTCTGCCAATTCCACCACCTTCGCATAAATGGTGGCAAGACCCGGACTTGAACCGGGGACACGAGGATTTTCAATCCTCTGCTCTACCGACTGAGCTATCTCGCCATATTTTGGTTGCGGGGGATGGATTCGAACCAACGACCTTCGGGTTATGAGCCCGACGAGCTACCAACTGCTCCACCCCGCGACATTAAGTTATTTAATTTAAATTGGTGAGCCATGGAGGATTTGAACCTCCGACACCCTGATTAAAAGTCAGATGCTCTACCAACTGAGCTAATGGCCCATAATATAGGTCAAATTTTGGTGGAGATAACCGGGATCGAACCGGTGACCTCCGCCTTGCAAGGGCGGCGCTCTCCCAGCTGAGCTATATCCCCAAAATTCAAATATAATACAGTTGAAAATCTAACGATAAAATTAAACCTTTATATAATTTTTAATGGAGCTAACTGTCGGAGTCGAACCGACGACCTGCTGATTACAAGTCAGCTGCTCTACCAGCTGAGCTAAGTTAGCTCGTATAAATGGCGAGGATGACGAGACTCGAACTCGCGACCTCCGGCGTGACAGGCCGGCGTGGTAAACCAACTCCACCACATCCCCGTATTGTTAGCTTTTGG